>CAZKID010000572.1:0-3061 GCA_964552405.1 uncultured Thermoanaerobaculia bacterium
CGCCCTTCGGGCACCTTCTCCCCGTGCGGGGGAGAAGGGACTATCTCAGGCTCGGACGGACGAGGGTCGTGTCATCAGAAGCGGAGTTAGGGACTAGTCTCGCGCGGAGATGTTGTACTTCTGGATCTTGGCCTTCAGCGTGTTGCGTGCGAGTCCCAGCCTGCGCGCGGCTTCGCGAATGCGGCCGCCGGAGGTCTCGAGCGCGCGCACGATCAGCTGCTTGTCGACCGTGGCCATCACTTCGTCGTATACATCGCTCGTGATGTCCATCTTGCCGATCATCGGATTGAGGATCGTCGAGGGCATCGGCGTCGGGCCCGCATCGTCCGCCGCGACAGGCACCATCTCGCCGAACAATCCGTAGAAGTCGTGGCGCGTGACCATGTCGCCGTTCGACATGACGATCGCGCGATGCAGCGTCGCCTCCAGCTCGCGCACGTTGCCCGGCCAGTTGTAGCGCATGAAGAGATCGAGCACGCCATGCTCGAGCCGCTTCGTCTCGATGCCGAGGTCGTGGCAGATCTTGCGGATGAAGTGCTCGGAGAGAAGAGGGATGTCGTCTTTCCGATCGCGCAGCGGCGGCAGGAGGAGTGGAATGATGTTGAGGCGATAGTAGAGATCCTCGCGGAACGTTCCCTCGTCGATCGCTCGCTCCATGTCGAGGTTCGTCGCGGCGATGATCTTCACATCGGTCTTGATCGTCTGCGTTCCGCCGACGCGCTCGAACTCCTTGTCTTCGACGACGCGCAGCAGTTTCGCCTGCATCGACAGATTGATCTTGCCGATTTCGTCGAGGAAGATCGTGCCGTTGTTCGCCAGCTCGAAGCGTCCGAGCTTGCGGCGATCGGCGCCGGTGAATGCGCCCTTCTCATGTCCGAATAGTTCGGACTCGGCCAGCGTCTCCGGCAGCGCCGCGCAGTTGAACTTGATGAACGGCCCGTTCCGCCGCGGCGAAACGTTGTGAATGATCCGCGCGATGAGGCCCTTGCCCGTCCCCGATTCACCGCGCACGAGCACCGTCGAGTTGCCGCTCGAGGCTTTCCGAATCGAGAACTGGATCTTCGCGACTGCCTCACTCTGGCCGACGACGGAGTCGAGATGCTTCTCGACGAGCACCTCGCGGCGCAGCGTCTCGTTCTCGAGCGAGAGGCGCGTCCTCGCCTCCTCCAGCTCTTCGTAGAGCCGCGCGTTCTCGATCGCGATCGCCGCCTGATCGGAGAACGCCTCCAGGAACGAGAGATCCTTCTGCGAGAACAGATGCCGCGCCTGGCGATGATCGACGTAGATCGCGCCGGCGATTCGATCCTTGATGATCAGCGGCACGCAGAGAATCGAAAGGATGTTCTCCGCGATGACCGACTCCGATTCGACGAAGCGCGAATCGGCACGCGCGTCGGCGGACATCACCGACTGTCCCGACTGGATGACTTCCTTGACGATCGACTGCGGCGAGCGCTTCGAATCGCCTGCATCGTCCTTGATGTTGCGAACCACCCGCGTGCGCAATGCGCTCGTAATCGGATCGAGGAGCAGAATCATGCCGCGCTCCGCACGCAGGCGGCGGATCACGACTTCGAGCACTCGATTGAGCACTTCCTCGAGATTCAGGGTCGAGTTGATGATCTTGACGACTTCGTAGAGACCGACGACGGTGGTATCAGGCGCCTTCCCCGCCGGCTTGATGCGGAACAGCGCGCCGCGTGCGCGCTCGAGATCGTGTGACGCCTCGAGCCGCTCGAAAATCCGGATCGCGCTGCGGATCGTGACCGTCGCTTCTTCCGGCTCGTTCTGCAGCAATCCGATATCGAAGAGGAGCCGCCCGAGCTCGTACGGTGTGTCGAGATCTTCGAACGTCGAGCGTGCCGATTCGAACTTCGCCGCCGCACCTTCGCGATCGCCCTGGAAGTAGAGCAGCTTGCCCCACATCCAGTCGTTCTTCGCGAGATTGAAGCGATCGCCGAGCTCCAGCGCGTACTTCCGCCCGAGCTCCGCATGCTTCGCCGCGTCTTCGATCTTCTGCTGGCGGAACAGCAGGCTCGCGCTCGCGGTATGCGCACGCGCCAGTCCCTGCACGGTATGGTTCAGCTCGAAGATCGTCATCGCACGCGCGAGATGCTTCTGACTCTCGAGCATGTTCTCGCGCTCATCCTCGATGTTCGCGAGGATGTACGACGCCTCGGCGATCAGATCTTCATCGCGCGCGCGTTCTGCGGCGATGAGCGCTTTCTGCCCATATTCGAGAGCGCGCGCGATGTCGCCTTTCTTGTTCGTGAGGCGCGCCAGCGGAACATAGACGGAGGTGCGCGATGCACGCGACTCATCGAAGCCCTCCAGCTTGATGCAGCGCGTGTAGTGCGTCAGCGCTTCGTTCCAGCGCCCGACCGCTTCGAGCGCCTCGCCGAGATTCTCGCGCGCCAGCGCTTCGTATTCGAGCGCGCCGATCTTCTCGTCGATGCGCACGCTTTTCTCGAAGTAGGTCGACGCCGCGTGGAAATTGCCGCGGCTGAACTCGACGACGCCGACGTTGTTGTACGCGGTGACGAGGTCCCAGAGATCGCCTTCGGTTTCGGACAGTTCGAGGTTCTGTTTGAAAAAGCGGAGCGCCGTATCCCAGTCGCCGAGCTTCCAGAGCGTGTTGCCGAGGTTCGTCGAGGCGACTTTCTTCAGTTGATCGGAGGCGACTTTCGTTCCGATCGCGACGGCTTCCATCAGCTTATCGCGCGATTTCTGCCAGTCACCCAGCGCGTACTCGATGACGCCGAGCATGTTGAACACGTAGCCGTGGACGATGCTCGGCTCCATCGGCGCGAGAATCGCGAGCGCCTTCTCGGCACAATCGCGCGCGGCGTTCAGGTCATCCTTGTCTTTGTAGAGCCACGACATCCGGTTGAGAAGCTCTGCGACTTCGACCGGATCCTCGAGTTTCTCGTAGATCGCCTGTGAGCTCTGGAAGTACGAGAGCGCCGCGTCCTGCTCGCCGCGCTTCGTCAGCACCTTGCCGATCTTCTTCATCACGCGCGCGACGTCGGCATTCGGGCCGCCGTCGCGATGGCGCGCCTGC
>CAZKID010000573.1:0-3052 GCA_964552405.1 uncultured Thermoanaerobaculia bacterium
GCGGATGCGGTGGTCGATTCCAGACGCCTGTCCCGGGGCAGCCTTCCGTTCGCTGCCGCGGATTCTGCGAGTCGGGTTGCGATCTCGTTTTCCGAGGTCGTCGCGGCCAGCACCGATTTCCCATAGATTGCCCAGGCGGCTGCCTCGCGATCTCCGTGACGCTCGGCCAGACGCTCCATTCGCGTCAATGCATCGCGGGACGGCCCGAGGCGAAATTGTTCGAGTTGAGCTCGGTGCAATCTGTAGAGAGCCGCGAGCGCTGGTGCAGGATCATCCAGGAACGGTTCGGTCTCCGCGGCAATCTCGGCGTGGATGCTCGCTCTGGCTGCGTCGTCTTCCAGCAGTGCAGACACCTGCTCGGTCCAAGCGATCGCGTCGTAAGAACCGCTCGCTGCAGCAGCCGCGCGTGCTTCCGCGGAGCGCTGCATCGCGGCAGCCTGATTCTGATTCACAGACTCGATGAACGCCGCTGCACTGAGTGCGCTCGCTTTCAACACGTCATCGCGATCGCGATCTGCGGCATCCGCCAGTGATTGCGCCGCATGGATCGCATCGCCGCCGATGTCGTCCATCAGCCTGTCGATGAGATCGCGGCCGATCGCACGCCGATCCGCAGAAGGAATCTCGAGGACCTCCGTTCGCTCGCCGTCTGTCTGCGCCACGAGCAGGCGCTCCGTGCGCCGTGTGGTCTCGTCATCGATTCGCTGCACCCGCATGCCATGTGGCGTAGATACGGTCTGCAGATACCAGCGAGTGGGCAGTGCTCGAAGCTCCTGCCGTTCGCCGCGCAACAGGGCTCGAGCATCGAGATCGATCGTAATGATGTCGGGTTCTTCGCGGACGATGGTCGATGATTCCACGTCGATACATTCATCACGTCGAAAGACCTCGCGCAGACTGCGGAACTGCTCGCCGTACAGATCGCGCCTGTTCGCCGTCAGCCGCTCGAGTATGCCGATGTCGTCATTGGCTATTGCGGCAAGGAACGTTGCAACGATCTCGTCATTCGCTCGAGGGACCGATCCGTGGAGCGCAGCTATGAGCAGCAGGATTGCGTGCACGTAAACGATGATACTGGTCAGCAGCGCGTGGTCGGCGTTCTGTTCGATCTCTTCTTACCAAAGAATGCTCGGCATCGCTCACTTCCGATCCATCGTGTCGCTGTGATCGGCGGTCAAGTGCCTGTCGTGACGAGGAGAGTGATCGGCCATCTCGATGAGAAAGCCAGTAATAACGACGTCTTTCTGCCGTAGCTGTCCGATGGTGCGAGTGCCCCTTACCCTGTTGTGCAACCCTGGGACGGTTGGATCTTTCGGGCAAGCAAGGGAGAACATTGTGGCGACAAACAAGACGAAGTTCGGTGAAACCGCCCTCGGTAAGGTCCTGGCGGGAGGAGTCCTGCTTTTCGCCGCGAACTATCTTCACGGCGTCTTCTCGGAGCTCGAATCCGGAACTCGGGAATCCGTGAGCGTCAACTGGATCGTTGCGACTCTCTACAAACTTGCGGGTCACCAGGGGACTGTCTTGATTGTCGTCATAATCGGCGTGCTCACGCTGATTGCCGGATTTCGTCAGGCTTTCTCCTCGTAATTGAGACCCAGCGGATGAGTGTGCATGATCAGCGCGCGCAGGCATCCACTAATATTGATCATTTCTATGCGTCTTCGTCTGCCTATGTCACAGTTTCGCAGTTGAACAATCGCGAACGACAACAGATTCGGGCTGCGAACGATCCTATTCTCCACCCTCTGCTGGACGCCGAGACAGAACCCGATTATCAGCGTGCAATCGAAGCTGTCCTTCTGCTCGAGGCAAAGCCAATCATTGACGAAGTGCTCTCGCGCGGTCGATGGTTTGCTGCGGACACGGTGGATGACGTCGCGTCGACCGTTTCGCTTCGTCTGGTCCGCCGACTGCACCGCATTCGTTTTCTTCGCGCTGATGCCATTCACAATCTGCACGATTTCGTCATCCGTGTCACAAACAATGCCGTCTACGATCAGCTGCGGAAAGAGTACCCACTACGCACGCGCCTCAAGAATCGCTTGCGCTATACGCTGCTCAACGACGGACGTTTCGAGACGTGGCTGATCGACGGTGTCACGGTGGGCGGACTTCGGCGGTGGCCGGGTCGCGCGGAGCCTGTACGTCATCTCTCGATCTCAAAACAGCAAGCGACGACTGAGATGCTGGATCGCAATGATCTACCGCGCGCCATTGAAGCCGTGATGACTAGAGTTGGCCGGCCCGTAATACTGGATGACCTGATCGGCTTCTTCGCCGAGCTTTGGGGAGTCGTCGATGAACCGGCGGCCTGCCTGGACGAGCAGGTTTCATCGTCGTCACCACACAGCGAGCTGGAGATGCGAGAGTTTCTGGCGAACCTCTGGAAAGAGATCTGCGCACTTCCGTCGCGGCAGCGCGTCGCGCTGCTTTCGAATCTTCGGGACCCGCAATCGGTGAGTGCCGTCGCTCTCTTCGTGCTCGTCGGAACAGCGACGTTCGCGGAGATCGCCGCCTGCCTGGAAATGTCGCCCGACGAGCTGACCGCGATCTGGAACGACCTCCCGATGGACGACCTGGCAATCGCCGGAAAGCTGGGAGTCACACGTCAGCAGGTGATCAACCTTCGGAAGTCGGCTCGCGAGCGGCTCAGCCGGCGGATGCAAAGGAAGGAGCGTTGGCCACTATGAATGCTCATGTCACTCCTGAAGAGATCGAGGCCTTTGCTCATCGCACCATGACTGCCGATGAAGTCCGAGCACTGATCGCTCATCTGAAAGTGTGTCCGGCGTGCAGGGCTAACGCTTTGGATGCGCAGATCGTCCGATCCGCTGTGTTGTCGATCCGCGACGAAGTGACGGATGTGGAGCATCCCGACATCGATGAACTGTTCTCCTGGGCGAGCAGTTTCTTATTCCGGGCGCGCCGGCGCGACATCGCTTCACATCTCGAGTGGTGCCCCCAATGCCGAGAGGACGTCTCGGACCTTACTCGATCGCCGCGCCGCCACGCGCTCCCGGCCCTCGCTGCGGAGACCAGGATGGTCATT
>CAZKID010000574.1:0-3036 GCA_964552405.1 uncultured Thermoanaerobaculia bacterium
GCGCCATGAGGTACTTGAAGCGCTCGTTCGTCTGCGCCGCGGTGCCGAAGCCGGCGAACTGCCGCATCGTCCAGAGCTTGCCGCGATAGCCGGTCGGATGAATGCCGCGCGTGTAGGGAAACTGTCCGGGATTCGCAATCTCGAAGTAATCCTGATGCGCGATGTGGAGCGGCGTCGCGTACGGATTCGTCTCCATCCCGCTGACGGTCGTGAAGTCTTTCTTCCACGCCGCCTTCTTCGAAGTCACAGGGTCGAGGACCTCGCTCCGCCACTTCTTCTCGTCCTTGTCGATCCCGGCGATCGCTTCAGTGGAGAAAAGCTGGAGTTGTTGCTCGGGGGCTTTCGCCTGCACGGGCGGCATGGGGACGAGTTTCGTCTTGTAATCGAGGTCGTTCTTCATGGGCGAATTCTATCAACGTGGAGCCGCGTCAGGGCGCCCGCACGCCTAACACATTCGGAATCGGCCACTGCTTTTCATTCGAGTCGTCCCAGAAGCCCGTCTCGTAGCTGCCCGCCAGATCGAGATCGACGCCGCCGGTATGAATGGACAGGCTCGCTTCCGGGCCGCCTTCCAGATGCATTGCGCCCGCAACGTCGAGCGGCAGCGCCAGGATCAGGCGATTGAAGGCGGGCATCGACCAGGCCGCCTTCGAGAAGAGAAACAACAACCGCTTCTTCGAATCGACGGCGAGCGCGACTTCGCTCCATCGTCGATTCGTCGGCGACCAGACGTTCCGGCGATCCTTCGTGATCAGCCGCAGGTTCTGCAGAACGATGTTGTAGCTCGTCAGCGGCGGCGAATCTTTATCGCGATCGACCCACAGCAATCCGGGATCGAGTGCGAGCACCGAGTTGTCATGACTCCATCGGCGATTGTTGAGATGCGAGCCATGCCGCAGGTACCCGACATTCGAAAGCTGATCGGTCTGAAACATGCCGGCGTTGATCGCGACCGAGAGATGCGCATCGCGACACCACTCTCCAGCGGTGCGCGGCTTCGCCTTGTTCTCTGAGGCGAGTGCAACGGTGAGCTTCGCGACTACGGGATCGACGCGAACGACATCGAGCTCACCCGGCGCACCTGACTCGAACCTGCCCGCCTTGATCGTCGCGTATTCAACACCACGCTGCAGCGTGCGCCATGAGATCGGCGCCGCGGACGAAGCGAGCAAGAAGATCGCGAGGAACATGTGCGAGCTGCGCGATTCTAACGGCGAACGCGGCCGGCGAATGTGCCACCGGCCGCGGCGAATCGTGCGGAACTACGTTCGGGGCGCTTGAGGCGGCGGGATCGGATCGGGCACCTGGTTGTGGATCGGCTTGATCGTTCCGAGGTAGGCCCAGATCGCGCGGAGGTCATCGTCGCTGAGCTTGCCGTAGAAATCCCACGGCATCGGCGGAAGGATGTCGCGCGACGTTCCCATGTGCTTGCCGGTACGCAGCGCCTTGATGAAGAGCGCTTCGGTCCAGACGCCGCTGCGCAAGCCGGTCACCTTGTCAGGAGTCAGGTTCGCCGGGAACGAGATGCCCCACGGTCCGCTCCACGCGGTGAGATCCGCGGTCGTCGCGACGACCCATGGACTGCCCGGCGCCGGCTGATAGGGCGCGAGCATCGGGCTGTCGGCCGGATGGCCCGACAACATGCGATCCATGTCGGGCTCCGGACCCTTCGGGCCGAACTTCTTCGGCGTGTGGCAGTCGTGGCAGGCGCCGCCGATGACGAGCATCTTGCCGCGAGCGATCTTCGCCGCGTTCGGATTCGTCGCGGCGTTGGCCTGTTGCGCGCAGCGTGCGAGCAACAGGGCCAGTGGCAGAGAAAGAACCAGGAGTGGGATGACCTTGAAGCGAGTGGGCACCATTCACCTCCGTCTGTCTAACAACTGACTGCATTCTTACAGCGCGATTTTGCCCTTGTACTTGTCGAGCCACTGATCGAACGACAGCGTCGACGGATTCAGCTCGCGTGTGACGTCGGCGCTGCGCGCGCCAACGACTTCCTTCTCGAAGTCGCGATAGACCTGAAACATGTTTCCCAGCTCATCGGCGCCGGGGAAACCGAAGCCGCGGTAGGCATCCGCTTCGACAGCGCTGTACTTCACGGTGACGCCGAGTCCCTTGGAGAGCGTGTCGCTCATCTCATCGATGGTGAGGAACTCGCTCGCGATACCGACCGTCTTGCCGATGTACTTCGATCCCGCTTTGAAGATGCCGTACGCGGCCTTGCCGATGTCTTCCGCCGCGATGCCGGCCAGACGCTTGTCGCCCATCGGGAACACCCAGCCGTACGTGCCGTCCTCCCCCTTCTTCGGGCCGAGGCCGAAGGCGTAGAGGTTGTCCCAATAGAAGGATGTGACGAGGAACGTGACCGGAAGGCCTGCGAAGTACGCATCGGCTTCCGCCTTCGCGTCGAAGTGCGGGACGCGGTACTTCTCCTGGAGGTACGGCATGCGCTTGTCGTCAGCGGACATCAGCGCGCGCGTGTCCTCGAGGGTCGACCAGATGACGTGCTTCACGCCCGCCGCCTTCGCGGCCGCGGCGAGATTCTGCGCCTGCGCCTTTTCTTTCTCGCCGGAGAAGTGCTCCCAGAAATTCGTGACGCAATAGACGCCGTAGGCGCCGTCGAACGCCTTCTTCAGGCTCTCGACGTCGTCGACGCTCGCGGTGACGACCTCGGCCCCGAGCTTCGCGAGCGCCTTCGCCTTCTCGCTGGTCGCGTCGCGCGTGATGGCGCGCGCGCTGTACGGGCCGTTCCTGTCGGCGCAGATGGCGCGGACGAGACCGCCCCCCTGCGCCCCCGTGGCCCCGACGACGGCGATGGTCTTCCTGCTGGACATGGATCTCCTCCTGTACGGAAAAACCAAGTTCCGTACCCGGCGGCTGACCTTGCCTCACCCCCATATGATGGACAGGGCTTTTGTCCTCCGACCCCTTTTGGACCTGACGCAGGCGGTATGGTGCGGGGAAAAAAGGCTGGCCTTGCGGCCCAAGTTGTCGCGCGGGGTCCTTAAAGAACAAAAGATATTCCCTTTTCCGGCA
>CAZKID010000575.1:0-3031 GCA_964552405.1 uncultured Thermoanaerobaculia bacterium
CGGTTCATTTGATCTTCACCGGCGCGTTAGCGCCGTTCACCCGCTCGGGATGACGAATCACTCTTGTAGCGAAGGAACGAACAAAGCGGAGCGGCTCACGTCGCGTCGAGCACGATCCTCTCGTACATCGGCAAATGATCGAATGCACGCGGGCGAAACAGCGGGAAATCGTCGAGATCGTGCCCGACGAGATCGACGTGATCTCCGGCCGCGCGCTCGAGCAGTGTGCGCCCCTGAGGGACTGCAGATTCGAACGACACGACGCCGTCATGCTCGCCGTTCATGCCGGCAAGCGATGCGAGGCCGAGCGCCTTCGAGGTCTTCGCCCCCTGCGCGCGGCCCATGCCCGCAATCTCGCGATAGCGAATGTGCGCATAGTCAGGACAACGTGCATCGATTCGCCGTGCTCCGCTCTCCGAGAGATCCAGCACCGCATCCACCGCGAGGAACCGATTCAACCTGCTCGCGACCGGCGATCCATGATGCGGCGTGGCAATGCACGTGAGACTGCGCACATGCTTCGCGAATTCCGGAGCATCCGTCAGCATCTGCCGCGCATCGAGACCGCCCATGCTGTATGCGATGAGGATCAGCGGCTCGGAAGGCGCGGGGCCAAAGCGATCGATGATCTGCTTTCGCGTCTGCGCCGCTCGCAACACGACCGTGCCGATCGCGGAGGAATTCGTCGCGAGCACGTCGGCGCCAAAGCGCTTGCGGAGGTGCGCTTCCACGCCGTTGAAGTAAGGAAGCACGCCGAACGCATGCGCGCCCAGCACTCCATGTACGAGAACGATATTCATCTATTGCGGCGAAACGATCGTCACCTGTCCGGTCTCGTTGTTCGTCACGCTGATCATGCCCCAGATTCGCGTCGCCGGATTGTTCGCAGCAACTCCGATGTCGAGAAACGCGTTGCCTGGATCGATGAAACCGCTGAAATCGATCGTGCCGTAGCTCATTCCACCTGCTACAGGGGTGAGCGGAACCGTCATCGCGCGGATCGTCAGAATTTGAGGACTGCTGATGATCACCTGTGAGCTCTCACCGATGGTCCACACGCGAACGAGAGCGCGAAGATGATCGCCGGTTGGCACATTGAGCAGGCGTATTGAAGCGCGGAAGTCGGTTTCGCGTGCGATTGGCACCTCCGAGCCCGTCGTCAGCGCAGAACGCGACAGATCGCGGATGCGCGAGTTCGCGAAGAATTGCTGATCGCGCTGCACATTGATCACGCGGCCCGCGGCACTGTTCGTGACGTCGAGCATCGTGCGATTCTCACCCGCCAACTGCAGGACATTCTCCGTCCGCCACTGCGCGCCGAGTGCGCCTGCACCGTTGTAGTCGACAGGAAAGAGAACCGGCGTGAACACGAAGGGATCGGGAGTCGTTGCGCTCGGGTCGAAGTAAGTGAAGGCGGCTTTCGCGAGACGCACGCCGTCCGTTCCGCCGTCGACGAGGATGTCGGCCGAGCCAGCCCCATGCGGTGGTGTCGAGATCTGGACCGTGAACGGAAAGTCGGCCGTAAAGGGCACTTCGACTACATCGACGAAAACGTGCGGGAAGACGTTAATCCAAGCGGGGCTCACGATGCGCAATTGCGTCCCGCCGGATGTCGGGCCGGCGAGCGGCGTGATCGCGAACGTGGCCGCGTCGCGCACAACGAGCCTCGCTGTCGCGATCGTCTCCCGAAGCGTCGGAGTCGCGT
Source organism: uncultured Thermoanaerobaculia bacterium (assembly GCA_964552405.1). Lineage (GTDB taxonomy): Bacteria > Acidobacteriota > Thermoanaerobaculia > Gp7-AA8 > Gp7-AA8 > JAJPHC01. Next base: position 1,706 of record CAZKID010000575.1, read on the forward strand.
CCGGAAATGGTTGCGTCGTGCCGATCGCAACGAGATCGTAGACGCCGGCCTTCAGCACTCCGAGATTCGCAGTTCGTTCGAAAGGCACGATGACAGCGGGACAGATGTCTCCGGTCTCGTTGAAATCGAGCGTAATTCTGGTGTCGCCAATCGTGATCTTCGGTTGCCCGGGCGGGCAACCGATCGGCCACATTCCGGCGAGCGTTACCGCGGTGGTCGTCGTATTCGTCGGAGCAGGCGGGTCGAAACGGAATGAGAACGCGTGAGCGAGCGGCGCGAGCAACAGACAAACAAACAGCAGACGTCTCATGCTCCCTGATACGTCAGGTCTCCGAATCGCGTCCAGCGCGCGCGAGCAATTCCTCGAGCGAGAGCACCGGATTGAATTCGTGAAGCACGCGTGCCCACGCTTCGAGATACGCGTCGCGCGTCACGCGGAAGCTCGTTTCATTCTCGGTGACGTAGACGAACCCTTCATGCTCGTAGATCGTGATCCGCCAATCGTCGTCGAAGTCTTCGTAGGGCGAATCCATTGAGCCGAGGGGGACGTCGGCGGCGATGAAGTGGCGCAGGTCGCGATCGGCGCACTCCCACGCGGGAAACCACGCGATTCGCTGGCCGTCACCATCGACGAACTCGATCCTGCGATCGCGCAGCTCGATGGAGAAGTCGTCGATGGCCGGGGTGTTGGAAAGGTCGGGCATACGCCGCGATTCTACTGCGGCACCGCAAACCGAACGCGTCAGGAGATCGCGCGACGAAGACTCTTGATCGCGTCGATCGTCACGAGCTCGACGGGCCACGAAAACATGTGGCGCTTCAGACGCCACTGCGCGGCATGGCGCAGCGCGGCGCGAATCGGACCACGCAACGCCGGCGACGCGAAGGAGAAGTACCGCAGGAATCGCTGCACACGGCGCGCGTACGCATCGTCGATCGGAATGAGATTGGGATGCAGGTAATCGAACGCAGCCCAGTCGGCGAATGTTTTCGGCGCCTCCACATACCCGCGCTCGACCGCGACGCGGAAGACCTCGGAGCCTGGCAGCGGCGTCGTGAAGTTGAGAAAGAGCTCGACGTTCGGATTGATCGTCTTTGCATCCAGGGCGAGTTGCAGCGTTCGATCGAGTGCATCCGAAGGCTCATCGGGATAGCCGACCACGAAGAACAGGTACGCGTTGATGCCGTGCCTGGTTAGACGGCGAATCGCCTCGAGCGTGTGCGCAACCGTCGTCTTGTTCGTGATCCGCGCCAGCAGTTCATCGGAGCCCGATTCGGCACCGATCGCCACCTGCCTCAGGCCCGAGCGAGCCAGGAGAGCGAGCA
>CAZKID010000576.1:0-3027 GCA_964552405.1 uncultured Thermoanaerobaculia bacterium
GTCCGATTCAGGTTGCGCCGTGTCTCCCCACTCCGTACTCGTCGCCGCAGGCGCTGAGAAGTCGAAGCTCTCGTTCAGCACTTCACGGCGCGAGCGCGTGATCGCGAGAAACATCGCGATCACAATCAGCGCCATCATGAAGAACGCCCACTGCTTCATCGGACTGCCGCCGCTGTACGGCTGCATCATTCCGACCGTCGTCGGGCGCGGCAGCCCTTTCAGACTGAAGATCTTCTCGACCTCCTCGACTGGCATGTAGCGGCCGTGCGAGTAGTTGATCTCGGTGTCGCCGGAGATCTCCTTCGACAAGCCGAAGGGAGGCGCCGTGTAGTCGACCGCTCGCACCTTCTCCCCTCGCTCGACGCGCCAATAGAACTCGCCGAGAACGTACTCGACCCGCGCCGCCGCATTGCCGAAGATGCGATACGTGCGGCCATCGTAGGCAACCGTTCGCGCGGCTCCGCGAGGATCGGCGTCGCGGACGTCACCCGCGTTGACCGGCGTGACGAAGCTCCAGTGATGCTCGCTCTCGACGAGCCAGCGATAGCCGATCTTCGGATTGAAGAGCAGATACTCGGTCCAGTAATACCGCTGATCCGTCTTCACGCTTCGCTGCATGAAGCCCGCGACCATGTACTCGACGTTGTCGATGATTCCTTTCGATGAGAGCGGCACCTTCGGTTGCGGCCCCTTTTGCCGAAGCGCTTCGAGGTAGCGGAGGTTGCCTTCTTCGATGTCGTGAACGCCGCCGCAGTTCGGGCAGATGATGCGTTGCGCCTGATCCGGCGCGACGAGATTCAGCGGGCCGCCGCAGTTCGAGCACGTGAGGCGCTCACCTTTGATCTTCTTCCCCGGCGCAGCTGCCTCACTCGCGAGTCCGAGCTCCTTCAGATTCGTCTCGCGCCCTGCGAAGAAGAGCGGCTGATCCTCGCTGTAATCGATCGTCGCGAACTTCCCCTGCGGTCCGGAGAGGTCCGCGTAGTCGTACGTGCTTCCCGGCTCGACGCGCCATGGAATCTCTCCTTCTCCCGAGATCAACGTCGCCGTCCCGACCTCGGAGATCACGAGATCGCCGATGCGCCCGCCCACTTGAATGATGTCGAATGCCGGAAGGCCTGACATCTTCGTGGTGAACGTCACATAGAACTTGCCCGCTGCCTCGGCGAGCCAGCCCCAGCGTCCATCATCGAATGCTGCGTACCACTCGTCCCAAACGCCGCCCGCCTGATGACGCATCTGCGTGCGGCCCGTGATGCGAAATCCGACGCCGTGATATTTGCCTGCGAGATCGCGGCGTAACGGAGAACCGGTGTCGATCAACGCCGCGACTTTGCCGAGGTCTTCGACGTTACGGTCACCGCGTGCCACGACGGTGTGGCAGTAGTCGCAGATCGTGACGATCGATCCGCCGATCTTGAATTCGATCGGCGCGCCACAGGACGGACAGTTGACTACGGCCACGTTGCAAGCTCTCGCAATGCCGCCGCACGAGTGAACGTGCGAACATCGACCTGCGTCGCGCCGAGGATCGCGGCGAGACGCTCGTTCCACGGCCACTCGGGACGTGGACGGCAACAATAGAGATTCAGGGTGATGACGCCGTGCTCCGGATAGGTGTGACACGCGAGGTGCGATTCGGCGAGGATCACGAAACCGGTGATGCCGCCGGGCGCGGGAAACAGGTGAAAGCGCGGCTCTTCGACGGGATGAAGATCGAGCTCGCGAATCAATTGCTGGAAGAGACCGCGCAGCGTTCCGACGTCTGCCAGCAGCCGCGGATCACATCCCGCCGCATCGACCAGCCACTCCGCGCCGATGTCCATCGAGAGAGATTGTAATCACGATCGGCGTTCTCGGGCGACGCATTACGAAACGAGCTGGAACTCCTCGTCCGTCAACTCGATCCGCTCAGCCTTCTGATTTTCCTCGAGATGCTTCACGCGCGAGGTCCCGGGAATCGGCAGCATCACCGGCGAGCGCTTCAGGAGCCACGCGAGCGCGATCTGCGAAGGAGTCGCGCCATGCTTCTCCGCAACGCGCGCGATCGCGCCGGCCTGTTTCGCGAGCTTACCCGTCTGCAGCGGATACCAGGGAATGAAGCCGATGTTCTCGCGTTCGCAGTAGTCGAGCACCGGCTCCCATTCGCGGTCGGCGAGGTTGTAGCGGTTCTGTACCGAGACGACGGGGAAGTATTTCCTCGCGCGCTCGATCTGCGCGACGGTGACTTCCGACAAGCCGATGTGGCGGACTTTCCCCTCGCGCTGAAACTCGCGCACCGCTTCGAACTGCTCCTTCTCCGGCACCTTGCTGTCGATCCGATGCAATTGCCAGAGATCGATGCGGTCGACGCGGAGGCGGCGCAGACTTCCTTCGAGCTCTTCGCGCAGACGCTCGGGCCTCGCGTTCTCTTCCCAGCGCCCGGGACCGGAACGATCGAAGCCGCCCTTCGTCGCGATCAGCAGGTCTTTCGGATACGGATGCAGCGCCTCGGCGATCAACTCCTCGCTCACGTGCGGCCCGTATGACTCCGCGGTATCGATGAGATTGACGCCGAGCTCGATCGCACGCCGCAACACCGCGATCGACTCGGCCCGATCGCGCGGCGGACCCCAGACGCCATCGCCCGTGATGCGCATCGCACCAAAGCCGAGCCGGTTGACGGAAACGTCGCCGCCGATCGTGAATGTCTGTTGCATATTAACCACCAACTGCACCAACGATGCCGCGCACTTGACCGGAACGTGAACTTCGGGCTTTTCAGTGGGGAATCTGCCGATGAGTGAGCAAGCTCGAATCTCCGTCATCCCGAGCGAAGTCGAGGGACCCGGGTGGGCGGGAGGCGCGCGACATGAGTTCCGTACCACACGCCCGCCCGGATCCCTCGACGTCGCTCGGGATGACGGGGGATCGGTTACCGAGAATTAGCCGTGTGAGGAAATCGAAAAGCGAAATTCAGAATGCAGAATTCAAAATTCAAATTTCAAATTGCGAATTAAGAATCGGGCATTCTCAATTCGCAATTTGAAA
>CAZKID010000577.1:0-3000 GCA_964552405.1 uncultured Thermoanaerobaculia bacterium
CATCGCGTTCAACGACGAAGTATCGAGCGATGCTGCCAGATCTGCGATCTTGTCGGTGGGTGGCGAGCTTGCTGATCCATTCGCGACACGCTTCTCGCTGCCGCGCAATCTCCGCGCACGCATTCCTGCGGAGTCACTGAATCAAATCGCGGCCGATGAGCGCGTGCTTGCGGTTCATGGTCCGTCGCTGCGCATGGCGAACGACAATCTGGCCGCGGCTCAAACCGCACGCGTCGATCTCGTGCAAGCTGCGCCCTACGGACTCGATGGGAAAGACGTCGTGCTTTCGTACTTCGAGCTGTCGCCGGGGGACGCGACACATCCCGAGTTCGGCGGCCGTCTCATCACACACTTTCCGGCGGGCGCTTCCACGTCGGATGCCGAGCATGCGACGCACACCGCCGGCACGATGATCGCCACCGGCATCAATCCACAGGCAAAGGGGATGGCGCCTGCAGCAACACTTCATGGTTACGGTGTCGACGATGCAGGGACCTGGCTCGATAAGAAGGACCAGGACATTCAGGACCTGCACTCCGTTGCCGACAACAACTCCTGGGGCTTCATCCTCGGCTGGTGCAAAGACCGCTGTGATGCGCCGACGACCTGGCTCTGGACGGAAAACGACGAATACATCGGCGGCTACGACACGACCGATGCAGCTCTCGATCAGATCGCGCGCACGGGGACAGTGCTCATGGTGCATTCCGCCGGCAACGAGGGCACCACGGTCGGGCCGACGTCGGCACCGTTTGCGCACAATCACGTCAACAGCAAGGGCGACACGCTCAAGAACGAGACCTTCTGCTATTCCTCCGATGGAAGCGGAACCGATTGTCCGGCGCCGACCTGCACGGCCGGCGTCGCTCATTGTGAAATCAACAGACACCCGGTACACGGATCGGTCGGGTCAGTGGGTCTCACCGCCGGCTCGAAGAACGTGGTCGCGGTCGGTGCCACCGATTCAGGGCGCAACGTCGTCGGGTTCAGTTCCAAGGGGCCGACGCGCGACGGCCGGATCAAGCCCGACATTACTGCAAAGGGTTTCAACACATTCTCGACCTTTCCGAACAATCAATACGGAAAGCTCAGCGGCACATCGATGGCGGCGCCCGTGGTGACAGGTACTGCCGCGCTGCTCGTGCAGCAGTGGCGCAAGACGTTCAACAACGCGAACCCTACTCAGTCGCAGTTGAAGGCGCTGATGATCGCGGGGGCGGCCGACGTGGGGAACCCCGGCCCCGACTATGTGAACGGTTTCGGCGCTTTGGATGCGAAGAACTCTGTCGATCTCATCCTCGCGGATGGTGCTTCGGGCAAACGAATCGTCGGTAACTCGGTTTCGCAAGGGGGCAGTGCCAGCTTTCCGCTGACGCTCTCAAACAGCGGCGATCTTCGCGTGGTGCTCGTCTGGCTCGATCCTGAAGTGGTCATCTTCCCCAGCGGTTCGGACCTCGCCCAGAAAGCTCTCGTCAACGATCTCGATCTCGTCGTCGAGAACGCGAGCGGGTCGAAGACGCTGCCCTATGTCCTCGACAAGGACCACCCGGGCAACAACGCGACGCGCGGCGTGAACACCGTCGACAACGTCGAAGAAGTGGAAATCGCGGGTGCTGCGGCCGGCACGTATCGCGTTGTCGTCAACGGGAAAGAGATCAATGCCGAGGGGCCGCAGCCGTTCGTGCTCGTCTCGACGCAGGGAACTTTCGGGTCCGTCTGCAACGATCCAACGGAGCCCAACGATACGGCAGCGCAAGCGTTCGCTCTGGGTTCGGGACTCAAAGTCACCGGCGGGCTCTGCACGAGTGGCGACCTGGACTTCTTCAAGTTTCATGTGGAGAAAGCAGGAACGATGACTCTGAGCCTCACCGCGACGGGCACGGGACTGACCGCGGTGCTCACGGGCAATGGCGTAAATGCGACGACGAACGCCGCTGCCGGCGCGACGACGCCGATCACGCAGGCGGTCACCGCCGGCGACTACTTCCTCCAGATTTCGCAGAACGGCGAGCTCGGTACAACGAGTGCCTACACGTTGTCGGCAACGTACCCGGCGGCGACGCCGAGCCGCACACGCACAGCACGGCATTAGAATGCCGCGCGCATGACATACAAGACTCTTCTTGTCGAAGAGGGTGACGGAATCCTCACCGTCACCCTCAACCGCCCCGACGTCCACAACGCCTTCAACGACGAACTGATCGGGGAGGCCATCGATCTCTTCGAGAACATCGGATCGCGTGAGGTGCGCGCGATCGTTCTGCGCGGTACCGGCCAGAATTTCTGCGCGGGTGCGGATCTGAACTGGATGTCGAAGATGGTCTCGTACACGCGCGAGCAGAACATCCACGACTCGTCACTGCTGGCGAAGATGTATGCGCTGATCAACGAATGTCCGATTCCTGTGATCGGACGGATCCAGGGTGCAGCGATCGGTGGGGGAGTCGGTCTAGTCTCCGTCTGTGACATCGCGATCGCAACACGAGATGCGAAGTTTGGACTGTCAGAAGTGAAGCTGGGCATTCTGCCGGCAGTGATCTCGCCGTATGTAATCTCGAAGATCGGCGTCTCGCATGCGCGGGCGCTGTTCTTCACCGGCGAGCGTTTCGATGCGGAGCGCGCGCTGCGCATCGGCCTGGTGCATCGAATGGTTGAGGATGCCGAGTCGCTGGACGCCGCGGTGGAAGATGCGTTGAAGCAGCTTCGCGGCTCCGGACCGGAGGCCGTGCGCGAGTGCAAGAAGCTCATTGCCTTCGTCTCGACGAACGATGTCGTCGAGTCGATTCCTTACACGATCGAAGCGATCTCCGCCCGACGCGTGTCCGAAGAAGGGCAGCAGGGCATGCAGGCGTTCCTGCGGAAAGAGAAGGCGCCGTGGGCGAAGTGAGAAAGCTGCTCGTTCCGAATCGCGGCGAGATCGCGGTACGCATCGCGCGCTGCCGTCGTGAGATGGGGACAGAGCCAGCGCTCTCGGTTTCCGAAACTGACGCAGTCCGGTAC
>CAZKID010000578.1:0-3000 GCA_964552405.1 uncultured Thermoanaerobaculia bacterium
CGGGCGCAAGGTCCACCACACCTACGCATCCGCCGGTACATTCACCGTCACACTCACGGTTACCAGCGGAGCCGCTCAGGTCACAGGAACGGGACAGGTCACCGCCACGGCTCTCGTGACGAATTCGAGTCCGCGCCGCCGCTCGGTACAACCGCCGAAGGTCGTCATCGACACCGCGACGAAGGTCGTCAGTGCGGCGAGCGGTGGGACGGTCACGACGCCCGGCGGGATTTCCGTTCAAATCGCACCGAATGCGATGCCCAACGATCGCCGCGTCACCGTGACAGCGCTCGCGTCATTCAACGCGACGATTCCCGGCGGATTTCTCGAACCGGTGGGACCGGCGGTTCAACTTACCTTCGAACCCTTGAGCAGCAAAGGCGATGTCCGTCCGGCATCCGCTGCCCCGGGAACGATTGCCGTGAGCATTCCAACCTCTCTCTCTCAGGTCATCCCGCTGGCAAAGGAATCGCTTCTTGATCTGCTATTCGCGGTCGACGGGCATCCTTCTGCCACGGGGATCGAAGCCGTTCTGTCGTCCGCACAACTCCAGGCCCTTCTCTTCGCGTCCGCATCCGTCCGTGCTGGCGTGACGATCGGCTTCGGACGTAACCCAAGTCCCGAGCTCAGTCCCGATCCCTCGACGATGGGACTGCGCTATTGGTCGCCGGGCCATTGCTGGACTGCGTTGGACCCCGGCGTACTGATCCCCAACGCGCGCACCTGCGTTTTCGTGCATGGAGTCAACAGCAGCGTCGAGGGTGCGTATCCGACGAAGGAGGGATGCACCGGTGCAGACAAAGACCACCATGACTGCATCGACGGCATCGCATCGAAAAACGGCTGCAGGCTGGTCGTCGGTTTCAACTACAACTGGACACAGAATCCCGAAGAGAGTGCCCAACAACTCGCTGCAGCACTCGATGTGCTGGGGCAGCACGGAATCCGGAACACGGTCATCGAGGCGCACAGTCTGGGTGGCGTCGTCGCGATGGGTGCGATCTCCAGGATCAGTCCGGCCAATCCGATTTCTTTCGAACGGCTGGTCACGCTCGGCAGTCCCCTCATGGGCACACCGGCGGCAGAAACAGCGGACAACTTTTTGACTTCTCTGATGTACAGCAGTCCCGGCGCGGCAGCGCTTCTTTATTCACTCTCACCGCGGACGTTGACAGACACCGACTCTGTTCGCGGAAAGCTCCAGCCGTCGAGCGATCTGCTCCGTCAATTTCGCGAACAGCTGCGCGCGAAGTTTCCCGATCTTCGAATCATCGCGGTCGCCGGGAAGCTCAGTCCGCTTCCAAAACCGCTCAGCACGATCATCTTCGCATCCGAGGACAATGATGGTGTCATTCCGGCGATGTCCGCCCTCGGCATCGGCTTCAATGGAGGAGGCGTCGATCGCCTCGATCCAGTTGCGCTCAAACACACCGATCTCGAATGCGGCACGATTGAGGCTGTCGCGAGCGCGCTCCCGCAACAGCCACCGCAGCCCGTGATGAGTGTCAGCACAAACCCGGCATCCCTTCAGTACCGCGCAACCGAAGGCGGCGCATCACCTGACGGCGGCACACTCACCGTGACGAACAGCGGAACCAGTGCAACCGTCCTCGAATACGCCGCCACGATCACGTTCGCGAATTCATCCGATCATTGGATTGGTCTCTCCGGCTTGCCGACCCGTCTGCCGGGCGGTGCGAGCGACACGTACAACATCGTCCTCAACATCACGGGAGTCGCAGCCAGCACGACCCTGCGCAGCGCAACGATCCTGGTCAAGGAAACGACGACCAATCAGTCGAAAAGCATCCCCTGCAAGCCGACAAATTCTGCCAAAACCACCACAACGCACACCACATCCGATCCCAAGATCTCCTCCGTCCAGCGCCTCCGCAGCGATGTGATCTTCGGCGATTACAGCGATCCGGATGGTGATGCAAAAACGATCGAGTATCAGTCGACTGCGTATGCGGTGTATCACGGCACTTCCGGCAACCGGACCTCGGCAACCTCACAGACGAGCGGCACAGCGCAGTTGAAGAGCGGCACCTCGGGCTCCCAGTTCCTCACCTACTGGTCGCTCGGCGATCCGCAAATCATCGATGCCCGCAATGCAGGCGATCTCTCGATCACTCAATTCGAGCATGTTCACGCGCAGGCCGTGGACGCCGCAGGCAACCGCTCTGCAGCGATCGATCGCGATCATCAGATCACGCTCGATATGAAGTCAGTTCTCGTCACGCTCGCACCTGCATCCGTGACCTTGAAGCCAGGACAAACGCAGCAATTCACACCCACGGTCAGCGGCACCACGAACCAATCCGTCACCTGGACCCTGACGGGCGTCGGGACCGTCTCACCGTCAGGTTTGTACACGGCGCCGGCAACCGAAGGCACCGCGACCGTCAGCGCGCAGAGCGTCGTCGATCCGAACGCAAGCAGCGACGCTGCTGCGATCACAGTCTCGCAGTCCGCCAGCACAGGTCTCACGGGAACCTGGAAGGGAAACTACACCCTGCAGCAGAACGTGAGTGCGTTCTGTCCCAACAACCCGACGATCACCCACTCCGGCAATCTCACTACGAACTTCACGCAAACCGGCAACACCCTCGGTGGGTCAGGCACCGTCGATGGAGTGCGCGACAACTGCAGCGGCACAGGCAACCTCTCGTTCACGGGCAACATCAAGAACGGTCTCGTCTCCGGGAGCACGATCTCCGGCTACATCGACCTTGGCAATCCCGATCTCATTCTGAACCGCATCGATTTCAACGGGACCGTGACAGGAACCCACATCACAGGAACACTCAACGGAGGGGATGGCCATTTCGATCTCGACAAGTTGTGACGCGCGCGAATATTTGACGACCCCTGGCCGGTTCACTACACTCGCGGTCCCTTAGGGCGACGTAGCCAAGTGGTAAGGCAGAGGTCTGCAAAACCTTTATTCGTCGGTTCGATTCCGACCGGCGCCTCTAAGCACCGCAACGACTTACGTGA
>CAZKID010000579.1:0-2992 GCA_964552405.1 uncultured Thermoanaerobaculia bacterium
GGCGGAAACGCGCGGGTCTCCGGGAGATCGGTGAGCGCGGGATGCGCTCGGGGCCGCGATCCGTACGTGAAGTCGCGAACGTCGCGATCGAATCCGCGGATCACATGCGACGCGATGAACTGCGGTGCCGCAAAAATCGCCTGCCTCGCATGAATCCCCCGCAGATGACGGCCGTCCCGCGACAAGGCAATCACATCCACGCCATTCTCATTCGGGATCAGCGACGTCACCAGCCAGCCCGTCTCGATCTTCGCGCTCTTCGCGAGATGCTGCACGAGTCGTCCGTTGCCTTCCGGAAAGGTGATCATCGGCTCGCTGCGCTTTCCGGGCGTCTCGATGCGTGAAGCGAAGTAGAAGATTCCCGCCCACGCGCTCGTATCCTCGAGCAACGCACCATAGTCATCGCGGCAGGCGTACTCCACGTACCAGCGAAGCCGCGGCGAATGCCAGTTCTTCGCATCGAGCCAGTCGCGCATCGACATCCGATCGAGTGCGAGCACTTCCGCATCATCCGATGCGAGCGCCGTCGGAATCGTGAACGCGCGGCGCCCCTTCGCATCGCGCCACGCCGACCAGTGCGCCATCTCCCGCTCGAACGCATGGAACTGGCGAAGATCCTCGTTGCTTGCACCAGCGGCCAGATACAGACCCTCATACCAACGGCCGCGATAGAAGATCCTCTCCTGCGGATCGCGCACGAGATACTCCTCGCCCACTTCGCCGCTGCTGTCGATGATCGACATCTCGCGCAGCAGCTGAACGAGCCATCGATCCTCGGCCATTGGCGCGACGACGTAGTGCGCACCCCACGGGTGCCTGCTGACGCGCGACGCACCGGAGCGAGCAGTACCGCCCGCAACTTCTTCGAGCTCGAGCACGAGCGCGTCGCGCTGCGACTGCGCGAGACGCCACGCGGCAGAGAGACCCGCGACACCCGCACCGACGATGACGCGATCGACCGAGATCCAATCATTTGGCATCTCGCGGATCGGAGTACGCAAACGATGACCGACTTCATGCGACGCTCCGACGATGTCTCCGGGCGGCAGTTCGAGTCGCGGCTCACGCCTGCAGGCCATCGCCGCAAATGGGGCACCGAGAAATGCAGCGAGGAGCTCGCGGCGGGAAAGCATGCAAACCGATTATCCTTCGGCCATGAGCGAGTTCGTGTCGGCGTGGCTCCCGCAAATCATCCTGGGCGCGTTCGCAGTCATCGTCGCCCTGCTGATCGCAGGAATCATCCGGGCTCTCGGCAGTTCGAAACGGCGACGGCAGGCACTTCGCGATTGGGCGTTCCGTCACGGATTCGAATACGCCGAGGGACCGATGCCGGCCGATCAACTCGCGCCGATTCCGCCCTTTCAGCCTGGCGACACGATCGTGCGTGCAGAAGCTCGCAACATCACGCGCGGATCCCATGGTGCCTACGTCACGATCTTCGACGTTGCGCAGACGAAGCTCGAGAGGCGCTCCCACCGCACCTTCGAGCAGACCGATACGAAAACATGCGCGCTGTTCAGCATGCCGGAAACGCTGCCTCGCTTCGAGTTCAGCGCGATCTTCGCCGGCGACGAGACGACGTTAGAGGGAAAGATGCTTGCGGGCGCCATGAAAATGGCGGCCGGGCTCGCGCCCGAGCATGGCGAGCTCATTCCGTTTGCCGATCGTCCCGGTTTTCTGCTGCGGGCGCTGGAAGATGCGCCGCGCGTGAAGGAGCTCTTCCGCGACATCCATTTCTTCGACGATAAGCAAAGCTGGCAGGTCAACTCCTACGGGAAGTGGCTCGCGGTGCTGGCCTCGCGGCCCTTTCTCGTGCAGCCGGAAAATTACGATTCGTTCGTGGAGATGGCGGCGAAAATCTACGACCACTTCCGCCACTCTTCCTCGTAGTAACGGACGAGTACCTGATTGTCGAGACGATTGATCTCGACCGGGAGCGGCGCGGCATCGAGCGGCATCACGAACATCGACGCGAGCGTCCCTTCGTCGAGAAAGCGCAGCCCCGCGATGGCAACACGCTTCGGCGCATCGAACGGTTCCAGCCGCGCAAGCGCGAATCCCCACACTCCAAACGATGGCACGGTCGTCTGATACGGCTTCACGTAGTAGCCCGCGGCCTCGATCGTCCGGACGATGCACCAGTAGGAACGCCGCGCGAAGATCGGCGATGTGCACTGAATGCTCACCGCGGCGCCCGGCGCGAGATGCGATTTCAATAGCCGGTAGAAGCGCGTCGTAAAGAGCTTGCCGAGCGCGAAGTTGTTGGGATCGGGAAAGTCGACGATCGCCGCATCGAACAGCGACGGATTGCGATCGAGCCAGATCATCGCGTCTTCATTCACGACGTGTACGCGCGGATCGGAAAACGAGTGCTGATTGAGATCCGCAAGCGCGGGAAAGGCCTTCGACAGCGACGTCATCTTCCGATCGAGATCGACCAGCGTCACTTCGGTCACGCTCGGATACTTGAGCACCTCGCGCATCGCGAGCCCGTCGCCGCCGCCGAGGATGAGGACGCGGCGCGGCGCGGCAACGGAGGCGAGCGCAGGATGCACGAGTGCCTCGTGATAGCGATATTCGTCCGCCGATGCAAATTGCAGATTTCCATTGAGGAAGAGATGGAACCCCGACTTGCCGCGCGTCACCACAATGCGCTGATACGGAGAGCTCGTCGCATAGACGATCTCGTCGGCGAACAGCTCGTCTTCCGCGAGCGACGTGAGCGTCTTCGCTTCGAAGAACGCGACGACGAGCAGGACCATGACTCCGATCGCGCGGATGCGCAGCGCCATCAGCCGCCGCGTGATCAGCGGCGCCAGCAGCCACGTGCCGTACAACCCCACGCAGCCGTTGAGAAACCCGAAGAGGATCGACGTGCGCACGAGGCCGATGCGCGGCACGAGAATAAGCGGAAAGAGCACGGCCGCGAAGAGCGAGCCGAGATAGTCGAAGCTGAGCACGCGCGAGACGAGCCCTTTAAAATCCAGATGCC
>CAZKID010000580.1:0-2987 GCA_964552405.1 uncultured Thermoanaerobaculia bacterium
GTCGAGCAGGTTGGCAGCACGCCGACCAGCGATGCGCCGCAGACCTGCTTGCCGAATGGCTGCCCTGCGTTCTTCGCCTACGGCTCAGTTCTCGACAACGCGTCGGGCGATGCCACGACGCTCGAGCCACAGTTCACGAAGGCTCTGTCGGATCTGGCCATCGGCTGTATCTTCAACCCGAGCTCTTCGTGCAAGGCTTCGACCTCGTTCCGTCGCGTTGCCAAGCACTAAGGAACCTCTTAGAGAAATCAAGAAAGCCGCGCCGAGAGGCGCGGCTTTTTCGTTTCGTTCACGCCGCAGCCGTCATCCGATTGACGCTCTCCAGCTACAAGTGGGATTCGGGCACATGGAACCTCAGAGGCGCCGCGTACAGCGCATTCACTTGCCGCAACCGGTTTCCGCGCGTCTCGGCACCGCAGAGGTCGTGCTCGTCGATCTGTCGATCCGCGGCGCCGGCCTGGAGCACCACATGCCGCTCTCGACCGGCTCGCATGCACGCATGGCCTTCCGCTGGAACGACGAGCTGATTGCAACCGACTGCTGCATTATCCGCTCCCGGATCGAACGCTTCTCATCGGGCGGAACCGGCCTGACTGTCTATCACTCAGGCGTCGAGTTCGAGAACACACTCGATCACGCGGTCTATCGGCTGAAGGAAATGATCGCATCGTTCATCATGAAGGCGCTCGAGGAGCAGAAGCTCAACGCGCGCGGCGTGATGCCGCTTCACGACATCGAACACATGCCGATCTTCCGTTTCGGCGGACAGCTCACGGCGAATATGAAAGACGTGCGCGACGCAGCGGGATCGAATGTTCTTCCGCAGGTTCGCGTGACGGCGGAAACCGGATACGTTTCGTACATGCTCGAGGGAAACGGCTGGAGAAAGAAGCGGACCCATGATCCAGGTCAGCCACTCGATGGCTTTACGATTCTCGCGAATGAGGATCACGTGCAGGCGGAGATGCTCTGCGAGGCCTACAGGCAGTCGGATGCGGATGGGCGGAAGATGATTCGTCTCTTCGCCCAGCTGAGTATTGCGGAGGGGGAGGGTGTGGAAGAGAGAGGGCGGTTCCAGCCGTAGGTCTTCAGTTCATCCTGAGCGCAGCGAAGGATCTTCGGCGACACCGGCAGCGCCAGTGCATTCGGGAGCTCCACACAGGCCCTGCGCTGTCATTCTGAATCGCAGGGTCTCCTCAGTAGACTCTCATAGGAACAACCACCCACCACGCGCTGTTGTCCGCTGTCGTTGCAAGTGTTACAATTCCGCGGCTTTCGAGCAGCAAACTTTCGAAAGCGGCCGTTCGGCCGCTTTTTTTGTTGATGGTGGGTATGAGTTCGCTTCCTGAGCGGGTGGAACAGGAGATCGAGAAGATCGTCGCCTCTGAGGGACTCGAGCTCGTGCATGTTGAATACAAGAGAGAAGGACGGGGATTTCTCCTCCGCGTCGATATCGACAAAGAGGGTGGGGTGACGCTGGATGATTGCCAGCTCGTCTCGCAACAAATCTCGACGTATCTCGATGTGGATGATGTGATTCCGGGGCAGTTCGATTTACAGGTGTCCTCACCCGGACTCGACAGGAAATTTTACAAGCAGTCTGACTATCAGAAGTTCATAGGCCGGCTCGTTCGCGTGAAGACCTCGAAGGCGATTCGAGGACTGCACGTGATCGTCGGCCGGTTGAAAGAGTACGACGGCGAGAAGATCGTAGTTACGGATCCGGTGATGAAGAAGAACGCGGACTACGAGATCGAGCTGGCGGACATCAAAGAGACTCGGCTGGAAGTGGAGATCTAAGGGTTCGCAGTTACGCGGATATGCGGGCAAGGCGGTGGTTCACCGCGAGCCCGCGAGCCCGCGCAACCGCGCGCCCAAGAGGGAACTAGGACTGATGTTCAACGACAAGGACATTAAGGCGCTTGCCTACGAGAAGTCGATCGATGTCGATCGCGTCTACAAGGCGCTCGAAGATGCACTCTCGACGGCGGCACGCAAGTACTACAAGACTCGCGAGCCTCTCGAGGCCGAGCTCGATCGTACGACCGGCGGAATCACCATCTGGGTCATCAAGGAAATCGTCGAAGACGAGAATCAGATCGAAGACCCGCAGGCACAGTGGACTCTCGCCCAGGCACATAAGGTCGATCCCAAGGCTGAAGTCGGCGGCCGGCTCCGTCTGACCTACATCACCAAGGAAGTCGTCGACGTCGTCCGCGATCCCCACACGCAGATCCGCACGTACGAGGCGCAGAAGATCGACGGCGAAGTCGAGCAGGGCGACGAGGTCAAGATTCCGCTCACCAAGCCTCCCGACGAGCTCGGACGCATCGCCGCGCAGAGCGCGAAGCAGGTCCTTTATCAGAAGGTCCGCGAAGCAGAGCGCGAGAAGGTCTACAAGGAGTTCGCCGACAAGGTCGGAGAGCTCGAGCATGGCTACGTGAAGCGCTTCGAGCGCGGCGACATGATCGTCGAGCTCAACAACAAGACCGAAGGCTCGATCCCTCGCTCGCAGCAGTCGCGTGCAGAGCGCTACTCCGCCGGCGACCGCATCAAAGCCGTCATCGTCGATGTGCACACGCAGCCGAAAGGACCTCAGGTCGTGCTCTCGCGCACGGATCCGCGGCTCCTCATCAAGCTGTTCGAGATGGAAGTTCCTGAGATCTACGACGGCACTGTCGTGATCAAGGGCGCGGTGCGCGAGCCGGGCGAGCGCGCGAAGATCGCGGTCATGTCGCGTGAGCGCGACGTCGATCCGGTCGGCGCCTGCGTCGGTATGAAGGGCTCGCGCGTGCAGTCCATCATCCGCGAGCTCCGCGGCGAGAAGATCGACATCATTCCCTGGCACGAAGACATCGTCGTGTTTGCGCAGAACTCCCTTGCGCCGGCGAAGATCACGCGCGTTTCCGTGACGAGCGACGAGATGGCGCATCGGCCGCACCTCGACGTCATCGTCGACAACGATCAGCTCTCGCTGGCCATTGGCA
>CAZKID010000581.1:0-2975 GCA_964552405.1 uncultured Thermoanaerobaculia bacterium
TTCATTTTCTCGATCATCGGTGAAGAGCTCGGATTCGTCGGCGCGATCGGACTCGTCGGGCTCTTCGCCTTTGTCGTATGGCGCGGCTATCGGATCGCGCGCTTCAGCCAGCAGCGCTTCGAGTTTTACGCGGCGCTTGGCTTCACGTTGTTGATTGCGGTGCAGGCGCTGGTCAACGTGAGCGTTGCCCTTTGTCTGCTGCCGACGAAGGGATTGCCGCTGCCGCTGGTGAGTTACGGAGGCTCGTCATTGATCACGAGTCTGATCGCGGTCGGGGTATTGCTGAATCTTTCGCAGCAGTCGGGATAGGGCGGGATGGGTGAGATGGGTGGGACGACATTGATGATCGCGGGCGGCGGAACGGGCGGGCATATCTACCCGGCGATCGCCATCGCGCGCGAGTTCGTTGCTCGCGACCCGGCGCGGCGTGTCGTCTTCGTCGGCACCGAGTACGGTCTCGAGAAGACCATCGTGCCCCGCAACGGCTTTCCGCTCGAGTTCATCTCCGTTGGTGGTTTGAAGGGGAAGGGTCCGCTCGATCTCGCCAGGAACCTTGGCAAACTTCCGCTGGGATTTGCGCAGGCCTGGCGCACCGTGGGCCGCAACAAGCCGGATGCCGTGCTCGGAGTCGGCGGCTACTCGTCGGGACCCGTGTTGCTCGCCGCCTGGATGCGCGGCGTTCCGACGATGCTGCATGAACAAAACGCTTTCCCAGGCTTGACCAATCGACTGGCCGCGAAGTTCGTGAAAGCAGTCGCCGTGGCGTTCGAGGATGCTTCATCGCGCTTGAAGCGGAGCGACGCAGTCGTGACCGGGAATCCGGTGCGGAGAGAGTTCTTCGACCTCGTGCGCCCCGCGGAGCCGAAGCGCGTTCTCGTCTTCGGCGGTAGTCAGGGCAGCAAGGTGCTGAACGATGCCATGACAGGGGCGCTGGCGCATCTGCCGCCGGATCTTCAGATCGTTCATCAAACCGGACCGCGGATGCTCGAGGACGTGCAGAAGGCGTATCGGTCGTCCCCATTTCCTCACGCGCGTGTCATCGCCTTCATCGATCCCATGGTCGATGAGCTTCTTGCCGCGGATCTCGTCGTATGCCGTGCCGGTGCGATGACGATCGCGGAGCTCGCTGCGGCGGGACGAGGGTCGGTGCTGATCCCGTTCGCGGCGGCGACGAACAATCATCAGGAAGCGAACGCTCGCGTCATGGAGCGGGCCCATGGAGCGATCGTGATCACGGAGAAGGAATTGACGCCGGAGAAGCTCGCCGCGGCGGTGGGCGAGATCGTCCAAACACCCAACAAAACCGCGCAAATGGCGGCGGCGGCGAAGTCGCTGGCGGCAGTCGAAGCAACAAAAAGAATCGTCGATACGATCGAGAAAATCATTTAAGATTCACGAGATAAGATCAGAATGAATTTTGATCAAATTAGGACCATTCATTTCGTCGGCATCGGCGGAATCGGAATGAGTGGCATCGCCGAGATCCTGGCGGATTCAGGAGTCTCGGTCAGTGGCTGTGACCTCAAACATTCCGCAGCCACCGATCTCCTCGAGCGCCGCGGTGTTTCCGTGGCCATCGGACACGATCCTGCTCATCTCGACGGCGTCGAGCTGGTCGTGATGACGGCTGCGGTGAAGGGGGAGAACGCGGAGCTCGACGCCGCGCGGCGTCGCGGTGTGCCCGTGATGCGCCGCTCGGAAATGCTGGGCGAGATCGTCTCGCGCAAGCGCGCAGTAGGTGTTTCGGGAACGCATGGCAAGACGACGACATCAGCGATGATCGCCACGGTTCTGGAGAGCGCGGGACTCGATCCTACGCTGCTGGTCGGCGGCATCGTCCGCAACTTTTCCACGAACGCAAAGCGTGGCAAGGGCGAGATGCTCGTCGTCGAAGCGGACGAGTACGACCGCACCTTCCATCATCTGCATCCGGAGCTCGCGGTCGTCACGAACATCGAGGCCGATCACCTCGAGTACTACGGCAGCTTCGACGCCATCGTCGAGGCGTTTCGGATCTTTGCCGATGGTGTGCGGCCGAACGGTGTCGTCATCGGATGCGTCGACGAGCAGCCTGTTGCCGAACTGCTGAACCGCGTGAATCGCCGCGTGGTCCGCTATGGACTCGGCGAGCGCGCCGAGCTGACGGCGACGAATCTCCAATTTCATGAGCGGGGCTCCACGTTCGAAGTGCCGGGTCTCGGCTTTTTCAAGCTGTTCGTGCCGGGCGAGCACAATGTGCGCAACGCACTCGCGGCGATCGCGGTGGGGCGCGAGCTCGGCCTCGATGGCGCCGTCATCTCCGCCGGCCGTGCCAAGGTCTTCCGCTTCGACCGCCGATTTCAGGTGCTCGGCGAGTATGGCGGCGCGATCGTCGTCGACGACTATGCGCACCATCCGACGGAGATTCGTGCGACGCTCGCCGCCGCGCGGCGCGGATATCCCGCGCGCCGTGTGATCGCGCTGTTCCAGCCGCACCTCTACTCACGCACGCGAGACTTCGCGCCGGAATTTGCGAGCGCGCTGAAGAACGCGGACGTTGCGATCGTGGCGCCCATCTACGCCGCGCGCGAGAGACCGATCGAAGGTATTTCGGCGCGGATGATTGCGGATGCGGAGCAGGGGATCGAGTTTCTCGACCGCAGCAACAGCCAGATCTTCAACGAGCTTCGCAGACGCCTCGGGCCCAACGATATTTTCATCGCGATGGGTTCGGGATACGGTCACCAGATTGCAGAATGTGTCTGGAGGGGAGGGGGAGCCTGGTGTCCCGCTTCGCCCCCCTTCCGGTCGGCCGGTCAGGCGACCGCGGCGAGATGGCGGCGATCGTCGGCTTCCTCTCGTCAGCGCGCGCGAGCTTCATCACCGGCACCGCGATCCAGGTGGACGGCGGGCAGGTGGGGACGATAGTGTGACGACTGGCAGATAGCAGATGGCAGACGGCAGGTTGCAGAAAGCAGAAGGGCGGGCCGAACTGT
>CAZKID010000582.1:0-2971 GCA_964552405.1 uncultured Thermoanaerobaculia bacterium
GGGCCTCGCAAGCATCGCCATGACTCGCCCGAAGAGCGGCGATGTAGCCTCCGAGATCCCCGCGAGCCAACGTCATCTCGACGATGAGGCGATGCAGCACGACATCGTGCAGCACGGCGATGCCTGGCACTTCCATCGCGGCGCGATAGATCGATTCGTGAAAAGGGTTATTGCCGAGGTGATAAACGGCGACGGCGCCCGCTGCTGTCTGCTGCCTGCTGTCTGTCTCTGCCACCTGCACGTCAACATGTTGACGAAGTGCCGGCACCATCATCGACGAATAGTGCGCAATCCCGCTCCTGGCGGGCGGCATCGGTGAGTACCAGCGCACGTGCATCGCTTAGTCCGCCGAGGTCCGCGCCTGCTGTGCGAGCCAGGCCTCGACGAATGCGTCGAGATCTCCGTCGAGGATGCGCGAGGGATCGCCAACCTCATAGCCGGTCCGCAGATCCTTCACCAGCTGATACGGCTGCAGCACGTAGGAGCGGATCTGCGAGCCGAAGCCGATCTCCTTCTTCTCACCCTCGATCTTCGTCTGCTCTTCCTTCCGCTTCTCGACCTCGAGCTGATACAGCCGCGCGCGCAGCAATCGCATCGCCACGTCGCGGTTCTTGTGCTGACTGCGCTCGTTCTGACACGTCACGACGATGCCCGTCGGCAAGTGCGTGATTCGAATCGCGGAGTCGGTGACATTGACATGCTGCCCGCCCGCACCCGAGGAGCGATAGGTGTCGACGCGCAGATCCTTGTCGTTGATGTCGACCTCGATGTCTTCATCGATGTCGGGATAGATGTACACCGAGGCGAAGGAGGTGTGGCGCCGCTTGGCCGCGTCGAAGGGCGAGATGCGAACCAGGCGATGCACGCCGCGCTCCGCCTTCAGATAGCCATACGCGTAATCGCCGCGCACCATCACGGTCACGCTCTTGAGTCCCGCCTCTTCGCCGGCCTGATACTCGAGCATCTCCGTCGACCACCCTTTGCGCTCGCAGTAGCGGAGATACATGCGCAGCAGCATCTCGGCCCAGTCCTGCGACTCGGTGCCGCCGGCGCCGGGATGAATGGCGAGAATCGCGTCGTGATCGTCGTGCTCGCCCGACAGCTTCATGGTGAGCTCGATCGCGTTGATCTCCGACTCGAGCCTTGCGACGATCGTCTCGATGTCGGAGGAGACGTTCTCCCCTTCCTTCTCGAGCTCGAGCAGTACGTCGATCTCTTCCGTCGATGTGTCGATCGTTTCGCCGGTCTGGATCCGCTTTTCGATGCGGGCGCGCTTGCGCCCTACTTCCTGCGCCTTCTCCTGATCGTCCCAGAAACCTGGAGCAGACATCTCGCGCTCGATCTCGTCGAGCGACTTGCGGGCAGAAGCGAGGTCAAAGATAGCTCCGGACGGAAGGAATGCGGGCGCGGAGCTCGTCGAGTTTGGTCAGGGTGTCTTCGTTCATGGGTTTGCGCGCGACATTCTAACGTCATCCGGTGGAGCGGCAGCGCCCTCGCCTGCCGGCTGGTCACAGGCGAGGGCGCCTGAAACCCAACAGGACTACGATGCCCATCACGATCGTCGCCAGCCACGCAAACCAATCCCCGAACCGCACGTACGGCGTCTCGCTCGTGCGCGGCTGGAAATCCGCGTAGATGATCCCGCCCTTACCCATCGGCAGTTCTTGCACGATGCGGCCGGTCGGGTCGACGAAGGCGCTGATGCCGGTCGTGCCGGCGCGGAGCAGATAGCGATCATCTTCCACGGCGCGCAGCCGCGCCTGATTCAAGTGTTGTCGCGGCGCATACGTGCCGTCGTACCACGCGTCATTCGTAATCGTCACGAGCACATCGGCACCGTTGCGCACCTGCGTACGTGTGATCTGCGGATAGACGATTTCGTAACAGATCGCCGGACCGTATTGAAACTTCCCGACGAGTGGCGTGTCCTTCGTACCAAACTCGAACTCGCCAACCGCATGCACGAGCTTTTTGGCAAAGAAGAGCGCCTTGCGCAGCGGCACATACTCGCCGAACGGCACGAGGCGGATCTTGTCGTAGTGTCCGATCGTGCGCCCTCCGCTCACCAGGAACGCGGCGTTCCACATCCGATTCGAATTTGCCCCATCCTCCGCCACAGACCCGAGGATGATGTCGGCGCCCGATTCGTGCGAGACGTTCTCGATCGTGCTCCTGAAGAAGTCCGTGCTGTTGAAGGAGAGCGGCACCGTCGACTCGGGCCAGATCACGACCTTCGCGCCGTTTTGAATCGCCTCGCTCGTCAACGACATCATGTGCTGATAGATCGCAATGACATTCGCCTCGTTCCACCGCATCTCCTGCGAGATGTTCGGCTGCAGCAATGCGGCGCGCGTCGTCGGTTGTCCGTTCGGCCGGACCGTCAGCTTCGACGCAACGAGGCCCGTCGCCCACCAGACGAACGTCACGATCGACACGAGCCCGATCACGATGATTCTCACGATGCCTTGCGGTCTCGCGAGGAACAACCACGCGATCACGATCGAGGGAAGCAGGATCAGGAAGCCGATGAAATAGGGCCCTGCTACGCGATCGAATTGAATGAGCGACGTGTAGTCGACGATCGACGCCGCGAGCAGATTCCACGGGAATCCGGTGAAGGCATGCGTTCGCACGAACTCGACGACCGGCCAGCCGAGCGCCACGAGCAGCCAGCGCGAAAACGAAGATCCCGGCGCAATGCGCCACACGAGCCATCCATACAGCGCGCCATAGACACCGAGGTAGAGGCTCATCGCGATGAAGATGAGAACACCTGTAATGTACGGCAATCCGCCGTAATGCGACATCACGCGCACGACCCACGGCACCATCAGCAGCCACGACGTCGTATGCGCAGCCCAGCCGAGGAAGGTGCTCTCCCACGCGCCGGAGGCACGGCCGAAGGCGATGAAGAGCGGAATGAACGCGATGAACGCAAACCAGCTGATCGACGCGTTCGGAAATGCGAGCG
>CAZKID010000583.1:0-2965 GCA_964552405.1 uncultured Thermoanaerobaculia bacterium
TTTTTACCGAAGAAAAGGGAATCTTTGCCGTCCTCTCATCGGGAGGCGAGATCGTCCCCCCGCGGCCCAAAAAACTCCCGGGGTCCCCGCCGATCCGATGGTAAAGAAACGAAGTGACTCGGCCGCGCATCGACCGCTCCCACATCGGCTGCATCGGGCGGAGAAAGAGGAGGTCCTTGCTTCGGTTCGCGATCCTCTGCACGAGTCTCACGAGTGCTCTCCGATGAGCCGCACTCCACGATCGCGTTCTTCGCGATTCTCGAGGTAGTCCTGCAGCATTCCTCGTTCGATGAGCCGATTGACTGCGACACGTTGCGAAGGGTGATAGACGTAGCCGGTACGGCGAAGGAACAGTTTCCCTTTCTCCCACTGCGGCACGCGTGCGGCCCGTCCTTCGGCGAGTTGGTGGACGGCTACGAGCATCAGGTCGATTCCGAGACGGAAGTTCTTCGCCTCGATCATCTCGTACGTGTCAGCCGGCTCGATCGGAGCGCGCGCCGTGATGATGATGTCGCCGCTGTCGATTCCCGGATCGATGTAGTGCACGGTGATCCCGACGAGCTCCGGCTTGCCTTCCAGGAGCATGAACAGATTGCAATTGCCACCCCGAGAATAGGGGGAGAGACCTGTGTGAAGGTTCACGATTCCGTAGCGAAGCTCGGAAGTCAGACTGAGCATCGGCTCTCGAAGAAGGTTCGTACCGTTGACGCAGAGGATGTCGGGCGTGCAGCGACGGACGAAGTCCACGGCTTTGGCGCTGTTGATATCTTCCACTCGAAGAAAAGGGATCGAGTCCGGCCACTGCCGCGTCTGTTCCGGAAAGAGGCGGCCGTACAGCTCGGAGGCCTGTTGTTCGTAGGTGGCGATCTTCTTCCGCGTATGCAGGTAGCGGAATGCGTCGGCTGGATTCAAGTAACGGCGTAGTCTGTCAGTCAAGCGACCCTGGCGTTGACGTGGTGCATAGACGACGATTCCGACGACGTCGAATTCGTTTGCGAGACGCCAGGCGAGATGGCGCTGAGGCACCGCGTCGCCGGTTGCAACGACGACGCGCAGGCGTTTCTCATCGCTCGTGGTTCTCGCTTCGCTCATTGCTCGCTGGCGGTGAGCTTACAATGACGCGCGTACTTCGCCGATGAGATCCGCGAGAGTCTCGGTTGTGATGTCGGTATTCAACGGCGAGCGGACGCTCGCGCGCGCGATCGAAGGGATTCTCGCGCAAACGATGGGCGACCTGGAGTTCATCATCGTCGATGATGGTTCGACGGACGCTTCAGCGGACATGCTGGCCTCGTACGCGGCGCGCGATGCGAGGATACGAGTGATTGCGCAGGAAAACGCAGGATTGACGAAGGCTCTGATCCGCGGTTGTGCAGCCGCGCAGGCTCCCTTCATTGCCCGTCAGGATGCGGACGAGTACTCCTACCCTCGGCGGCTCGAGCAGCAGTTCTCGTCATTTGCAGACGACGTGGTCGTTGTTTCTTCCTGGGCTCGCGCTGTAGGGCCGGCCGGCGAATATCTCTTCGACGTGAAACGCGATGGCGTCGTGGTGCGCGATCGCCTTCTCCATGCGGGCATCTCCTCGATCATGGGAGTCCAGCACGGGACCGCGGTTTTTCGCCGTGATCACTACGCTGCAGCCGGCGGCTATCGCGCGGAGTTTCGGTTCGCGCAGGATCTCGATCTCTGGATTCGGCTGGCACCGCGCGGACGATTCGTCGTCGTTCCTGAGACGCTCATGGAGTTTGGTGTTTCGGCCACGGCGATCACCAGCACCCGGCGTAAGGAACAGTTTGCCCTCGCCGAAATCGCGATTGCCATTCGGAACGATCCTTCTGCGGAACGAGTTCTTTTGCAGCGAGCCGCTGAGATCGGTGTGCAACCGCAGTCGAGTACCGCCAGAGATCGGGCGAAAGGTCTTTACTTCATCGCGAGTTCCCTAAGGCGAAATGGCGATCGGAAGTGGCGTCAATACGCCTGGCAGGCTTTGAGGGATGATCCGTGGAACATCCGCGTCTGGTTTCTGCTGATTCATCCGTAAGAGCTCATGAAACGACCAACCTGTGATGCAAGCTGGCCGAGTGAAGTCGTCGAGATCTATCGCAACGACCTGCGGGAGGTGTGGGACTCGTCGATCGAGCCGCACATGTTTCATCAGTATCAGAACCAGCTTCAACTCTATCGTTCGATCGTCGCGAAGTACGGAGCTCGAACCGTGCTCGATGTGGGTTGTGCTCAGGCCACATTAGCGATGCTCCTCGCCGAAGATGGATATCAGGTCACGGCGGTCGACATTCGGGCTCAGTTTCTCGAGTATGCAAAGACGAGATATGAACGCGGCGATATCCGATTCGTAGCTGGCAACGTGTTCGAGATTCCTGATCTTGGGAACTTCGACATGATCTTCGCCAGCCAGATCATCGAGCATCTGGTTTATCCGGCGGAGTTTCTGCGGAAGCTTGCTGCCTTCGCGAGGCCGGGAGGGATTCTTGTGGTCTCGACACCGAATCACGATTATTTTCGGAACCGGCTGCCGAGTTACCGGGAACTCGGGGAGCCGTCTATGTATGAGCATCGCCAGTACTCGGCTGGGGGCGGCGATCATTTCTTCGCCTATACGGAGGAAGAGGTTCGTGATGCGGCGAGAGAAGCTGGACTCGAGGTTCTCGAGGCGATCTATTTTGAGACGCCGTGGATCTCGGGACACTTTCTCGTGCGCTATGTTCACGGGGTTGTCCCGACGAGCGTGCTCCGCTTCCTGGATCGAGTGACATTGAGAATCGTTCGGAAGAAATCGGCACATCAACTCTGCCTCGTGTTGCGGAGACCGGAGTGAGGGAACGCCTGGCCTTCATGATTCGATTGGGATGTGGCCGCCTCCGTGCCGCATGGCTCCGCATGCAGTGCGCCAGGGTCGGATCGAAGACGTCGATTGGCAGCCGGCTCTCGGTACGTCGTGCATCCG
>CAZKID010000584.1:0-2174 GCA_964552405.1 uncultured Thermoanaerobaculia bacterium
AGCGCCGCGCATTGAGGAGAATCTGAAGCAGCTGCGTGCGCGCCGCAAAGGAGATCTTCTTCATCGAACTCGCCCTTGCGGAGCAGCGCGGCAGCTGTTGAAACGTGGATGGGTTCGCCGCCGTGCGAGGCGCAGGTGAGCGCGATCTCTTCTCCGCTCAGATCGAATTCTTCCGAGCCGCCGTATTCGAGCAACGGAATCGCCTGGAAGGGTTTGGCAGCGGAGCGGATGCAAGTGCGGAGATTGGGATCGCCTGCGAGCGCGAGGATGCGGCCCGAGGAGTCGACGACGACGATGGAGCCGCTGTGAAACGACTCGATGTGAGGGCCGCGGTAGACATTAGCTAATCTGTGCTTCATGCACCCGTTTCCAGTGGGGCGACGGGCGCCCTCGCCTGTCGGATTGGTGGACAGGCGAGGGCGCCTGTCCTCCACTGTGCTCAGGATACAGGGGCCGACTCCGCCGCGATCGCTTCCTCTTCCGTCCCGTAGATCTTGAACACGGCGTCGAGCTTGGCGAGCTTCAGCAGTTTCTGAATACGCTCGGACGGGTTGACGAGGATGAGCTTCCGGTTCTGCGTCGTGAATTTGCCGAGATAGCCGACGAGCTCCCCGATCCCGGTGGAGTCGATGTAGTCAATTTTTGTGAAGTCGATGACCACATTTCCGCTCTCGTTCCTCAGAACGTTCTCGAGCGCGGAAGAGAAGAATTCGGCACTCTCGCCGAGCTTGATCAGCCCCTCGACGTACAGAATCGTGAAATTGTCCGCGTGTTTCTTCTCGACGATCACACCGAGCCTCCAAAAAGCGGCGAAATCATATTGCATGAAGCAAAGGTGTTGCCATGGAGGAGCCCGTCTCTTTCGATTTCAGACCCGTAACGCCACCACCGCATTCATTCCCCCAAACCCAAAGGAATTCGAGATGAACGTTTCGACGCGAGCGCTGCGCGCAACGTTCGGCACGTAGTCGAGATCGCATGCCGGGTCCGGCGTCATCAGATTGATCGTCGGCGGAATGAACCCGGCGTGCAGCGCGACGAGCGAACAGGCGATCTCGATCGCGCCACTCGCACCCATCGCATGCCCATGCATCGACTTCGTCGAACTGATCGGAACGCGCTGTGCGGCATCGCCAAAAGCGAGCTTGATGGCCGCGGTCTCCGTCGCATCGTTCGCGCGCGTCGCCGTACCGTGCGCGTTGATGTAGCCGAGCTGCGAAGGGGCAATCGACGCATCTTCGAGCGCCATCGTCATCGCGCGCGCTGCGCCGTCCGACGAGGGATCAGTGACATGCCCCGCATCGCTCGTCGCGCCGAAGCCGGCGATCTCGCCGAGAATCGTGGCACCGCGCCGCGATGCATGATCGTAGGACTCGAGCAGCAACACTGCCGCACCTTCGGCGAGCACGAGTCCTTTTCGATCCGCGCTGAACGGCCGGCACGCATCCTCGGGATGCTCGTTGTCGATCGCGAGGACGCGCAGCGATTCCCATCCGCGGATGATCCCGTACGTGAGCGGCGCATCCGCGCCGCCGGCGAACATCACGTCCGCCTGTCCCGAACGAATCGTCTGAAACGCGAGGCCGATCGCGTGCGCGCTCGACGCGCATGCGGAGACAACCGCGTAGGAGACGCCCTTCGCCTGATACTTCGTCGCGATCGCGCTGGTCGCTGCGTTGTACATGGACATCGGGATCGTCATCGGCGCGACGCGCGACAGTCCTTCGGCATAGACGCGCTTGTAGCCGGCGTCGAGTGCCTCGCAGCCGCCGAGGCCTGTGCCGATGAGGGCGCCGGCACGATGAGGATCGGCGGTTTCATAGCGCGCCTGCTCCGCCGCTTCTTCGGCCGCGAGCATCGCAAAGTGCGTGAAGCGATCGATGCCTTTGTGCTGCGCGTCGTACGCGCCGGAGGGAACTTCACCGCCGATCTGGCTCACGAGTGATGACGAGTCGATCGAGGTGATGCGGCGGATTCCGCTGCGGCCGGTGCGCAGAGCGTCGAGCGCCGCGTCCTTTCCGCGCCCGAACGGCGAGATGAGGCCGAGGCCCGTGATGCCGACGCGCTTCACGGTTGCGGCCCCCGCAGTTTCGTTCCGGCAGATGCGATCCATTCCCGAGGCCCAGCATGTCGGCCGCCCGCCGGACCCGTTGATCGGTCTCCCCCGCCGGCGT
>CAZKID010000584.1:2184-2949 GCA_964552405.1 uncultured Thermoanaerobaculia bacterium
GCCGCGAGTTGCGTCTCGACGATGTCGATCATGTCGCCGAACGTTGACATCGCGCGCGCTCGGTCATCGGGAATCGCGATTTGAAAGTCTTCTTCGATCGCGAACAGGATGCTCAGCGCATCCAGCGAGTCGATGCCTGCTTCGGCCAGCGGAGTCTCGGGCCGCAGCTTCTCTTCGGGGATGTCTTTTTCTTTTCGAACGATCTCGATCAGTCGCCGTTCGATCTCGCTGCGTGTCATGCGCGGCTATCATAGCAAGCCGTGCGCCGCCGATTTCCTCTGTTCTACCTCGCGTGGATTTCGCTTTGCGTTATCGCGTTCGTCGCGCTGCGTGGAGCCGAGGATCCGTCGCGACGGCATGGGCGTATTTTGAGCAACGATGCCGCGGTGCGCGCGCTGGCCGTCGTGGGCAGCGGCTATCAGGCAGTGCACGTGGGCTACGCGAAAAAAGGGGAGGCCGGCAGCGAGGACCGTTGGATCGTGCTCTGCGATCACGTGCCGCACACGGAGTTGCGCGAAGCCGTCGTGGTGGAACTGCGCGCGAGCGACGGATCGGTGATCGGCGTGAGGAGAGCGGAGTTGGGAGCTGGGGCCCTCGGGCGCTAGGGCTCTGGGGTGTCGCGACGATTTCACGCGGGCGCGAAATGCAACGCAGAACGCAGAATTTAGGGGCTTCGGACTTTTTCCGGATGGCGCCCCGGATACCTCGATTTCGCTCGGGATGACGGAGGCTTGCGATCGCGTGCCTTGGTTTCTTTCTCTCAGT
>CAZKID010000585.1:0-2947 GCA_964552405.1 uncultured Thermoanaerobaculia bacterium
CCCGTCGGGCCGATCGTAACGACGAGCTGCGTCGCAGGATCGACGCTGAATCCATTGAACCGCTCGCACTTCCGCGCGATCTTCTCGCGGAGGAGATCGATGCCTTCGAACTTCGAGTAGGTCGACTTCGATGCGGAGATCGCTTCGCACGCCCCTTCGACCAGCTGAGGGATCGAGGGCAAATCGCAGATGCCCTGACCGAGATTGATGCCGCCGACACGCTCGCACTCGCGGGACATGCGGCGGATATCGGACTGAACGACGTTGCGGACGCGATCGGAGACTTGCATCGCCGAAGTGTACGACAGGCGCCCCCGCCTGTCGGCGGGTGGACAGGCGAGGGCGCCTGTCCTCCAAGAAGACAACACCGTCCCTGAATGCGGACAGAACTTTCTCCACGCGAAGGTGCTTCCTCTCACGGCCCACCTCGGCACAGCCGTCGCAGTATGGCGCTCGAAGTCATTCGAAAGGAATCGACCGTGATCAACCGCAAGAGCCTCCTCGCCGTCCTCCTCTTCAGCGCCATGGCGCTGCCGCTCGCCGCACAGGTGAACGACACGTACGTCGTCCCCGCCTCCGCGAATGCGCCGGGAGCGTTCGGCACGCGCTGGCAGACTCGCCTCAGCATCTTCAATCCGCAGCTCGACTACCCGCTGCGCGTCAGCATCACGTTCATGCCCAGCGGCGGAGGCAAAGGCAACGAAGTGCTCGTCGACATTCCTCGCAACGCCGTCGCTCTCTGGGACAACGTGCTCGCCGACGTGTTCCACATGACGGGCGGCGGTGCGCTGCTCGTCGCCACGTTCCCCGAAGACAATCCCGGCGTGCCGAACGACGTCATCTCGCGCGCGATCCTCGTTCACTCCGAGACGTTCAACAACGTCGCGGGTGGAACCTACGGACAGACGATTCCCGGCATCTGGACCGGATTGATGGACTATCAATTCGACGGCATCAGCGCGGTCGCACACGGCATCCGCAACATCGCGAGCCAGGGCTGGCGCACCAACGTCGGCGCCGTCAACCTCGGGCGCTCGCAAGTCACGATGAACGTGAGCGTCTACGACTATGACGGCAGGGTCGTGCGCAAGGACATCCCGTTCATCCTGCCGCCGCTCGGGCACATGCAGGATCGCCTGCCGGTCGAAGTCGACCGCGGCTCGATCGAGTTCAGGGTCGTCGATCCGTCGCATCAGGCCGTCGTGTTCCCCTACGTCTCGACGATCGATCAGCTCTCCGGTGATCCGACGTATCAATCGCCCGCGCTGCTCGCGAGCGCAAAGGTCCTCTTCTCGAAGGGCGCCCTCGCGACGGATGCGCTGCTCTCGCCCGGAAAGAAGATCGATGTGAACTTCGCACGCGGGATTCGCGAAACGGCGACGAGACACGGCGTGATCGTGGCGCCGTGACTGTGTAGGACAGGCGCCCTCGCCTGTCACCGTCGGGAGGACAGGCGAGGGCGCCTGTCCTACATGTACAATCCGCGCCTCATGAGCAGCGCAATCAGCGAAACCTCTCTGCCACTGCCACTCGCGCGCCGCGGAAAAGTCCGTGACGTCTACGAGCTCGACGACTCGTTTCTCTTCGTCGCGACGGATCGCATCTCCGCATTCGACGTCGTCCTCTCGCCCGGCATCCCCGACAAAGGGAAAGTGCTGACGCAGATCTCGACCTTCTGGTTCAACAAGTTCGACGACGTCGAAAACCATCTGCTCGAGACCGACTTCGATCGCTTCCCCTCGGAGGTGCGCGCGCATCCCGAGCTACGCGGCCGCAGCGTCCTCGTGAAGAAGTGCAGCGTCGTTCCCGTCGAGTGCGTCGCGCGCGGCTATCTCGTCGGCTCCGGACTCAAGGAGTACAAGCAGACAGGCAAAGTGTGCGGCATCGAGCTCGAGCCGGGGCTCACGACCGCGAGCAAATTGCAGAATCCGATCTTCACGCCGGCGACGAAGGAAGAGACCGGCCACGACATCAACATCTCGTTCGAGCGGATGGCGGAGATCGTCGGCAGTGATCTCGCGATGAAACTGCGCGAGCTCACCCTCTCGCTCTACTCGCGCGCCGCGGACTTCGCGTTGTCACGCGGCATCATCATCGCCGACACGAAGTTCGAGTTCGGCTTGATCGGCGACCGCATCGTCTGGATCGATGAGGCCCTCACACCGGACTCATCGCGCTTCTGGCCCGCCGAGTCGTACTCCGTCGGTCAGAATCCGCCGTCGTATGACAAGCAGTTCGTGCGCGACTGGCTGGAAACGACGGACTGGGACAAGAATCCGCCGGCACCGGAATTGCCTGAAGAGGTCGTCATGAAAACACGCGAGAAGTACCTCGAGGCGTACAAAGTGCTGACTGGGGAAAATTTACAGATCTGAATCAGGCGGATCGCGGGGAGGCACTTGCGGCCTCTTGAACCCTTCTTTCAGCCTTACCGAGGAGGGCCCAAGAATAGCACTCAAAGGATTGAGTGCAAGCAATTTCTGCTGAATGACCATTCAGTACGCCGTGCGGCGATTCGCCCTGTTTCTCCTTGCCATCTCGCTGATCGCAGTAGGAGTCCTGCTGTCCCGCGCATGGCACACCGCTACGAATGTCACCAAACCCGTCGAGACCGAAGTCGACCTCGGCGCCGTCACGACGCGTATCCGGAATCTCAATCGGCTCGAGACGGCATCGATGCACGTCGTCCATGTCAGCACGATCACGCAGGAGTACAAGCTCGTGCCCAACATGTTCGGCGGCGATGAGCTGACGCTCTATGCAGCAGGCGATGTGATCGCCGGCGTCGACCTCGCGACGTTGCACGATGGCGACATCCATCGCAGGCTCGATGGAACCGTGATCGTGCACCTCCCCTCGCCGATCGTTCTCGTGACGCGCATCGACAACAGCGAGACTCGTGTGGTCTCACGCAAGACGGGCTTGCTCCGACGCGCCGATCCGGGAC
>CAZKID010000586.1:0-2936 GCA_964552405.1 uncultured Thermoanaerobaculia bacterium
TCATCGCGGCCGAGAAAAAACATGAAGCGTTTCAAATCGATGATCTCATTGCCGTCGTCGTGTCGCCGCGCGAGCTCCCGAGCATAGAAGGATGGCACCAGGAAGTCGTTGTCGTGCAACACCAGCAGCGGCGCCCCGGCCATCGCCGCGCCCGCGTTGAATGCGTGCGAACGGTTGTACGGCAGATCATCGCTTGCGATGGGTGTGTGCAGGTAGCGAACCCACTCCGCGAGCCGGGATTGAATAAACGGGCGTGTGGATTTTTCGACAACGATGCATTCAATCGGAACCTCCCGCTGCGCTGCGATGGACGCAAGCGTCGCGAGCAGGAGCGGCGCACGCGCCTCGCCGCGATGCCCGATCACGAATGACACCCGCGGTGTACCGTCTGTCGCCGGGCGTTCCGCCGATTCGATCGGCCACTCCGCGGTTGTCTTCTGTAGGAGCCAGCGTGCGGTGAAGGGATACACAGCGCAGAGGTGCAGATCGCTTGTATAGATCCACTCGCATCGCGCACCGCCTGTTTTCGGGTCAATCGTCAGCCGCTCGTTGCGATTTCTGTATCGGACCCAGCCGCGCCGCGTCGCCATGGCCCGTGTGAACCGCGGCCAGTCGTAGAGAAGTGCTCCTGCTTTTTGCCGCAATCCGAACCGAGGCACGCGCCGAGGGTAGCAGAACATCCCTGCTGTATTCTTCTGCACGTGATCCGGAATGAGGTCGTCGACGATGTGATCATCATCGAGCCATCGTCACCGTGGCGTGGCGTCGACCTTCGCGAGCTCTGGCGCTATCGCGAGCTTCTCTACTTTTTCGTTTGGCGCGACGTGAAGGTCCGCTACAAACACACGTTTCTTGGCGTTGCGTGGGCGGTGATTCAGCCGCTCCTGGCGACGATCATCTTCGCGTTCTTCTTTGGAGGCATCGCCAGGATGCCTTCCGATGGCATGCCTTACTCGATCTTCGTTTATGCCGGGCTGCTGCCCTGGACGTTTCTGGCCAATGCGGTAACGAGCGGCAGCGTGAGTCTCATTGGGAGCTCGCATCTCGTTACGAAGATCTATTTTCCTCGCCTCTTCGTGCCGTTCGCCTCGGTCGCCACCGCCTTCTTCGACTCGCTCGTCGCGACGCTAATGTTGGTTCCTCTCATGTTCTGGCAGCGTGTCGTCCCATCGCCGTGGTCGTTGTTCTGGATTCCTGTCGCATTGCTTGCGACGCTGCTACTGGCAACCGGACTGTCGATCTGGACGAGTGCGCTGGTGGCGCGCTTTCGCGACCTGCGCCACGTCGTGCCGTTCGTTGTGCAGCTCTGGATGTTTGCCACGCCGATCGTTTATCCACTCAGCTTCGTCCCTGTGAAATGGCGAACGGTGGTGACATTGAATCCGATGGCGGGCGTTGTGGAGACGTTTCGGAGCGGGCTGGCCGGCCGTATGGTCGTCGCGCAGGGCGTGCTGTGGGCCGCCATTGCCGGCACCGCACTCATCTTCACCGGCAGCGTCTATTTCCGCCGTCTCGAGCGGATGGTGGCCGACCTTCTCTGACGCAAATGGATTATGCGATTCGCATCGATCGAGTTTCAAAACGCTTCCGCCTCGGCGCGGAGCTCGACCTGCGCACATTCCGCGATGTGATCGCAGGTACCGAAAAGCGAGAGCGCGAAGATCGTACGCTTTGGGCATTGCGTGATGTGTCGTTTGATGTCCGCCGCGGCGAAGCGATTGGTGTCATCGGACTAAACGGCGCTGGCAAATCGACGCTCCTGAAAATCCTCAGCCGTATCACCGAGCCGACGTCGGGACGCATCGAGATGCGCGGCCTGGTTTCCAGCCTGCTCGAAGTCGGGACAGGTTTTCACCCCGAACTGACGGGGCGGGAGAACATTCAGCTCAACGGCGCGATCCTCGGGATGACCCGGCGCGAGATTCGCAGCCGCTTCGACGAGATCGTGGCATTTGCCGAGGTCGAGAGATTCGTTGACACGGCTGTGAAGTTCTATTCGAGCGGGATGTACATGCGGCTTGCGTTTGCCGTTGCCGCACATCTCGACCCGGAGATCCTGATCGTCGATGAAGTCCTGGCCGTAGGCGATGCCGCGTTCCAGGCGAAATGCCTGCGCAAGATGAACGACGTCACGACTCTTGGCCGCACGATTCTCTTCGTCAGCCACAACATGCCGGCAGTGAAAGCGCTTTGCCAGAAAGCCGTGTGGCTCGATCAAGGGAAAGTCGTGGAGATTGGAGACAGCGCGAGTGTGGTCGGCCATTACCTGCATGCGATCAGCCGCGCGGGACGTGAAGAGGTCCAGCAGCAGATCGAGCGGCAGCCGGCGGATCCACTCTTCCAGCTTCACTCGCTGCGGCTGATGCAGTTCGATGATGAGACAACGAACGTTCATAGCGGTGATGCGATATGCGTCGAGGCGGGCTTCGAGTTGTTTGAGCCGACCCGTGACCTGCAGCTTTCGTTTCAGTTAATTGATCTCGAGGGAACCCTGATTATGGAATCGATTCTCTTCGGAGAATGCGATGTGCGTCCGCTGCTGGAAGCTGGTCGCCACGTCGCAAGGGTGACGATTCCTGCGGATCTTCTCGCCCCACGTCCGTTCGAGTTGAGGCTGTTCGCGAATTTGACGGGTGTTCGCAGTTGTCTGGTGGAACCGATTCGGCTGATGTTCGATGTGCAGCAGTCAGGTTTGGTCAATCGGGCGCTACCCGGATACCAAACGCAGGCTCGGATCTCACCGCGTCTGCAGTGGTCTGTGGACCGAGTCTACAATTCGCCGGCGGAGCGTACGTGAACAAACAGACTTCAATCGTCGTGACGACGATCTTCGAGCCGCGTTTTCTCGACGGATATTTGTCGAATATTGAACGGCATGGCAGGCGCGAGACCGTCGAGCTCATGCTCTCGCGGGTCGTTGACGCCCGCACGGCACA
>CAZKID010000587.1:0-2925 GCA_964552405.1 uncultured Thermoanaerobaculia bacterium
TTCATGCCCCTATGTTCAGATGGCTTCGTCTTGGACGCTGAAGGAGCCCTGAAATGATCGGTGGCACCATCGGCAACTACCGAATCGATCGCGAAATCGGTGAAGGCGGGATGAGCCATGTCTTCATCGGGAAAACGCTCGCGGCCACGGACGTGTTGCCGGTCGACTTCAGCGTCGTCCTCAAGATCATGTCCGACGAGCTCGCCGGCGAAGTCACGGCGCGCAAGCGCTTCGTGAAAGAAGCTCAGATTCTCTCGAAGCTGCGCCACCGCTACATCACGCGCTTCTACGAGTTCATCAACGATGCGCAGAACGCGGTGCTGGTGATGGAGTACGTCGAAGGCACGCCTGTCGATCTGCTGCTGGGAGAGCGCGGTGCGCTGCCGGTGAACGAGGCGATCTCGGTGACGCAATGTCTGCTCGAGGCACTCGTCTACGCGCATGGCAAGGGCATCATCCACCGCGACATCAAGCCGGCCAATCTGATTCGCGAGAAAACCGGAACCGTGAAGGTCACCGACTTCGGGATCGCGAAGATCAAAGAAGGAGGAGGCGGCGCGGGGCAAACCGTCCTCACGAAATCAGGCTTCCTCCTCGGCACTCCGCATTACATGTCGCCGGAGCAGATTCGCGAGCCGAAGGATGCGGGCGCGAAGAGCGATGTCTACTCGTCCGGCGTCGTGCTGTACGAGATGCTGACCGGTGCGCTGCCATTCAACAGCCGCTCGCTGCCGAAGCTCATCGATGCGATCTATCGTGGAGAGAAACAGGCGCCGAGCGCGTTGCGCGCCGAAGTCGACAAGGAGCTCGAAGCGATCGTGCTGAAGGCGATGACGCCGCGGCAGGATCAGCGTTTCGAGACTGCGCGCGAGTTCTTCGAAGCACTCGAGGAGTACACCGCACGGCAGCCGATCGCGCGCACCGCGCAGCAGAAGGTGTCTTCGTCGCACAACATCGAGGCGGCAGTTCAGACGCAACGCGCGATGACTCCGCCCACTCCCGTGATTCCGACGCCAGCGGTTCAACACTGGCAGCTCGTGAACGTGAAGCCGGAGACGAACGAGAAGTTTTCTTTGCAGGGAGAGATGATGGTCGGCCGCGACCGCACCTGCGGAATCGTGCTCTCGCATCCGGCCGTCTCGCGCAAGCACGCGCGGATCACGCTGAGCGGCAACAACTGGCTGCTCGAAGATCTCAAGTCGGCCAATGGAACGTACGTGAACAACGCACGCGTCGATCGCGTGCAGCTCAAGCCGGGCGATGTCGTCCGCTTCGGCGCGGATCCGGCCTGCAGTTATGTGTTGAAAGACCATTGATTGGTCGCGCGGTTACGCGGTCGCGCG
Organism: uncultured Thermoanaerobaculia bacterium; assembly: GCA_964552405.1. Lineage (GTDB taxonomy): Bacteria > Acidobacteriota > Thermoanaerobaculia > Gp7-AA8 > Gp7-AA8 > JAJPHC01. Next base: position 1,344 of record CAZKID010000587.1, read on the forward strand.
GGCTCGCAGTAAATCCACCTCCGAGCCCGCGAGCCCGCGAATCCGCGTGACCAACTGAGACCAACGGGAGCCTTATGAACATCACCTGCCTACGCTGCAAAGAAGCGATCGACGCGCAGTACGACCAGTGTCCGCACTGCGGCGAACGGGTGACGCTGTTTCAGCGTACGTATTCTTCGCGATTGCTCGACGGCAAGTATCAGATCCTCGATCGCCTCGGCGTCGGCGGCATGGGCGAGATCTTCAAGGTCCGCCACATCCACCTCAACGAGCTCCGCGTGATCAAGATCATGCGGCCCAACGTGGCCTCGGATGATCAGGGCCTGCAGCGCTTTCTCCAGGAAGCGCGCACGTCCACGATGATCAAGCACAAGAACCTCGCGATGTTGTACGACTTCGCGCAACTCGAAGACGGCTCGTACTACATGGTGTGGGAGTTCATCGACGGCACGAACATTCAGAAGTGGATCGCGCAGAACGGTCCCGTGCCACCGCGGCTCGCGATCGAGATGTCGATCCAGGCGTTGAATGGTCTCGAGCATCTGCACTCGATGGGCCTCATCCACCGCGACATCTCGCCCGAGAACATCATGCTGTCGCAGGACCATCACGGAAAACTGCTCGTGAAGGTCATCGACTTCGGCATCGCGAAGCAGCTCGCGGAAGGCGGCGAAGCGGGGCACGGCCTCACGCAGACCGGCATGTTCCTCGGCAAGTTGAAGTACGCGTCGCCGGAGCAGGCGGGATTTCTGCGCGAGGGCGAGAACATCGATCCGCGGTCGGATCTCTATTCGTTCGGCATCGTGATGTACGAGATGCTCGCGGGGCGCGCACCGTTCGTCGCGACGAATCCGAACAGCTACATCCTCAAGCACGTTCAGGAAAAGCCGGTGCCGATCAGCGAGGTGAATCCGAACGTGAAGGTGCCGCCGCAGCTCGAGGCGATCGTCATGAAATCGCTCGAGAAGAATCGCGATGACCGTTTCGAACATGCGGGCGATTTCGCGCAGGCGCTCGAGAACATCCGCAACTCGATTCCACCCGATCAGAAGTACGGACTCGGCGAGCGGATGATCACGCTCAGCGGCGCGCAGACGCTCGCCGATTTGCCGAAGGTGCAGACCGGGCAGTTCACCGGCGGCGGCACGATGGGAACGATGGCCGGCGGTACGCAGCCGGCGATGCGCGGTGGTCCGACCGGAACGAGATCGGCGGCCGATGAGGCGACGATCATGGAGCCGGGCCTCAAGCAGCAGGCCACGCTCGCCGGCAGTTCTCCGCGCACGATCGGCAGCGACGAAGCGACGGTGATGGAGAACTTCGGCCGCACCGTCGCGGGTGGTGGTGCGGGCATCAGTGGCGCGGCGCCGACGGTGCAGGAGAAGAAGTTCAGCGGCGTGCCCGAATCGGAAGCGGCGCCGACGATGATCGAGCGCCAGATTCAGATGACGCCTGCCGAGGCGCCCGCGAAGAAGAATACCGGCATGATCATCGGTATCGCCGCGGCACTGGCCCTGGTGCTCGGCGTTTGCGGATGGTTCATGACGCATCAGAAAGCCGACACGGCGGGTAACGTGGCGAG
>CAZKID010000588.1:0-1866 GCA_964552405.1 uncultured Thermoanaerobaculia bacterium
CAATTGTACGGACCCTCGTCAGCAACTCAAGGATGAATATGACAAAGTAGAACTAGGTACCTCGAGCAATGCGTGCGCGTAGGGTTCGATCGTCGCCGGGATGAAGGCATGAGTGAGTGGAGGAATCGTCACGGTCGAAACGTTCGCGCCATCGCTGAACCGTGCTTCGCTCACGAGCGACGCATTGCCGTTCACCTTCACGACGCGCACACCGAAGGGCGGCGCGGCAGCGCACTCCATTGCGAAGTCGCGAATGACAGCACTGCCGTTGTACGGAAGCATCACATGATTGTTGGTCGTTCCGAATCCGCACGAGGCATCGACCTGCGCGCCGTTTTCGAAGCTCGTGACGAGCAAATCGTTCCGTGTCCACAGGTCGGTGTGGACGTACACCATCACCTCGTCTGCGCGGAGCTGCATCGCAGCGCAGAGGAAGCAAAGAGTGATGAGTGCGAGCGTGGCGAAGCCGATCGACACGCGAAGACGATGGAACCGCTTACGGTCTCTCATTGGGAATCTCCAATGGAATCGGAGTGGCGTTGTCGGCGCCGTTGGACATGAAGCCCGCGGCCTGACAAGGCCGGAGCGTGAAACGCCCCTCATCGATGACCCACGTCGTTCCGCGATCGCCAGCTGTCGAGTCGTCAAACTTGAAGAGGCGCGCACCGTCAGCGCGCTGCATCACAACCGTTCCGGTGCGGAAGCGGCCGAGATCGTCGAAGAGGCATGCGCGACGAGGAAACTGCTCGATCGACGCACAACGAAGACAAGCCACGGCCAGCGCGACCAGTCGAATGACGCGCATGACGCACCTCCCCTACGCTTCGTCTGTTATGAAGCTCGCCCGCTGGACGCTGCCGTGCTCCTCACGTGTCTCAAGGTCACACCATCGCTGCCGGTTGCACTGCGGACAGAAGTCCGAGTCGAACCAGAGATCGTGTATTCGGCAACGTCTGCCGAAGAGACGCCGGAGAAGAGAGCGAAACATGATTCATTGCTCGTTACTCGAGACCGGTCCGTTGTTGCCCACAAAGACGCGTCGCACGTTGGTCGGCTGTGCGAGCTTCCAAGGTGATCGCCTTGCTATATGCAGGCGTGATCGCAGAATTCTCGAGATCTCCACCTGGTCCGATTGGTTGCCGCCGAGGACGTGAAAGCACATTGCGTCTTCGCCGACGTAGAGGCCCACATGGCCGCCGCCTTCGCGCTTGAATGTGAGGACATCACCCAGCATAGGCACACCGGCTTCATGTCCCCACGTCGCCCAGGAGAGTGCCCTGAGTGGTTCAGCTGGCAGCGAATACTCTGCTCGATGCGCTGAGACGGCGACCATTAGACCGCACCATGGAATCGAGTCGTGGTTGTACCAGTCGACTCCGATTTCCTTCGCCCAGCTCAGGATGACAGGATTGTCGACAGACCCGGCAGCTTCGTGGATCCCAAATAGCTTGCGCGCCTCGAGAAGAATCCTCGGCGCCGGCTCTGTGAAAAGCCATGCATATTCAGCGGGAATCATTATTCAGTCCTTTTTGATCATCAGCCGGCCGCCCAACAACAGCTGATCGATCTTCTCGTTCGTCGAAGTGACGGTTTCCTTCACCTCGTGAATGTCTTTCTGGATCTGAGGGAACAGCGTCTCGATCACTGTCAGGCGCACGTCTGTCTTCTGTTCTTGGATGAGTTGTCCGGCGACAGTCCGGATTTCCTCTTTGCGTCGTGTGGCTGCGCTGTCGCTTCGCCCGAGGATCCATGACACGAAGGCCACAATGAGTCCTCCTCCGGTCCCAGCTACTGCTTCGGACCAGCTCATTCGATCACCTCGCATGTAGGGATTTCGCTATGTAGTGGGTTGCGCGGCCGCAAGCG
>CAZKID010000588.1:1876-2908 GCA_964552405.1 uncultured Thermoanaerobaculia bacterium
CGGTAACGATCGCCTGATTCTTCTCGATCTCTTGGGCGCGAAGGATTGCCACGTTGATATATCGCTGGGTCTCTTCGGCGAGCGTCAAGCCAACGGAGGGCAGGGAGTGTGACCGCAACATCTCGCCGATCCGCAAGAGAACGTCTGGGGGGATCGGGATGCCATCCGGCAAGATCTGCTGAATCAGATGAATCGTCATCAGAGGATGTTGGGCCGACACCGGTTCAAACTTCGGTGCGTCATGCGGCGCCTGACGTTTCACGATGGGCGGGCGACCCATTAGAAAACCTCGCTTTCGACAATCACTGACTCCGGATCGACGCATAGACGCGGATGCGGTTTCAGATGGACGAGGTGTTTCCCGTCTTCGAGCTCGACGAAGACTTGTGAATTGTGTACATCGAGATCAGCGAGATTCGCCAGAAAGATGTCGCTGAGAACATCGCCAAGGCGCGCCGACTGTGGATTACCAACGACCAAAACTGATGTCGAGCCGCCGTCACGTCGCGTGAAGGTGTATTGGATAGAGGTTCCTTCGATTGTGAGTCCGGCGGACTTTTTGAATGGCATTCTCGTGCATCCTTTCGTTTTAGGTGATATCAGGCGGTTGTTGGAGTGCTGACACAGCGGCGTCGTGCGCCTGCTGTTGCTCGACCTGCTGGACCGCAGCTTTCAGCCACGCAGCGAGGCTCTGTTTTGCAAACTGCGCCTTGGTGACGCCTAACGCCGGATCGTAGCCTCCGCGCGCACAGAGGGCGTCGATGACACGCGCGACTTGCGCGTCGGGAATGTTCAAGGTGATTGTTGCCATCGGTCGGTTCCTTTATTTGCCAATTGCGCAATAGGCGAACTTATAGGTCGTACTCGCCGTGAAGTTGGTCGCGGCGTTCTTCCATGCCACATCGAACGACGTCGTTGAGCAGGCCGTCAACTTCCATGTAACCCCGGTATCCCATGCTGCTGCACCATCCAGCGGTGTGATTGTGACGCACGGCGTATTCGTGCCGAGTGCGCCATTACCTGTGGAGAACG
>CAZKID010000589.1:0-2904 GCA_964552405.1 uncultured Thermoanaerobaculia bacterium
AGAAACTCGACGATCGCGTGGAACTCGTTGGGCGGGATCTCCATCGTGGGCATCACCGGGTCGAAGCCCTTCACGAGCTGCGAGTCCGGCTTCTCGATCGACTGCTTCAGATAGTCATCCGTCGCCGTGATCGTCTTGCCATCGGCGAGCGTGCGTTTGCTTCCGTAGAGACCTTTGAATGTGGGGCCGGGTGACGGCGTGCCATCGAGCGAGTGACAGGCAGTGCAGCCGTATTTATCGAGCAGATCTTTGCCCGAGGCGATGGGTGCAACGGCTGGCTGGGGTGCCGGCGCGGGTGGTTTGTCAGTGACGTGAATGCGACCCGCCATGTTGTGATGCTGCACGCCGCAGTACTCGTTACAGACGACGAGGTAGTCGCCAGCCTTGTCGAACTTCACGCGCGCATAGTTGACCGCGCCCGGCACCGCCATCAGATTCACGTTCGTGCCGACGATCTGCATGCCGTGGGTGACATCGGCTGTGCTGAGATAGATGTCGACCGTCGAGCCGGGGACGACCTCGAGATCCTGCGGCTCGAACTTCCACATCCGCGCGACGTAGTGAACCTCGTAGCGCTTCGGTCCCTGCTCGATGACCTTCGCATCCTTGAAGGGGCGCACGTCATTGAGACAGTTCGGCACATCGATACCGAAGACGCGGACCGAGAGCGCGATGACGCCGGCAATCGCGATCACGAAGACTGTGGCCGCTGCGATGATTCGTTTCTCGAGCATCGCCTACCCCCGCGCCACCATGATTCCCATGATCAAAGCCCAGAGAGCGGCGTAGAAGACCATCATCGCGACGAAGAACGCGATGGCACCGCGAGGAAAGAACGTTTCGTCGTCTTGCATGCTGCGAATAGCAGCATGCGGGGCGAATGTGACCGGGTGTTGATCGTCACAGGGGCGTGTGATGAGACCATCCCTCTCACCATCTACGAAACCCTTCGTTGACACTACGAAGCCTTTCGTATACGCTCACACCCATGAAACTCCCCCGCCCCACCGACGCCGAGCTCTCCATCCTTCGCATCCTCTGGCAACGCGGTTCCGGCACGGTCCGCGACGTCCAGGCCGCCATCCCCGGCAGCGGTTACACCACGATCCTCAAACTGATGCAGATCATGACCGACAAAGGGCTCGTCGTCCGCGACGAGTCGGAGCGCGCGCACGTCTATCGCGCGGCGGTCAGCGAGCAGAAGACGCAGCGGCAGCTGATCGGCGATCTCATGGATCGCGCGTTCGGCGGCTCGCCGTCGAAGCTCGTCATGCAGGCGCTTTCCGGACGCAAAGCGAGCGCCGAAGAGCTCACCACCATCCGCGAGTTACTCGATCAACTGGAAGGAGACCGCAAATGATGCTCCACGGATCTGTTGCGAATGCTGTCGGCTGGGCGCTGCTTCATCTGTTGTGGCAGGGAGTCGTCGTGGCGGGGATTCTGGCCGCCGCACTCGGGCTGCTCTCGAAGCGAAGCGCGAATGCACGGTATCTCGTCTCCTGCTCCGCACTCGCCGCGCTGTTCCTGCTCGCGGCCGGTACTGCGATTCACGCCTATGAGCCGGCGGCACACGCAGTCGCGGTCACTCGCGTCGATTCGTCGCTCGACCTCGAAGGAGCGCTGCCGGGCCTCGTGCTCGCCTGGATGACCGGCGTCGCACTGCTCTCCATTCGCCTGCTCTTTACGTTTCTGAAGGCGCACCGGCTCGCGCGGAGCGGCGCTGACGCCGCCAACGAAGAGTGGCTCTCCGTCGTAGAGCGGCTCTCGAGTGCGATGAACCTTCGCCGCCCCATCCGTCTCGTTCAATCGATCTCGGTCGACGTCCCCTCGGTCATCGGCTGGCTGCGGCCCGTGATCCTCGTTCCCGCAATGGCACTGACCGGTCTTTCGCCGCGTCAGCTGGAAATGATCTTTGCGCACGAGCTGGCGCACATCCGCCGCCACGACTTCTTCGTCAACCTGCTGCAGTCGATGGTTGAGACTCTGCTGTTCTATCACCCCGCAGTGTGGTGGATGTCGCACCGTATTCGCATCGAGCGCGAGAACTGCTGCGATGATCTCGCGGTCGCGGTGTGCGGCGACGCGCTTCAGTACGCGCGCGCGCTGGCGCGCCTCGAGGAGCTCCGCGCACCCCAACTCGCCGTTGCAGCCAACGGCGGCACGTTGCTCGATCGCATTCGCCGTATCGCCGGGATACGCCCTGACTCGTCGGGCCCACGCTGGACGGCGGCACTCGCGACGCTCGCCATCATCGCCGTCATCGTCGCGGCCCCCTCGCTGCCCGCGCAGGCGCAGCGCGAGGAAAAGAAACCGGAAGCGAAGAAAGCGGCGACGGTCGTCGACGTGACGCCTGAGGCGATTGAGGACGGAGTCGCGGGAGCGCTGGAGGAGGAAGCGCCCGAACCCGCTCCGGCACCGCCTGCGCCACGCACGCCACGTGCGCCACGCGCGCCACGTGCACCACGCGTGCACGTCGCGCCGGCCATCGCGGTGTCCCCCGCACCGCTGGCCCCACCCGCACCTCCCGTACCCGCACTCGCCCCCGCGCCACGGGCGATCCCAGCTCCACGTCCATCACCTGCGATCGCACCCATGGCACCCCTGCCCCCGACGCCCCCGGAGAACGTGACACCGGCCTACGTTCGCGAAATGCGCAGCCGGTTCCCGAATGTCACGTTGGACGATGTCATCGACCTCGCCGAATCCGGCGTGACCGCAAAGTGGCTCGACGACATGACTGCTGCCGGCGTCGAGATCAAGAACCCGCATGCCGCGGCGAGCCTGCGCGATCGTGGAGTAAACCCCGAGTTCATCCGAGAGAAATGAGGACCTTGCGACTACCCGAGCGCGCCTAGTTCCTTCTCCCCTCCGCGAGGGGAGAAGGTGCGCGGAGCGCGGATGAGG
>CAZKID010000590.1:0-2903 GCA_964552405.1 uncultured Thermoanaerobaculia bacterium
CGGCTTGCCGTTCTTTTTCTGATTCAGCGCCAGATGCTTGAGAAACGCGAGTTCGCGCTTCGACTGCCCGACGCGCGCGATGCCCGTGCGCTCATGGCCGAGCAGATACTTCGCGTACGTCCAGCCACGGTTCTCGTCGCCGACGAGATTGTCGGCGGGCACCTTCACGTCTTCGAAGAACACTTCGTTGACTTCGTGATCTTCGTCGAGCGTGATGTTCCCTACGGGGACGGCAGGCGACTTGACGTCGGAGTAAAGCTTCGCCGTCTTACCGGAGCCTGTGGGACCAGTGACGAGGATGATGCCGTGCGGACGCTTGATCCAGTCGGAGAAGATCCCGATTTCGTCATCGTAGAACCCGAGGCCACTGAGATCCTGGATGAGGACGTCGGGATCGAAGATGCGCATGACCATCTTCTCGCCGAACGCGGTGGGAAGCGTGGAGACGCGCAGCTCGATCTCTTTTCCCTCATGCTCGGTCTTGATGCGTCCATCCTGCGGGCGGCGCTTCTCGGCGATGTCCATGCGGCACATCGTCTTCAGGCGCGAGGTGATCGCGAGGTTGACGACTTTCGGCACTCGTTGAATCTCGTGCAGGACGCCGTCGATGCGGAAGCGGATCATCGCCTGCTCGCGCTTCGGCTCGATGTGAATGTCGGATGCACGCGAGTCGTAGGCGTGCTGCAGGAGAAAGTCGACGGCGTTGACGATGTGGGCGTCGCTGGCCTCGATCTCAGCGCCTGATTTGAGCTTGATGAATTGCTCGAGGTTGCTGAGATCGATCGCGCCGCGGTTGAGATCGCGTCCCGCTTTCGTGACGGCAGCGCGAAAACCGTACTGCTCGTTGATGACGCCCATGACGTCGCTCTCGGCGGAGACGACGAGCTCGAAGTCCTGACGCGTCAGCTCGCGATACGAGTCGATGGCGTTGCGGTCGAACGGATTGACGACGGCGACGACGAGCTTCCCATCGCGGATCGCCACCGGAATCATTTGATTCTTTCGCGCGAAGGGCCGCGAGATCTTGGCCTCGATCATCTCCATGTCGAGCTTGAGAGGATCGATCTTGAAGAACGGCAGCTTCGCCTCTTCCGCGATCAGCCGCGCCAGCAGAAAGTCGTCGATGCGCGTGCCGCTGCCTGATGCATCGGTGAGGTTCATGGCAATCAATGCCTTGAACGGGCTCGCGTCTTCATCACCGCGGCCCTTGGAGCCGCGCGCATGATATTGCGCCTGTTTGCTGAGGTTATCGACTTCGAATTTCTGCTTGTCGTCGATGAACCCCGCATTGCGCAGAAGCTCGCCCAGATACGAGATGGTGATCTCGCGCGACTTGACGTGTGGAGCCGGGCTGACGGTCATCGTGTTTGCTTGAACGGCTGGAGAGTGGATTCTACTCCTGCGGAGTGGTACGCGGATGCGCGGGCTCGCGGTCCCATCCACCCCGAGCCCGCGTGCCCTCGTAACCTACCCCCCCGCCGCCCTGCTGCGGCGATAGTGCAACGCCGCCTTCATCCGATTGCCGCAGCCCGCCATGCTGCACCAGCGGCGCGTATGGCTCTTGGTCGTATCGTAAAAGTGCAGCACGCAGTTAGTCCCCTGACAGGGCTTGACGAGCGACAGGTCGGCTGACGCCAGGAAATCCGCCACGTACGACGCGAGCATGAAGAGTGCGTCATCCGCCTCGGGCTGGAAGTGCGTCCGGATCTCCCCTTTCGAAGTGCGCAGCTGAAACGAGCCGCGGCCGCGCGCCAGTGCCGCATTCACGACGTCCACCTCGCGCCGCCGCGGGCGCCGCCCGCTCGCGATCAGCACTCGTGCCGCAGCGCGCAACTGCTTCACCTTCGGCAGTGAGAGCGGAGAGCGGACGTCCCGCCCGCTCACTTCTTTCAACCATTGCAGCACGTCGTCCGGCCGCCCGAAGAGATCGATGCGCCGCCCTTCCTGTGCGATCTCCGTATTGAGGAAGTCGATCGCGGGATCGCCGCCGATGAAAACAAACGATGACATGGTTGACAGAGTAGAGCTCCTGCTCTATAACCGTCAATATCAACTTTTGGAGGTTATACATGCAGGCAGCACATATCGGAATCAATGTCACCAACCTGGACCTCTCCAGGGCGTTCTACAGCGAGATCTTCGGGCTCTCGCCGATGGGAGGCTCGGACGCGGCTCCGCGGCGCTTCGCCTTCCTCGGCGACGGCGAAAACCTGGTGCTCACGTTGTGGGAGCAGAGCGAAGGCCGCTTCGAAGGCAACCGGCCGGGCCTGCACCACCTGTCATTCATGGTCCCGTCGGTCGAGCACGTCCAGGAGGCAGAAAAGAAGCTGCTCCTTCGCGGCACGCCATTCAAATATGAAGGCATCGTGGCGCACATCGAAGGTGCGGCGTCGGGCGGCATCTACTTCGAGGATCCCGATGGAACGAGACTGGAGATCTTCACGCCGAGCGGCATCGATGACGTGGAGTCGAAGTCGAAAACGCACGGCCCGGCGTGCGGCTTTTTTTGAGGTCTTAGCCATGTACCACGAAGGTGAGCTCTACGTTCAACGCAAGGCCGGCGTCGCGACCGAGGCGTCGCGCGTCGGCCGCATCATCGGCTCGACGATTCCGCCTGTCGCCGCGGACTTCATCGAAGCGCAGTCCATCCTGATCGCATCGACCGTCAGCAAGGACGGCAGCGTCTGGGCTACGCCGCTACCCGGCACGTTTCACGTCGAGGATCCGCAGACGCTGCGCATTAGTACATCGACCGAGCTTCGGCTCGACGATCCGCGTATCGGCATTCCCGCGATCGAGCTCCAGACCCGCCGCCGCATGCGCGTGAACGGCAAAGTCCCCCCCCAAGGGCCCCACTTTCCCATCAAAACCCCCCGGGGCTACCCCAATTGCCCCCCCGACCA
>CAZKID010000591.1:0-1572 GCA_964552405.1 uncultured Thermoanaerobaculia bacterium
GGATCGGTCGGCGGAACGACGGCGGCGCGTCTTCCCTGCAAGTCGATCATTCACTGGGTGGCGAGCAACGAATCCAACCTGACGTCTTCGGCGATAATCCAGGCCTGTGTGAGGAACGTGCTCGCACTCGCTCGTGAGGCGGGATGTACGAGCGTGGCGATGCCGGTCTTCGGCACCGGCCACGCTCGATTCAAATTCGATCAGGCATTGCGTGCGATCCGCGAGGCGCTCGCATCCGCGCCGGAAGGAATCGACGAAGTGCTCGTCGTGATCAACGATCCGGCGCGTGCGAAAGACGCCGAGCGGCTTCTGTTAAGTTGATTCTCAAGGTGCGACCCCCGAAAACCAACTTAAGGCGTTCCCAGCGCGAACTCGGCGCGGCAGCCTTTGGTCACCCAGATGCCGCGGCTGTCGAAGCCCCACGTGCTGTTGATGACGCAGGAGTCTTTGCTCAACTGACGCGACATCTGCACGCCGAATCGCGTATCCGCGCTGCAGCGGTGCCGCACGTTGTTGACCGACTCGCAGACCACCGTGCCGTGGTACGTCGAGGAGCTCGTCATCGGACGCGCGCCCGTGATGAATTCCGCGCGGCAGCCGTCATCGACCCAGACGCCACGGCTGTCGTAACCCCACGATTTCCCTTCGACGCAACTGTGCTTACTCAGCTGATGACTGATCTGGACTCCGAAACGCGTGTCCGCGTTGCAGTGACGCAGCTTCCCATCGGACTCACAAACGACTGCACTCGTCATCGGTGCGACGGACGCGTTGTAAGGCGATACGACGAAATCCGCGCGACACCCGTTGTCGACCCAGATCGTGTTCCCGCTGTAGCCCCAGCTCTTTCCCTGCACACACGCGCTCTTACTGAGCTGACGCATCAGCGTCACCGTACCCGCGCCCGTGAAACCGCAGCGATTCATCTTGCCGCCAGACTCGCAGCGGACACTCACGTCTTGCGCGAAGAGTGGTGCGGCAAACAGCGCGACTGCAAATACCAGACAGAGCTTTTTCATACATAGGCCTCCGGACGGATGCGATGCGCGGAACTTGCCAGATAATGCGCGGCGCAAATGCTCACGCTTCTCTTCTTCGCAGCCGTGCTCGCGTCGGCGATCGCGGCCGTCGCCGGCTTCGGCATCGGCAGCCTGCTGACGCCTCTCGTCGCGCTCTCAGCAGGAACGAAGACGGCCGTCGCCGCCGTCTCCATTCCGCATTTCATCGGCACCGCGATCCGCTTCTGGCGCATGCGCGAGCACGTCGACCGTCACGTGCTCTGGAGCTTCGGCCTCACGAGTGCGATCGGCGGCCTCGCCGGAGCATTGCTGCAATCGCGCCTGCAATCGCATGCACTCACGATCGTCTTCGGCTGTCTGCTCGTCTTCGTCGGCCTCAGCGGTCTGAGCGGGCTCGCGCAGCGGATGCAATTTCACGGCGCGTTGGCCTGGATCGCGGGCGGCATCTCCGGCCTCTTCGGCGGACTCGTCGGCAATCAAGGCGGCATCCGTTCCGCCGCTCTTCTCGGCTTCGATGTCTCGCGCGATGCATTCGTCGCAACGGCCACCGCGA
>CAZKID010000591.1:1582-2903 GCA_964552405.1 uncultured Thermoanaerobaculia bacterium
CCACCGTATTCGGCCTCGTCTGCGATTTTGCACGCATGCCCTGTTACCTAACGACGCAGGCGACCGGGCTCCGTGCGCTCGCGCCGGCGATCGTAATCACGACAGTGGGTGTCGTCGCCGGTACACTCGTCGGGACACGCCTCCTTCACTGGATCCCGGAGAAGATTTTTCGCAAGATCGTTGCCGTGCTCATCCTCGCCCTCGGCGTCTACATGCTCGCGAAAGGATGAGATCATCGCCACGAGCATGGACGACCGCATCGGGCCGTACCGCATCCTTCGCAAACTCGGCGAAGGAGGAATGGGTGTCGTATACGCGGCCGAGGACGAGAGGCTGCGGCGAGCGGTAGCGATCAAGACGATTCGCGATGCCGGCGATTCTTCCGCGCGCGAGCGCTTCTTCCGCGAAGCGCGCGCTGCCGCGAGCCTCACGCATCCGAACGTCTGCCAGCTCTTCGACATCGGCGATGAATCCGGCCGTCCGTTTCTCGTCATGGAGCTTCTCGACGGCGAGCCGCTCTCCGCGCGGATCGCGCGAAGTCCGCTGCCTCTTGGCGACTCCGTGCAGATCACGCTCGCGATTCTCACCGCGCTCGATGCGCTGCACACGCGCGGCTTCATCCATCGCGATCTCAAGCCATCGAATGTCTTCCTGACTCCCAGCGGTGTGAAACTGCTCGACTTCGGCCTCGCGCGGGAACTGCATCCCGCGACGCTCTCATCGAACGACACGACTCTGCGTCCCGGCCAGGACGCAACGCCGCTCACGCTCTCGGGCATGATCGTCGGCACGCCGCGCTACATGGCGCCGGAGCAGTTGCTGAACACGCCCGTGGATGCGCGCACCGATCTCTTCGCCACAGGCTCGCTGCTCTTCGAGATGATGAGCGGTCACGCCGCGTTCAGCGAAGAGAACACCATGCGCCTCTTCCACGCGATCTGCTACGAAGCCGCGCCGACGCTGGCCGGCTCCACGGCCATCTCCGCGGTGAATCGCATCGTGCACCGTGCGCTGGCAAAGCGGATGGATGAGCGCTACCAGTCAGCGCAGGCAATGGCGAGCGATCTGCGCGAAGTGATGATGATCTCCGATGCGGCGTCGCCCGTCGTCGCGCACCGCGTCACGCGCCTCATCGTGCTGCCGCTGCGCATGCTGCGTCCCGATCCGGAAATCGACTTCCTCGCACAGGCGATCCCCGAGGCGGTGACGACGTCGCTGGCGGGCGTCGGGACGTTGATCGTTCGCTCGCCGATGACCGCCTCGAAGATCGACACGACGGATCTGAACGCGCTCGCGACGCAGGCCGATGTCGACGTCGCGC
>CAZKID010000592.1:0-2895 GCA_964552405.1 uncultured Thermoanaerobaculia bacterium
GGCCCGCGCCTTTGCCACCGAGGACTTCTTTCATCTTCGCGTTCCCTTCAGCGTGGCCGTCGCCGAAGAAGTAGACGTATTTCATTGAAGGACCTCGACGCGATTATCTAAAAAACGACGCTCGGCGAGGAAGCGGAATCTCAAGATGCCGCGAGCTCGACCCCGCTTTGCATGGTTCGCATGATCTCCGACCAGGGCGCGGTCCGGAAATCATCACGCCCTTTGACGACGAACTTCACACGCGAGAGATCGAAGCCCCGCTTCTTCAATTCCGCTTCGAGCGAATCGAGTCTTGCCTTTGCCGTCGCGCGATCGGCAGCGGCATTCGCGCCGCGCAGCTCGCGCGAGATGAGCGTGAGCGGGCGTGGTGCGGTCTCTCTGATCAGCGCTGCGATCTGATTGAGCGCGAACTCGCTCTCGGCCGCAACGAGCTGATCATGCGCGTCGAAATGCAGGCCATAAAGGGGAACGTAGCCCAGACGGCCGAGGTAGGTCCGGAGTGTCGTGGAAATGGGAATGGCAGGTAAGGCTTTGCAAGGCTCGCGATCGCCAAGGAGATCCTCGCCGACGTGATGAGGGTCGGTGTCGATGTAGAACTTCACGGCGCTCATGTGCGCACTGTCCGGGGTGAGCGTCATCGCGATGAGGCCGAACTGCGCGCCGCGCGTCCAGACGAAACGCCATACGCGGCCATCGAATCCACCCTCGAGCATCATGCGCTCGCGAAAATCGAAAAATCCTCGTGTCGTTCCACCCTCGTCGACGAACGCGGCGGGCGCGCTGTTGAGCGACCAGCATCCGCTGATCGTCCGCTGCGGCGGAACCTCGAGCTCTTGTCCGCGGGCGAGGATGCTCTGAATGTCGGCGGTTCCTGCGAAGTTCTCTTTCGTGGTTGCGCGCAGATACAGCGCCTCGACAGGTTGCACGTCGAACATCTGCTCCCCATCGCGCCGCTCGAAGGTGTGCGTTGCGAGGGGTTTGAACGTCTTTCCGTCGAGTGAAGTTTCGAACTCGACGACTTTCACGCCATAGTTGGGGAGAGAGCGGACGCCGATATGGTCGATTCGACATCTTGCGCCCAAAGAGAGAGTCAGCGTTTGCAGTGAGTCGCCAGCCGGCGACATCCAGTCGCTGCGCGGTTCACCATCGATCACACGAACCGCTGAGTTCTCGAGGAGCAGTTCCGCTGTGCGACTCGCAACCGCCGCGCCGCGCGCGATGTTCAGCAGATTGCTTCGTTCGCCGCTGTCATCGGGAGCTTCGTCGATGTGCGCCTGACGGAGCTGAGCGGGTGTCGGCTTGGGTGGCGCCTCCGGAACCCAGGGCTTTGGCTTGCAGGCGAGAGCAGACAGCAGGCAGCAGGCAGCGGACAGCAGAAAAGACGGGAAGTGCTTCTGCTGCCTGCCGCCAGCTGCCAGCTGTCTGCTCTGCTGTCTGCTCACTTGTAGTCGCTGCGATCGACGACGATCTTCGTCACGTCGGCGATCTTCATGACTGCGTTTCCAGTCTTACGGAGAAGCGAAATGCGATTGCGGCGCACGGCTTCATCGTCGACCATGACCATGACGTCGATGAAGAATTTCTCGAGCTCGGGCGCCATCGCAGCGAACGACTCGAGTGCTGTGTGGTACCGCCGGCCGGCGATCAGCTCGTCGATCTGCGATCCGACTGCATCGGTCAGTTCGTTGAGACGTTTCTCCGTCTCGTGCTGAAGTTTGCCGGCATCCACGGTCGTCGCGTCGTGGCCTTCAGTGATGTTGGCGATGCGCTTTGCGGAATCGAGGATCGAGAGGAAGTTCGCATCTTCGCGAATGCTCTTCAGAGCCTCGACGCGATCGGAAAGGTCGGTCAGCGACGCCGACCAGCCGGCTTCCATGGCGGCTGCGACTTCGTCGTACGCGAAACGTTGCTCGAGGATCGTCTTCACGCGCTCCGCAAAGAACGCCAGCAGTTCGGCTTTGACTTTTTGGTCGTCAGTCGCGAGCTCGATGAGACGTTCGATGCCGATCTTCACCTCACGCTTGTCGCGCAGAAGAAGGATGAGAACGATTCCCTGTGCGGCGCGGCGGAGTGCGAAGGGATCCTTCGAGCCAGTCGGCTTTGCGCCGATCGAGAAGAAGCCGGCGAGCGTGTCGATGCGATCGGCGAGGGAGACGAGCGCGCCGCTGAGCGTGCGCGGCAGCGAGTCTTCGAGACTCGCTGGCTTGTATTGATCGTAGATCGCCTGCCACACCGCGTCGGGATAGTTCTCTTCGCGAGCGTAGATGCCGCCGATCTGTCCCTGCAGGTCGGTGAACTCCTTCACCATCTCCGTGACGAGATCGGTCTTGCAGAGACGCGCCGCGGTCAGCGCATCGTCATCGCCGCCGAGGTCGCGCACGATGCGCTCGATCCGCTTCGATTTCTCCGCATAGTTGCCGAGCTTTTCCTGAAACTGCAGATGCTCCAGCTGCTCGAAGCGTTCGGAAAGCTTCTTCCTGCGGTCGGTCTCGTAGAAAAACTTCGCGTCGGCGAAGCGGGCGTTCGTGACGAAGGAGTTGCCGTACGCGGCATTGCCGAGCGGATCGCCTTCGTTGTCGAGCACGGCCAGAAAGTACGGAGTCAGCTTTCCCTGCGCGTCGCGAATGGGCAACTGCTTCTGATGCACGCGCATGACGGTGACGAGGACTTCGTCCGGCAGCGCGAGATAGTCGTGGCGAAACTCGGCGCGTACGACGCCCGGATATTCAGTGAGGTACTGCCACTGCGACCAGATCGACGCATCGACGCTCGGCGTGCCGCCGACCTCGTTGCCGAAAACGCGCGCCCGCTCGGCCATCCCGTTGCGGCGGCGCATGGGACCCGAGACCAACGCCCGCCACTCCAACCTCGAGACGGAATTGGTCCCACCGGTTA
>CAZKID010000593.1:0-2895 GCA_964552405.1 uncultured Thermoanaerobaculia bacterium
CCCGTGCAGTGGCGCGTTGTTCCCACGGGGCCATCCACGATATTCGGCCCCTGCGGGAAGGCGATTCCCGAACGGAAGATCCAATCGTGCGACGGGCCGACGCTGTTCAACGAAACGATCGTGCTCCATGTCCGCACCGGAGCCGCGCGAACGATCATCGAGTCTTCGACTACAAACACCTCAGGCCGCGCGTGCATTCGAGGCTCGAGGCCGGCGAGTGCAGCGACGGCGAGCCAGATGAAAAGAACCCGGCGGCGAATGACGATTCCGATCAGTGCGCCCGCCATCAGTGGAATCAGCCCGAGAACAGCCGCGAGTCCAATGCAGACGGCTCCTTCCTTCCCCGCGAGAATCATGAAGGTGACCATGAGCCCAGCCGCGGTGATCGCCGCGAAAATCGCGAGCCGTTTCTTCACGTCTCGCGGCAGCAGCGCTCCTGCAACGAGGCCGATGACGAAAGGAACGCCGATGAACAGCGCCCAGCCGTAGAACTGCACGCCGCCGATCCCGATGGCGGCGACCATACCTCCCGCCACACACGCGACAAGCACGGCAACGAGGCTCTGAAGTTTCAGGAAGGGCTCCCAAGATCGCACGCGGCACGGCTCCTTGTCTCGAGTTGCGCCTGCAGCTCGGCATCGCTCTCGAGATGGAACATGCGGGAGAGCTGCGAGCGATTGCTGGAGAGCAGCTCCCACGCTCCCCGCGCAAGACGGCGCAACGGCTGCCGCGCGAGGCGGAACGACCAGACGCGATAGTCGACGAGCGCGTACAGACAGACGATCCACGCGGCATCATCGGTATACACATCGCCTTGGTCGGTCACGACGACCAGCTCGCGGGGCGGCTGGTCGTCGTGCGGTAGTTCCGGGAAGAGCCGCCGCGCATGCGGCGAGCCGGCGGCGACGAACTCGATCGGGATGTACGCCCGCTGCAGCTGCATCCACGAGCGGAGACGTGAGCAGAGTCCGCAGCGCGAGTCGTACAGCACGTAGACGCGGCCGATCATGATCAGGCCCTCACCGGCGGTGCAATCCGCGTCTGAGGTGCAACGGGTGGTTGGGAGCCTTCGATCGCACGGCGCCGCATCGAGGAAAAGATCTTGATGTTCAGAAAGTGCATGGCGCCGAGAACGAGCAGCACGACACCCATCTTGGTGGAGAGGTACTCGATTGCTTGTGCTGGATCCGCCGGCTTCTCACCGTACTTGAGCGCCAGCGAGATGTAGCCGATGTTGATCAGGTAGAAACCGACGACGAGCAGATGGTTGACCGAATCGGCGAGTGGCTCGTTACCGAGAAACGAATCGACGAGAAACACGCGTCCGTTGCGATGGAGCGTTCGCGCGACCCAGATCGTGACGCCGATGCTGAGCGCGAGATAGGCGAGATAGCTGATGATGATGACCATGGCGTCTCCTTTCACCACTGCGCGCCTTCTGCGTGACAGAGATCGCGCGCGGCGTATTGCCACTCGGGAAATTCGAACGGGAATCCTTCGCGGCATAAGCGGCCGGGCACGACGTAGCGGGACTTGAGCAGCAGCTCGCTTTCCGTGCGATGAATGAACGCCGCGGCATCGACGAGCGGCTTCGGGCCTGGAATGCCGAACGGAATCCCGCATGCGCGGCGCAAGGCGCTCATGAAATCGCGGTTCGGAATCGGATACGGTGCGGCGACGTTCACGATGCCCTCGACCTCGTCGTGCTGGATGAGCCAGCGGACCGCGCGCACGAAGTCGCGCTCGTGAATCCAGGACACCCACTGACGGCCATCGCCAACGGCGCCGCCGAGGCCGATTCGGGTGAGACGGCGCAGGATATCGAACGCCCCGCCGCGGTGACGGCTCATCACGATCGCGGTCCGCATCTTCACCTTGCGCGTATGCGGCGTCTCGATTTCGTCAATGGCTCGTTCCCACGCCGTGGCGACGTCGATCGAGAAATGCCACTCCGGCGGGACATCCGGCTCATGCCCGCCAATCATCCCCTGCCATTCGTCGTTGGGCGCGTCGTAGCGATGGGCGTAGATCGTCGCGGTGCTGGCCTGCAGCCAGACGCGCGGCGGGCGTTGTGCGGCAGCGATGGCCTCCCCCACTTCGTGCGTCGTCTGGACGCGAGACTCGAGGATCTCCCGTTTGTGCTCGTCGTCATAGCGGCACATCACGCTGCGGCCGGCAAGGTTGATGACGGCATCTGCGCCGTCGAACACTGCCCGGCTCCACGGCTCGACGCGCCACGGCTGAGCTTCCTCGGGATGACGGCTGAGCACGATCACCTCGTCTCCTCGCTTGTGGAAGTCACGGGCGAGCAGCGTTCCCAGATGTCCGGAGCCTCCTGGAATCACGATTCTCATGGTTGCCTCCTTGTTTTGAACGTGTTAAAAAGTAATGTAAAGCCGATTTCGGCGTGAGGCAAGGACTTTTTTGAACACGTTCAAGGGGCGTACACTTCGGCCATGGATCCCGGTTCGGAAAAGCCAGAAGAGAATCGCGAACCCGAGGTCACCGACGAGGAAGAGCCCGGCGAAGAAGAAGAAGACGAGTTCTCCGAACCCTTCTTCGTGTAGGAGAATGACCGCCTATGGCACGGAGCAAGAAGAACCTCGTCTGGATCGACTGCGAGATGACCGGGCTCGACCCCGAGCGCAACGTCCTGATCGAGATCGCGGTCATCATCACGAACTACGACCTGGAGATCGTCGCGCGCGGGCCAGTGCTCGCGATCCGGCAGAGCAAGGCAAAGCTGGAGATGATGGACGCCTGGAACCGTCGCACGCACAAGCAGAGCGGCTTACTCGACCGCATCCGGTCCGAGGGCGTACGGCTGGGCGAGGCGGAGGAGCAGGTGCTGCGATTCGTGAAGCGCTATTGCTACAAGAAAACCGCGCCGCTGTG
>CAZKID010000594.1:0-2891 GCA_964552405.1 uncultured Thermoanaerobaculia bacterium
GGGCATCGGTCCGGCGCCGGGGCGGCGTCTCACCGAACTGTGGGCGCGGCTCGGGGGCGGCGATGTGCCCGCGAACTCGCGCGCGCACGAGTTCTACCTGCGCGCCGGTCAGCAGGGTCAATCACCTGAAGGCTGGGCCGTCGCGCGCGATCTCTATCATCGCGCGCTCGAGGAAGACCCGCGTTACGCGCTTGCCTGGGCCCGCGTCTCACGCATCCATCTGCTCATCGGCAAATACCTCGGCGACACGGCGAAGCAGTACGAGCTCGCGGAATCGTCGGCGCGCCATGCGCTCGAGCTCAGTCCCGATCTTCCGCTCGGGCACCTCGCGTTCGCGATGATCGAGGTCTGCACAGGCCGCGCACTCCAGGCGACCCAGCGGCTGCTCGATCGCGTTCAGCGCGCCACGACCGATCCCTCGGTCTTCTCCGGCCTCGTGATGACGCTGCGCTACTGCGGACTGCTCGACGAGTCGATCGCCGCATACGAGCAGGCACACGAGCTCGACCCCAACATCTCGACGAGCGTGTCGCATTCATATTGGATGGCCGGGCGCTATGAAGAGGCGCTGGCAACGGTCGATCGCGATCGCGACTTCGGCGGTGACGAAGCCCTCGTGCTCGAATCGATGGGCCGTCACGAAGAAGCGCGGTCGATGTTCGGCGATCGCCGCGAACGTCTGGTGCGGAACGGCGCGCTGCCCAGCAGCGAGGCCTTTCAGATCCTGCAGGCCTTCGAGTGGTTCCTCAACGGCGACCGCCGTGCGTTCACGCAAATGGAGAGCTTCCGGCAGTTCCCGGATCCCGAAGGCCGCTACTACATCGCGCGAGGCATGGTGAACATCAAGGAGATCGACGTGGCGATGGAGATGCTGGAGGAAGCGGAGCGCGACGGCTTCTTCTGCTACCCGATCTTCGCTCACGACCGGTGGCTCGATCCGCTGCGGATGAATCCGCGCTTCATCGCGATGCTGAAACGCGCGGAACAGAAGATGCGCGATGCGAAGCGCGCATTCGACGCGCATCCCGGAAGCAGAGTACTCGTCGTAGGAGGAAGAAGTTGATCGAACGAAGTGAAGACCACGGAATCGTGACACTGCGCCTCGCGCATGGAAAAGCGAGCGCGATGGATGTCGAGCTGCTGGAAGCGCTCATCCAGGAGCTCGATGCAGCGAAGGATGCGAAGGCCATCATCCTGACCGGCACAGGCTCGATCTTCTCGGCCGGCGTCGATCTCTTCCGGCTGACGAACGAAGGTGTGCCCTACGTAAAGCGCTTCTTCCCGCTGCTCAGCGAGCTGCTCACGAAGCTGTACGAGCTGCCGATCCCCGTCGTGGCGGCAGCGAACGGCCACGCCATCGCCGGCGGGTGCATCCTCGTGTTAGCCTCGGACTACCGCCTGATGGCGGAGGGAAACGGGCGCATCGGCGTGGCCGAGTTGCTCGTCGGCGTACCGTTCCCGGAGATCGCACTGCGCGTAGTGCAATTTGCGGTGCCGAACGCGCCGCGATACGTGCTCACCGGCCGCACGCTGCTACCGCAGGAAGCACTCGCGGCGAACATGATCGACGAGGTCGCTGACCCTGACCAGTTGCTGCAGCGCGCCAACGAAAGGGCGAGGCAGCTCGCCGCGATCCCACGCGAATCGTTCCGGCTGACGAAGCGGCAACTCCGCGGACTCGGTGCCGATGACAAAGCGGCGCTCGCCGTCTGGAACGATGCCGCGACTCATGATGGCATCCGCGCGTATCTCGCAAAGACGGTGAAGAAATGAAGGCGCTGCTCGCGCGAAAGCAGGAGAAGGGCTACACGGTCGCGATCGAAGACGTCGAACCGCAGGAGGGCGAAGTCCTCGTCGACGTCGCCTATTCATCGCTGAACTACAAGGACGCACTCGCCGTCACCGCCAAGGGGAGGATCATCCGTAAGTTTCCGATGGTGATCGGCATCGATCTCGCCGGCACGGTCGTCGAGTCGAGCACGGATGAGTTCAAACAGGGTGATCAGGTGATCGGCCTCGCGCAGGGACTCGGCGAGACCGAGTGGGGCGGCTACGCGCAGCAGCAGCGCGTGCTCGCGAAAACACTCGTGCCGCTCCCCGCCTCGCTCTCGCTCGAAGAGGCGATGCGCATCGGTACCGCGGGCTTCACCGCGATGCTGAGCGTCATGGCGCTCGATGCCTACGGCCTCGAGCCGAGCGATCGCGAAGTCGTCGTCACCGGGGCCGCCGGCGGTGTCGGCTCACTCGCCGTGATGTTGCTCGCGCGCCGCGGCCATCGCGTCGCAGCATCGACGGGACGTCCGGAGCTCGAGCAGTACTTCCGCGAGCTCGGCGCGTCATCGATCCTTCCGCGCGCAGAGCTCGCGCGCAAACCCGCCCCTCTCGAATCCGAGCGCTTCCTCGGCGGCATCGACACCGTGGGCGGGGACACACTCGCGACGCTCTTCGCGCTGACGATGTACGAAGGTGCAATCGCCTGTTGTGGCATGGCCGGCGGTCACGAATTGAACACGACGGTGTGGCCGCTGATCCTCCGCAACGTCGCGCTGCTCGGCATCAGCTCGATCCATACGTCGAAGGAGAAGCGAAAGGAAGCGTGGTCACGCCTCGCAGCCGAGGTGCCGCGCGACCGGCTGGAGAAGATCTGCAGAACGGAGCCGCTGACCAGCATCGTTGCGCTGAGCGAAGAACTGCTCGCCGGCAAGGTGCTGGGAAGAATCGTGATCGACGTCAATCGGTAACGAAAAGCAAACCGCAGAAGCTTCGTCATCCCGAGCGTGCCACGGCGCGCGCACGCGCCGCGACTGAGTAAGAGAAACTGGCGGTGCTCGGTCCATCAGTTTCCTTCTCCCCTCCGCGAGGGGAGAAGGTGCGCGAAGCGCGGATGAGGG
>CAZKID010000595.1:0-2884 GCA_964552405.1 uncultured Thermoanaerobaculia bacterium
CGAGTCGAAGCTCGTGTTCTTCTGCAGACCTCGCACGCGATAACGGCGATCGCCGAAGCGCAGAACGATGTCCTCGCCGCTCGCTTCGATCGGCAGCTCGTCGCGTTGTGGCGGCGTCGGAGCGGCTAAAGAAAGAGGTGCTTCCTCGCGCGGCTCATCGATCGGCGCGGCGGGCGCGAACACGCCGGCTTCGTCGTCATCGATCGGCGGCGCTGCTGCTCTTTCTTTAGCTGCTTGCGCTTTTATTTCTACGACGACGTTTCCCACGTGCGCAGCGCGCGGCTTCGCGTTGCCGATCCACGTAGCTGCTCGCACGAGCACGCTCAGAGATCGTGATGCTGGCTGCACCTTCATCGCGTACGCGTTCGCGTCCATCCCTTTCGGGAACTCGATGCGCGAGACGCCGATCCCTTCGGCGATGAGCTTCGTCGCGAGCGCGTCGGCCGCGCGATCGCCGGCCTCGTCGCGGTCGTAGGCGATCAGCACATGCTCGGTGCCGTAGCTTTTGAACGCTTCAAGGTGTTCGCTTGTGAACCCGCCGACGCCGTAGCTCGTCGTCACGTTGCGCAGGCCCGCGCACCAGAACGTGAGCGCGTCGATCAGCGCTTCGCAGAGGATGATCTCTTTGTGCTCGCGCAACGCATCGAGGTTCCAGACGCCACGATGCGGTCCGGGCAGATAGAGATGGAGCGGCGTACCTGGCCGAAGATTCGAGGTGATCTTGCGGCCATACATTTCGACGACGTCGCCGGCGGCGTCGAAGATCGGAACGACGAGCGAGCCGTTGAAGTGCTCGTGTCCCGTCTCCTCGCGGATGATGCCGAGCTTGCCGAGTTGCGCGCGCAGCTCCGCGCCTTCCTTCCGATTCTTAGCCGGCAGACGCAGACCTAACGTGCGATTCGCGAAGCCGAACTTGAAGTGATCGATTGCTTCCGCTGATTTGATGCCGCGGCGTTCGAGATAGCCGAGTGCTTCGGGACTCGTCTTGAGCGTCTGGTGGTAGTAGTCGGTGACGTGCATCATCAACTCGCGATCGCTCATGCCGGCCGACACCGGCGAGCCGAGAAGCGGCACGGTGTTCTGCTTCACCACGCGCGAGGACGAAGCGGCTAAAGGAAAGAAGTCGGCACGGAGCAGTTCGACTGCATGCCGGAAGCTCACGCCCTGACTCTTCATCGTCCAGTCGATGACGGATCCACCGGTCTGACACGCGCCCAGGCAATGCCAGAGGTTTTTCGCCGGCGAGACGACGAGCGACGGCTCGTGATCGTCGTGGAAGGGGCAGAGGCCGATGAGGTCCGCGCCGTGCTTGCGCAGTTCGACTCCGCGAGCACGCACGACTCGTTCGAGCGAGATGTCGTTCTTGAGCCGGTTGATCTCCTCGTCGGGGATCCGCGCCATCACGACTCCTCGGCGATCGTTAGCACGAGGCGCTTCGGCTCGGCCTTCACGATCACGAACTCACCGATTCCGAAGCCGATCTTTTTGCCGCTTCAGGGAATCGAGTGGGTGCGTTTCATTGCAGCGGGATAGAGGTCCAATCCACCGAGGTGGAAGAGGATCGCTTCGCGGTATCTCACGCGGCTTCTGAAACCGCACGCCCGCTTCTTGATGCGCTGAATGTGTGAGTTCACGGATTCCGACATCGCGTTCGTGATGTCCGATGTTGCGGCATTGATCACGCCGACGAAATGCTTCTTGATCATTCGCGCTACTTTGCGTATCTCCTGGAGAGCGCAGCGCAGAGCGCCGTGAACCCACCGCTTCCACATCCGTTCAGCCATCCCGCGTCGCACGTATCCCCACAGGCTGGATGCGATCTCCTTGTAGCGGAACGCACGCGCCGTTCGCAGGGAACCTGTTCGAAGGCGATCGAGGCGCTCGCGCGCTTCGCCTTCAAGCCGATCCGGGTGCGTCAGCCATAGGTAGCGCGTCTTCGACAGGCGTTGGTCGCCGTCTTTCACGAGTTCGCGGTTCTCGCGCCGGCGTACCTTGTCGACTGCGTCTCCAAGGTGTTTCAGGATGTGGAACTTGTCGAACACGATCTTGTCGTCGGCGTTCGTCAGGTGTTTGCGCGTGGACTGGATGTACGCAGGCCACATGTCCATCGCTACCTGTTCCACTTTCATCAGCTCATCGACCGTGTACTGCGACCAGAACGCGTCGAGACTTTCTTCGGTCCGATGGTCGATCACTTCCAGCACCCGAGCCTCACTCAACGCATTCACCACCGTCACGTACTCGTGCCCGCGGGTGATCGAGGTTTCATCGACACCGACAGCAGCCGGTAGCGGGACTCGGCCGCGCCGTGTCATTCCTCGGACAACCGCACGTGCGCGAATGCCCGCAACTTCATCCCACGTCAATCGGAGACCCTTCGCAACGGCAGCGATGTTTTCAGTGGCCCGCAACCAGTCGATCACCACGGCCTCGAACAGGGCCGTGAACCGAGAGCGTTCCTCTGCCCATGGAACCCGAATCTGGCGCACGCCGTGGTCGTCGCATTTGATGCGCGGAACGGTTGCCACGAGAATGGTGCGGTACTGGCAGGTGTCCAGATGCCGCCATCGACGTTCGTCACTGTCGTAGCGCGGGCATTGTCGACCGCATTCCGGGCAGGTTTGCGCTGCCTTTGAGCCTTCGACAAACACCAACACTTCATCCGCATCGAGCTTCAGCTCGACACGCGCGACGTGCCATGGGGACGTGATTCCGAGAATCTGCTCGTAGAGTCTTCGATCATTCACCCGTCGATCTTACAGGCCCGCTGACAGCGGCAGAGCGTGTGGGAAAGCGGGAAAGGCGGCGGTGTGGACGGCTGGCCTTTTCCGCTTTTCCATACGCGGTCTCAGCCCGTGTAATCCACTCGATTCCCGGATGCCCC
>CAZKID010000596.1:0-2879 GCA_964552405.1 uncultured Thermoanaerobaculia bacterium
TTGTTGTTGGGGGCGGGAGGCGTGTCCAACGTGGTAAAATAATGGAGAAAGCTTTGCCCGGCCGCGCAGGGGTAATTCGGCTGGCCTTGGACAAGAAACGTGGAGGCTTTTGCGGTGTTGCTATACACGCCGTTTGAAAGTGTCAGCAGTCCGATGCCAGTGGCCGCGTCGAGGAGGGCCTGAGCGCCACGCGAGGAGATTCCGGTCTTCTTTGCGAGTTCATCCGCGTTAGCGGGCGCACCCTCGAGTGCGCTGAAGAGACCATGTTTGGTGGCCGCGCCGAGAATGCTGGTGGCCCATCCTCCCGTCACGAGCTGCATTACTCTGTCCGGCGTCGGTTGGCTCATTGGTCCTTCTTTGAAGCGTGCCTCCGTGGGAATGACAAGTGTCCCAAATACCTGGCCGGAGAGCACGCATTTTCGGCCAGTAGTAGACTGACGCTGATTGTAAAAACAGCGACATGCGAAGGGTGATCCTCCTTTCGCTCGCGGCGATCTGCCTTTCGTCGTGCGGCGCGAATAGCATCCCCACCGCCGCGACACCTCCGCTCAGCACGTCTCTCGCGTCCATCGATCACACGCTGAATTGGGTGGGCACCACGTCTGACGGCCTCGTCGTGGGCTTTCGCATGTCGGCAGATCATGTCAACGGGATCTACATTGAATTGCCGGAGGTTCAGGCTGATGCGTGCGTGTTCGGCGCGGGGGGCTTCTCCATCGACGGCTTCGATAACTTCGATCTGAATTGGGGACGTCCAGGCCCACCGATCGCGAATGGCGCGTTCACAGTGGCGAGCAATGCGCCGATTCAAGCATCGTCCACTACTGGGCGAGGTTTGGCGACGGTCGCATTCGTCCTGAGCGGCAGGATCACCGGTGAGTCAGCTGAGGGCAGCGGAGATTTCAGCTTCTCAACGAACACGAGCACGCCGGCTTGTGCGCTGACCCGACGATTGACGTGGATCGCCAGTGAGAAGTAACACCAGCGGCTAGCTGCCCGATGCGCTCGCTCGTGTACGGTCTCATCGCCGATCCTTGAAGCCGCTCGGAATGTTTGCGAAGACGCTCGTTGTATGCGCGCACAATTTGGAGGTTGCTTGCGCGAGTCTACGCCTTGCCCTCGTCGGCCAACCGGCGATGCTCCGCGTTCTCCGCTTTCCACTCCGCCTGGAACGCCGCCGCTTCTTCTGTCCGTGTCATCGCAACACCTGACCAGTCCGATACTCGAAATAATTCGCACAGGTTGCTCTGCACATTTTCATCACGGACCAGCTTTACGGGATTCCTTCAATCCTTTTAACCTACAGGTGTGATGCGTGTGCGCATACTCAAATCAACGCAGGGCATCATCGATCGCGTCGCGCTCAGCCAACTGGTTCCCAACCTCTCATATGACGTTCCTGATTCAGTCGGTCGCTACCTGCTTGCCTGCGGTTGCGCAGCGGAACTGCCGTCTTCGCAACCTGCGCTGATCGTTCCCCTCGATGAAGCCGGCGTATTCGACGCCATCAGTGGCGGCGTTCATGTCGAGCGAAGCGAGGCCGCCGATCGTTCGCCACGACGTCGTCGTCGCCAGACGCGACGCTAAGGTTGCAAGGAGGTCTGGAATGAATCGAAGGAACATCGTTCCCACGGCGCGGAAGTGGAGTAGCGCCCTGGCCGCTACCCGATCGCGCCTCTCAGCTGCTCGACCGTGATGGCGGGATTAGCGACTTCCACAACCAGCTTCTTGTATCGCTCGTCGCGTAGAGCCACGACGATCGTCTGCTCGGGATCGTGGACGTCCCAAAACACCAACTCTCCGTGTTGGTAAAAGGTGCCAGCGGTAATCACGCCCGGCATCGACGTGCCACCGAGCTTCAGTCCATGCCACCAACCGCGAGCCACTGATGGATCCGCGTCAATGCTCTCGATATGCGCAAGCGGGATCTCGAGGCGGCTTCGGAGCGCCCAAAGCTTGTCGAGCCCCTCGACCTCGAAAACGGCAGATAAGCCCTCGATAGTGACTGTGACCATTTCGCGCCAGTCTAGATCGAGCTCGCCGAGAACCCGCCCCTGAATGTCGTAAGCAAACAGGAGCGGGTTTGGTGATGAGGATGATCGAACGTTCTATCGGAGAATCGCGACGCCGCAGTAGTGCGACGAACTCCTTCGTCCGCTCATGACTTCATGCAGGGAGCGCGTCACTGAGCGTCGCGCCACCCAGCTGCGGTCCCGCCTATTTCAGCGGACTCCTGAATTGGAAGAATCACGCGAGTCGTGAACTTCAGAAAGGGCGTCCACGGTGCGGTCGTCTTCGCGAGCTCGGCAGCGCTTTGGGCTTCCACAAATGCGACACCGCCGCCGCCGTCGGCGAACCCGTAGAACGCTTGGAACTTGCCGGGGCCAGGTTGCCATTTCGAAAACAAGTGAAGGGAGCGTTTCTGCCCAGCCTCCGATGTATCGGTAAACTCCCACGTCAGGTGAAAGAGCACTGAACGATCCTCCTTGCCGCGAGATGAACCACGGCGGCCGGGATTCTATAACGCGGCATCATCGGGTTTCGCGCGGTACGTAGACTGCTCGACCTGCAGGTGCCACATCCGCAGGCCACGTGTGCCGACAATTGCCGCAGCGCCATACCTCCGTCAGACGATCGCCCTGAACAGTCGTCTCACGTGTAATCCAGCCGTAGGCGTAACAGTGCGGGCACCGTTGCCAGCCCGTCGTCATGAGGTTGTTGATCGTCGTCATTACGCGCTCGATCGTGACGTCCCGGCGCGACGACAGTGCGGCCCTCGAACGACGTCGATGAAAATATTCGAGCCTACCGCACGAATGGTGAGCCGCCCCGGAGGCGGCCTCAGTGCTTGCGCACCCTGCTGCCAACTTTGATCGTGA
>CAZKID010000597.1:0-2873 GCA_964552405.1 uncultured Thermoanaerobaculia bacterium
AAGGACTTTCTTCGCCAAACCGCGCATCACGCGCAGGACCGCGAACTCATCGATGCGAATGGTGATTCTGCGCTCGAGCTGCGGAAGGAACTGCTTGCCACGCACGATCGGGCCCGCGACGAG
Organism: uncultured Thermoanaerobaculia bacterium; assembly: GCA_964552405.1. Classification (GTDB taxonomy): domain Bacteria; phylum Acidobacteriota; class Thermoanaerobaculia; order Gp7-AA8; family Gp7-AA8; genus JAJPHC01. Next base: position 124 of record CAZKID010000597.1, read on the forward strand.
CTCGGGGAAGAACGCGATGAAAAGCGCGTAGTCGAGCGGCGAATGGCACGCGGGAATCTCGCCGCGATACACATCGACGATGTAACTGATCGAGTGGAATGTGTAGAACGAGATGCCGAGCGGCAGCACGATGTGCAGCAGGATGGGATCGCGCCCGAGCAGCGTTGCGACGTTGGCGCTGAAGAAGTCGAAGTATTTGAAGACTCCGATGAGCCTGAGATTTGCGGTGACGCTGAGGGCGACCAGCAGCCGGCTGCGCGTTCTCTCCAGCGCAAGGCCGATCGCGTAGTCGGCGAGCGTCGTGATCAACAGCGGGATGAGGAAGAGCGGGCTCCACCAGCCATAGAAGAACCAACTGGCGAGGAGCAGGACCGTCTTGCGCGACGTGGTGCCGCGCGCGATCGCAACTGCGATCACCACCCCGATGAAGAAGAGGAGAAACTCCGGCGTCTGAAACAACATCAGAGCCTCTCCTCGATGAACCGCGTCAGCTTCGCGGCGCCTTCTTCGTTCGGATGCGTGTCGTCGCGGAAGTCTCTGGCATCGAGCAGATGTGACGCGTCGATCGTCCGGGCATTGTTGAGGTGCAGTGAAAAGTTGGGGTAGTGCACGCGAACGGTTGGTGAAAGCGGCGCCAGGACGATGACGACAGGGCGGCGCGCGGCAATCGTCTCCAGCAGCGCGCGCTGCGATGGATCGACGCCGAATGGCTCGCGGCCGCGCCACACGTCGCGCGCGCCCGGCGTGCTGCTCGCAAACATGCTCTCGAAGGCGGCGCGCACCACCCAGCGCGAGCGGAAGCGCTCGCGCCAGTCCGACAGCTCCGGCATCCCCACGAGAGAGCGCGTCCCGGCGTCCGGCCGCAGCCCGTACATCCACCACGCGTTCCACCCTTGCGCGCTGAGCGTCGTTCTCGTCGTGAGCTGCCAAGGCGTGATGACGATGACCATCGTCTTCGTGTCGCGCAGTTCGCTGGCGATCAGCACTGACTCGCAGATCATCTGCGCAGGTGACGCCAGATTCGTTCCGGTGCGCACGCCATACATGGCAACAGAGTTGCCTGCGACCGCGACGCGCGGATGCGTGCGCATCAGCCGCACGACCTCGCCGATGCGTGCGCGATCGTTCGGGAGATGCATGAACACGAATGGCGCGATGAGCCACGCGATGACGACGCCGGCCAGGATTGCCGCGAGTGATTTCATCGCGGCACCCGGCCGAGGCGCGTCATCGCCACGATGCCGAGCATCGGACCAACGCCGAGGATCGCGAAGGCGTAGCGCCAGGTGAGGTGTGGAACGAGCAGCGGAATGAGGCGGATCGAGAACGTCGTGATGAGAAAGCCGATGCACGTCTGAATGGTCAGCGCGGTGCCGAGGTATCGCGGATCGCCGAATTCGGTGACGGAGGCGGAGAATTGCGCCGAATCGGCGACGACGCTCGCGCCCCAGATCGCCGCAACGAACAGCAGCAGAATCGGCGAGCCGCCATAGAAAAATCCGACGACGAAGCAACATGCGCCGCTGATGGCCATCGCCGTGGCAGCGACGACGGCGCGCCCGATACGATCCGCGACGACGCCCGCGACGACGCAGCCAATCGCCCCGCAGCCAATCAACATGAACGCCGCCGCCTCGGCCAGCATCGGCGGCTCGCCGCGCTGCGCGAGACTGGCGCGAATCATCACCGGTGCCCACGTCCACATCGCGTACAACTCCCACATGTGTCCGAAGTAGCCGAAGTTCGCGAGCCGCACGCCGCGGTTTTGAAAGACGCGCGTGATCTGCGTGATGTCGAATGGCTGATTCGCGAGTGCGTACGGCCCTTCACGCACGAACGCGACGATCATCAGCGCACTGACGATTGCGAAGAGCGACGCGATGCCGGCGTTCATCCGCCAGCTTTTCGGGCCGATTGCGTTGATCAGATACGGTGACGCCTTGCCGATCGTGAGTGCGCCGATGAGCACGCCCAGCGCAAGGCCGCGGCCTTCGCGAAACCACGTCGCGATCAGCTTCATGCCGGGGGGATAGACGCCAGCGAGACAGACACCGGTGAGCGCACGCAGCGCGATCGCGGTGCCGAGGTCGTGCGCGAAGAGCGCGAGCAGCGCATTCGCCGCCGCACCAGCGAGCGCGCAGATCGTCATGAGATGGCGCGCCGAGATGATGTCGGGGAGGTTGAGCAGCGCGCTGATGAGCGTGCCGGCGACGAAGCCGAGTTGCACGGCCAGCGTGAGCCATGCCGTTGCCGATTCCGAAAGGTGCCACTCGCGCGCGATCTGCGGCGCAACCGCGGAGACTCCGAACCAGAGCGCCATTCCGAAGAGGACGGAGGAGGAGATCAGCGCAAGCGCGCGGGTTTTCACGGTTGAGGATTATGGGACCGATGGGAAAACGTCGTCCCATCAGTCCCATTCTGCTGCCTACAACCTGCTCTTCACCTTCGCAAACTCGGGCACTTTGTTCACCACCTCGCGATCCGGATATCCCGCGTCGAACGCGGCGCGCAGTTTCTGCGCGGCATCTTCGATGCGATCGGCGCGCGCGTATTCGCGTGCGGCGTCGTAGAGGAGATGTGCGGCGGTGTGTTGATCGTGCTCGACGGTCGCTGCAGTCGCGAATGCTTCTGCCGCGTTCGCGTGATCGTCCCTGTCGCGCAGGATGACGCCAAGGCTGTACCAGGCATCGACGTTCCTGGAATCCTTTTTCACCACGACCCGATAGATCTTCTCCGCCTCGGCGAGATTC
>CAZKID010000598.1:0-2850 GCA_964552405.1 uncultured Thermoanaerobaculia bacterium
TACGAGTCGAGACTATGAGTGATTCTCGCGCTGAGGTGCTTGGGCGGCTTCTCGGACTATCCGCAGCCCGGGCTTACTTTCCTCTCGTCGACCAAATCACCGAGCAGACACAGGCAGCGCGCTACACCTTCCTTGATCAGGAAGAGTTTGTGCGCTTGGCTGCGAATCAACCGTCCGCGGGCATGAAGGTGTACTGGACAGAAATGTTGTACCGGGCCCACATTTCAGCCGCGGTGAGCATCAGGCGAAGCCGAGCATGGCTCGACGCGGTGGTGGACGCGCAGTGCAATCGGAACGCAATGGCTACCGCAGCCGGCCTCAGGGGATTCATCGAGTCCGCAGCCGATTCAAACGATTCGTTGAGTCAGGTGCCTCTCACCATTGCGTCGACGGCGTCAAACATACGCTCCGCATTGTCGGGAACCTTGGAAACAGGCGTGGTCAACCCTGAGCTTGAGGACAAGCTCGTCCACTTTGCGTACGCGCGAAAGTTGCGCGGTAAGGATCCGACTCCCCAGCAGTATCACGCCAAGAGTGCCGCGGAGTACATGGCTGAATTCACATGGTTCAACGCGCCAAGGGTATTACAGCTTTACTCCCAACTGTGCGAGTACGTCCACGCAGCCGCGCCCAGCGTACACGTGTTCCTAAGCACTATCGATGAAGGTTTGCAAGACATCGTTACACATAAACGCGACCCCGAGCTTGATCTTCCTTCGGACCTCGCCTCCTCGATGGAACGCGTTGCCATCCTCGCCCTCACGCCTCCACTCCTGGTCTTGGCGGTTCTGAATTTCTTCGCGTTACCGGAATTGCATACGCCGGCAGCTACGTCTCAAGTCTGCAGTGGAGTCCCGATGTGGGCAAAGATCGAACGCGCGCTGGGCGTGATCTAAGTCCAATGGCCGCGAAATTCTCACTCGACCAAGCGAGTGTCGGCGCGGCCCAACTCAACGCTGCAACCGACGCCGTGCCGTTCGCTGCCGTCCTCGGCGTTATCATTCGTCTGTAGCGCTCTTGCCACGTGAAGCACGGCGCGGCTGAGCGTTAAAACGTTGGGCTGACGGAAATCACATCCGCGTAGTAATCTCCGGGTGTGAAGTTCACGATCATCGGATCGATCCAAGCCATCGAAACCATCGCGATTGGCCGGCAGGTTCGAGACCGTCGGAGGCTTGTTCGCCAGTACGGCCGCGGCAACTGGCGAAAGATGAAGGGAGTTGCCCTCGTCAAGCTGGGCGATGGTACGATTTTAGAAGCGGAACTCCACTGGTACGAAGCTCATGGCATCGGCAAAAAAGAAATCAAGTTCAAAAAGCCTTGGTAAACGAGGCACGTCGCGGCCTTCAGCCACGACCAGTCGGCGCAAGGTGCATTCAGGCGAGTTCGCGGTATGCGTCAAGAACGACGACTACGAGGCTTCCCTGGAGCTGCGGAAGATCTACCAGGTCCTCCCGGATGCGTTCGCCGAAAAGCACGGGTTTGTTCGCGTCATCGACGAGTCAGGGGAAGACTATCTCTTCGGCGCCGACTACTTCGTGGCAGTGGAGCTACCAGCTACTTTGCGCAACAAGTTACACAAGATTGCGTAACACACCGCAGCCCAACTCAACGCTGCAGCCGACGCCGTGCCGTTCGCTGCCGTGGTCGGCGTATCATTCTTCCGTCTCGCTCCTGCCTCGTGAAGCACGGCGCGGCTGAGCGTTAAGACGTTAGACCGACGAAGGGACCATGGGACACGCGGTACCTGAAATGGTTCTCGCTGCTCTCAAAACGAAGCGGCGATACAGAGATTTGGGGCGCGGGGCGACTGAGATTGAGATTCTCGCCGTCGAGCACGCTCTGAGGGTCGCCCTACCTGACGCTTACCAATTTCTGCTGAGACAGATCGGTCATGCTGCCTGGTTCGGAAACACGATCTTTGGTGTCTCGCCTGAGCAACGAGAGTCGGTCATCCACTGGACTACGAAAGCAAGAACCGAGAGCCTTCCAAAAGAGTTCGCGGCACGACCGACCGACGCGGTGGTCGTGTGCCAGTACGGTGGAGGTGGCTACTACTTCTTGTTTGACACAACCTCGAAGCGTCGCGGCCAAGTCGCTTTACTTGCGGACGAGGCATACGGAAATGCGGTCCAGAGCTATCCAACCCTGTGGGACTTCATGGCCGTGCTAATCTAAACGCGGTCTAACTCGGCGCTGCAGCGGATGCCGTGCCGTTCGTCGCCGTCTTACCTCCAAGAGCCACCTTCGGCTATTCTTCCATGTGAGGCACGGCACCGCTGAGCGCCAGTGCCGTTAGACCGCCCGAATGACGAGTCCTTCTGACATCACTTTTCCACCCGAGCATCATCGCGACTCAGCTCGCGGCGCGATCGTCTTTCCAGCGCTCGTGAATGGGCAAACGATCACGTGTGTCATTTTGGACGCCGCGGTCCAGGAGCATCTCGGTGCCAACGGACAGGACGACTTGGAAGAGGCCTTTACCCTGAACCGCGGGACCGCTGAAAACATGGCTCGCTTGGTCATCCGGGCCGGGAACACAACCGAAAACGGAGAAGCCGTGATTCGCGCTGAGGACTTCTTTCCGATCAATCGGGTTATCGAAGCCTTCGACGGTGAAGACATCAGCGAACTGCTGGAATAGCTTCGACTACCCCGCTCAAAGCAGCGCAGATGCACGCGGCGGTCTAACTCGGCACTGCAGCGGATGCCGTGCCGTTCGTTGCCAGCTGTCGTCCGAGCGCCCCATTCAGCTATTCTTACGTGTGAGGCACGGCACCGCTGAGTGCCACTGCCGTTAGCCGCTCCGACAACCCGATGAGAAGCGCGATTAGATTCTTTATGCATCCG
>CAZKID010000599.1:0-2816 GCA_964552405.1 uncultured Thermoanaerobaculia bacterium
CCCTGGGCCCGAAAGGAAGGACTGGCTTCGGGATCGGCCTGGTCGCGACCGTCGAAGAGCCGGGGAAGTTCAAGCGGATCCGCGCGCTGCTCGATGATGACGAGCCTGCGCTCACACCGGAAATCATCGAGCTCTGTCGCTGGGCGGCGGAGTACTACATCGCGCCGATCGGCGAGATGCTGCGCGTCGCGCTGCCGGCGAACATGTCAGCGCGCGGACGCCGCGAAGTCCACCTTCTCGATGACGATCCATCGCGCACGCTGGAGTCGGATCGTACGCTGATCGACGAATTGCGGCGAAGGCCGCTGTTGCTCAACGCGATCGTTGACGACATGCGCGTGTCGCGCACCACGATCGCGCGTCTGCGCGACTCCGGCGTCATCGCAGTCCGCGATCGGCTTCAGGATGCGAAAGGCGTTCGTTTCGATCGCTTCGTCGTGCTCGATACGACGCCCGAGGAGGTGAAAGGGAAACAGCTCGAGGCCGTGCAGCTCTTGCAGGCGCAGGGCGGCGAAATGTCTGTTCGCGCCCTCGAGCATGCCGGGATCGGCGCATCCACTCTCTCGACGCTCGTGAAGAAATCGATCATCCGCATCGAACGGCGCGCGCGGCGTCACACGCTCGATGCCTTTCTCGCGGGGCTCGACAGTGCATCGCTGGGTGAGATTCGGTACTCCGAGGAGCAGCGTCACGCGATCGACGGCGTCATGAGCGCGCTCGGTACCTTCGCACCGTTTCTCCTGGAAGGCGTCACCGGCAGCGGGAAGACCGAGGTGTACATCGAGCTGATGCGGGAGGTGGTGAAGCGGGGAGAGCAGGCTTTGCTCCTCGTTCCGGAGATCTCGCTGACGCCGGTGTTCGCGGCCCGGCTCAAGGAACGCTTCGGAGATCGCATCGCGATTCTTCACAGCAGCCTCTCGCCGAGCGAGCGTTATGACCAGTGGTGGCGCACGCGGCGAGGCGAGGTCGATGTCGCGATCGGCCCGCGCTCCGCGCCCTTCACGCCGTTCCCGCGGCTCGGCATGATCGTTGTCGATGAAGAAGGCGACGGCGCGTACAAACAGGAGGAGACCCCGCGCTACAACGCGCGTGATCTCGCAGTCGTCCGCGCGCAACTCCGCAAGATCCCCGTCGTCCTCGGCTCGGCCACGCCCTCGCTCGAGACGCGCGAGAACGCGGCGCGGGGCAAGTACACACTGCTGCGGATGGCGAGCCGCGTCGAGGCCCGGCCACTGCCCGATGTCGAAGTGATCGATCTGCGCAAAGAGAAAGGGGAGAAGGAAGACCGCGGCTTCGTCATCTTCAGTTCGCGAATGCGCGAGCAGTTGCGCGCGACGTTCGCGGCAGGCGAGCAGGCGATCATCCTGATCAATCGGCGCGGCTATGCGCCGTTTCTGCTCTGTCGTGAGTGCGGCCATGAATATCGCTGCCGCGATTGCAGCGTCACGCTCACAGTGCATCGCCGCGAAGGGCTGCTGATCTGTCATTACTGCGGCCTGCGGATGCGGATGCCGCAGCGTTGTTCACTCTGCAACGGCGAGGTGCTGCAGCCGGTTGGGTTTGGAACGGAAAAAGTCGAAGAGCGTTTTCGCCGCGATTTTCCGGATGTGCCGGCCGAAGTACTCGATCGCGATTCGACGCGCAAGAAGGGCGAGCTCGTTCGTATCCTCGATCGCTTTCGCACCCAGCAGACGCAGGCGCTCATCGGCACGCAAATGCTGAGCAAGGGACATCATTTTCCGAATGTCACCTTGACCTGCGTCCTGAACGCCGACTCGATCCTCGGCTATCCCGATTTCCGTTCCGCGGAGAAGACGTTCTATCTGCTGACACAAGTCGCGGGCCGCGCAGGACGTGGAGAGTTGCGCGGCAAGGTCGTGATACAGACCGCGTTTCCGACGCACTACGCGATCCAGCATGCGCTCCGTCACGACTACGAAGCGTTCTTCGAATCGGAGATCCAGTTCCGCCGCACGTTTCACTATCCGCCGTTGACATCGATGATCGCGATTCTCTTTCGCGGAGAGATCCTGACGGATGTGGAGCGCGCCGCACTCGATAGCGGCAAGCGAATCGAACAGCTGGTCGCGCCCCTTGCAGGAGTGCGGATTCAGGGGCCGGCGCCGGCGCCGCTTGCGCGGATCAAAGGTGTGTGGCGTTATCAGATTCTCGTGCGGGCTGCGCAGCGCGTAGGTCTTCGGAAAGCGATCGAGGCTGCGATGGTGGGGAGGAAGTGGAAGGGCGTCGATGTTGCGATCGATGTGGATCCGCTCAACATGTTGTGAGGGAGAGTGCACAGGCGAGGGCGCCTGTGCCCCACTGGAGCCTCATGAAGCTGGAGCGAGTAGCTTCTCCCAAATCCCCGGCTCGACTTCCGAAACCCGCTCGGTCACGCGAGCTACGCACTGCAACACGACGAGCAATCCCGCATACACCGGCTCGGCCTTCGACCGCTCGTGCGTTTGCACCGGATACCGCCGGTTGAAGATCGCGGCGTCGATGGTCCGCAGACAGCTCGCCGCGTGATTGAGCGCCCACGGAACGTGGATCGCGAGATCCGACGGCACGTGCGAGTTGCGAATGTGCTTCGCGGTATCAGCGAGATGATCGAGTGCGCGGCAGAGCGCCTGAAACTCGCGCTCGATCGCCGGATAGCGCGGATCAGCCGTCGCCAGCGTGCCCACCGGAGCCCAGAGGATCTCCACGCGATGCCTGACATCGACATCGAGCTTGCGGATGATCCACTCCAGAGAGGGAACGTGGCGCATGACCTCGTTCTCGCTCCAGGTCTCGAGGAGTGTTGATCGTTCGGGATG
>CAZKID010000600.1:0-2814 GCA_964552405.1 uncultured Thermoanaerobaculia bacterium
GGTTGTCGGGAATGACGGCGTGCGGCACCCCCTGCGGGCGGGGTTCGAAGGCCGGTTAGGACATTTGCACCGTCAAGGCGTGGGACTATCCCGCGCTTTGTGAGACGTATCTCGCCGCGGCTTCGATCGTTCGCATGGACCACGTGCCGGCGATCATCCACGTCATCGAAGTCACGCAGCCACAGGGTCATTCGACGTCGGGCTCGCATGAGCGCTACAAGTCGAAGGAGCGGCTCGAGTGGGAGATCGAATACGACGGCATCCGCAAGATGCGTGAGTGGATGATCGGACAAGCGATCGCGACAGGCGAGGAGCTCGATCAATTCGAGCGCGAGGATCTGCAGGCGGTGCGCGAGTCGCAGCGCCGGGCGTGGGACGCATATCGAGCGCCGATCGACGCCGACGTGAAGCGCGCGCTCGCGTTCATCGACGAGCTCGCCGCGCAGTCACCGAAGAAAAGCGAGATCGAGGCGATTCGGAGCGAGCTCGCGCGCACGCAGGCACCGTTCCGCCGCGATGCGGTGCGCGCGCTGACATCAGCCGTCATCCTTTCTGGTGGCGGTGCCGAAGCGAATCAATGGTTGCGCGAGCAACAGCGAGCGGGCGACGAGCGCTACGGCGCGCATCTCCACAGCGAAGGCGCAGAAGGTGCGATCCGTGTCGCGGCCGTCGCCCCGGAGTACGCGGATGACTCTCCGGTGCTCAATGGCTTCGAAATCCTCAATCACTGTTTCGATCACGCTCTGCGGCGCGATCCGCGGATCATCATCTTCGGCGAAGATGTCGGAAAACTGGGCGACGTCAATCAGGGTTGCGCCGGCCTGCAGGAAAAGTACGGCCTGTTGCGCGTCAGCGACACCGGCATTCGCGAGACGACGATCATGGGGCAGGCGATCGGTGCCGCGCTGCGCGGGCTGCGCCCCATCGCGGAGATTCAGTATCTCGACTACATCCTTTATGGATTGCAGATTCTGTCGGATGACCTTGCGACGACTCGCTGGCGCTCGGCTGGCGGACAGAAGTGCCCCGCGATCATTCGCACGCGCGGGCATCGGCTGGAAGGCATCTGGCACGCCGGCTCGCCGATGGCCGGCATCATCAGTCTCGTTCGCGGAATGTATGTCTGCGTGCCGCGTAACATGACGCAGGCGGCGGGCTTCTACAACACGCTGCTTCAGGGTGACGATCCGGCGATCGTGGTCGAAGTACTGAACGGATATCGAACGAAGGAGAAGCTGCCCTCGAACATCGATCGCTTCGCGCTGCCCCTCGGCGTTCCCGAGGTGATGCGGGCGGGGAAGGATGTGACGCTGGTGTCGTATGGCGCGACGCTGCGCATCGTGCTCGAGGCGGCGGACTTGCTGTCGAGTGTCGGGATCGATGCGGAGGTCATCGACGTGCAGACGCTGCTGCCGTTCGATCTTCGCGGCGTGATCGTGGAGTCGGTGAAGAAGACGAATCGCGTCGCATTCATCGACGAGGATGTGCCGGGCGGCGCGACATCATACATGCTGCAGCAGGTGCTGGAGCGCGATCACGGCTATGACTGGCTCGACTCGGAACCGCTGACGATTCCGGCGAAGGCGCATCGTCCGGCGTACGGATCGGACGGCGATTACTGGTCGAAGCCGAATCGCGAGTCGATCTTCGCCGCCGTGTACGAGCTGATGCGCGAATCGAACCCGCGGAAATACCCGGCGATCCTGAGTTAAAGCTGGCTTTCGTAGACGGGGAGGAGCAGCCGCAAGAGCCACGCGCGCACGCGGGACGCTGCCGATGGCCGTGTGCGTTGCTCTCTCGTGCCGACGAGCCACGAGTTTGCCGCGTGCGCATCGATCGATGCCAGCAACTCCTGTGCGCAGCCGTCGTCCTCCGTCACCGCCATCGCCTCCGCATTCAGATTCTCCGATCGCGGATCGACGTTGTACGAGCCGACGAACGCGCGCCGGCCGTCGATCACCATCGACTTCGCGTGCAACATGTCCGGCCCTTTGAATTCGTGCAGCTCGATGCCGGCACGCCGAAGGCGGCGGCGATATTTGAGATAGCCGACATAGGGGAGCAGCCCGTCGCTCGAACGGCGCGAGTTCGTCACGATGCGCACACGCACTCCGTCTGCGACTTTCTTCTTCAACAGATCGAGGACTCCGCCTGTCGGCACGAGATAGGGCGATTCGATCACGACCTCCGACTTCGCGTTCGCGATTGCATCCGCGAGCCGCACGACGAGCCGCGGTTCATCCTGATCGGGTAACGGGTCGTGCAGAAATTCGACCGAGTCCACTTCCGCCGATGACCAGTCGTGATTCGCGGAGTCGATCATGCCAGCCTGTTCGAGCCGGCAGACGGCATCGTCGAGGATCGCGGACGCCCGCGTCCGCTCCTTCGCGGAGACGTTCACGTGCAGTGCGGAGACGTCGCTGCTTTCCCATAGTTGATCGAAGTGACGATCGGCGTCGATCGCCGACGAGCCTGTGACGTACACATCGCGATCGACGTAGTTGCGTTGAGCGAGTCCGAAATAGGACTCGGCGAGATTGCGGCCGCCGGTGATGTAGTACGCGCTATCGACGACAACGACCTTCTCGTGCATCCGGCGGAAGAGCCAGGTCGGGTGTCGCGCCGTAAGCGGGTGATAGACGCGTACGAGGACACCCTCGTCGCTGAGGTGTGCCAGCACGGCCTTCGGGATGTGTTGAAAATTCGCATCGACGATCAGACGGACGCATGGAACTCCGCCCCGCTTCGCATCGCCACTGAGCCCAAGCCCCCCCATCGTTAACCGGACCATTCGCCCCGGAAACACAGAAGGCG
>CAZKID010000601.1:0-2790 GCA_964552405.1 uncultured Thermoanaerobaculia bacterium
GGTAGCTGTAAGTGTGTCGAGAATGGGACAAAAAGCTCGCCAGCCAACGACAAGATCGCAGATCTGGAAGCATCGATCGATACTTCGCCGTTGAACGCGATGTTCACACGTGCAAAGGCACGCCCCGACGCCGCTTCACGCATCGCTGCTGCGGCGAGCTTGCGATCCGCAGTCAGGGGCTCGAGCGTTCCGATCGCGGGCGTGACTGCGCCGATGTCCGCGTCGTTGGCAACGCGAACGAGGAACCGACCACCAGACGCGGGGCGCACAATCGCGATTCCCTCCTCGGCCAGCGCAGCGCGCTGTTCGAGACTCAATGGCGCAGGCGGCGTCAGAATGTAATGACGCGAGCCGGCGAAGCGCCCTTCGTGCTGCCGCACGTACTGCGTTGGTGTAATGGACGCTTCCTGAGCGAACGCAGCGGCAGTAAGAACTATCGAAGCCAGGGATAAAGACAGGGATCGCATAGACATTTTTGTCAGTCCTGAGTACTGAGTTCTGAGTAGAGGAGGAGTAACGCGGTGTTACTCAGAACTCAGCACTCAGAACTCAGAACTATTGAAATACGTTTCTCCCGGATGCTGCGTCGTGATCACAAGCTGGATGGTGCCCGAGGCCGGACTCGAACCGGCACGGCCTTGCGGCCAAAGGTTTTTGAGACCTCAGCGTCTACCGTTCCGCCACTCGGGCAACCTGTTGCGCTTCCTCCCAGCGGTGGGCGCATGAGTGCAGCTCGTCGTCAGTAAGCACTCGATTCGTATTCTTCGCCAGCGCAAACATCTCTTTCGCCAGCGATTCTTCCTGGGGATATCCGTGTACGGCCAGCCAATGGATGACATTGGACAGCCCGCACATCGGTCCGACTTCAATGATCTGTTGCAGGCCGAACATCCCTGCGGGAACGCCGGAGTAAACGCGGTCCGCCAGCCATTCACTCCCCTTCTTCTTCGCCTTGATGATCGCAGCGGCGTGAACGCCGGTACCGGTGCGAAATGCGTCGCGGCCGAAAACAGGATACTGATCTGGCAGCGGAATGCGAACCGCATTCGAAACGAATTTCACGTAATCGCCAAGTTGTGTCAGATCGTTGTCAATCCAACCCATCAACTTCAGGTTCACCATCAATAGATCGATCGGCGTGTTGCCGACGCGCTCGCCGATGCCGGCGGCCGAGCCATGAACGCGATCCGCACCCCCTTCGAGCGCGGCGATCGAGTTGATGACGCCAAGACCCCGGTCGCTGTGTCCATGCCAATCGACCTTCACGCCTGGATTCAGCCGATCGCGAAGCGCGACGACGAACCGAATCACATTGCGCGCGCCCCACGGCGTCGCATGCCCGACCGTGTCGCAGACGCAGATGCGCTTCGCACCCGCGTCAATCGCGGCGGTGTAGAGCTTCTCGATGTCTTCGGGCTTCGCGCGCGTCGTGTCTTCGGTGACGTACATGACGGGGATGCCGTTCTCGGTCGCGAAACGAACCGCCTGTGCCGACTGCTTGATGATCCAGTCGAGATCCCACTCCTCGGCAAACTGGCGGATCGGCGACGAGCCGATGAAGAGATCCGCCTCGATCGCGATGCCGACTCGCTGCGAGATCTCGATGATCGGCTTGACGTCGTTCTCATGCGTGCGTCCAGCGGCACTCGGGTAGACCGAAAGCTTGTTGTCGACGATCTCGCGCGCGAGGCGCTCGACCGTTTTCTGCACGTGCACGCCCGCGCCGGGAAGTCCGATATCGGCATTGTCGATGCCGATCGCATGCATGTAGTGAAGGATGCGGATCTTCTCGTCGATCGACGGATCCGTGACGGATGGCGACTGCAGCCCATCGCGCAGCGTCTCGTCGTCGAATTCGACTTTCCTCGACGAAGGCCGCGCCGGCTTCTCGCCGGCGACGTTCCAGTCGTAAATGAGGCTTTCGAGGTTCTCGGTCATATGCGTTTGCCCGCGTGACTATAACAAGGTCTCAGGGGTTCTCGGCGGTCTCCAGTGGGGGACAGGCGCCCTCGCCTGTCCCGGTTCCCTCGACCCACTCGCGCCAAAGCCATGGATACTCGTCACAACTGTTAACGAGTCCCGCGCGTACGGGATTCTCGCAGATGTATTCGCATTTCCGACGGATGTCCTCGTAGCCTCGGATGATCCGGTCAAAGGATTCGTCCTGCCACAAGAATCCATGCCTCTTCAACGCGCGGTTAATGAGATGCGAAGAAACACCTTTGATCCGTTGCATGACGTCTCGTAGGCGCGACGATTCATAGGGTGTCATGACTATGTGCACGTGGTCGGTCATCACGACAGCGGTATGCAACCAATAGGCGATCCGATGATCGCGGACGATCGTCTCCAGAGCGATCGTCCGCGCAGCTGGAGACAGAATTTCTCGCCGTCGTGTGGTGAACGTAGTGAAGTAGGTCTTGCCTGCGTTTTCGATATGAGGCAAACAGCGACGCGTCGCGTAGGAGTCTTCCGGAATCACGTACCGAGGCTACCTCGGCAAACTCGCGTCGCGCGAAGAATCCGTTTTGTGTGGAATCATGAAGGGACAGGCGAGGGCGCCTGTCCCCCGCAGGACACTATGCCTCGATCCACCACTATGTGTGGAATCACATGCCTGTCCTACACGCCCCTGAAGTTCGCCGCCCTCTTCTCCAGGAACGCCCCCATCCCTTCCTTCATGTCCTCCGTCGAGGCGAGAAGGCCGAAGAGTGTCGCCTCGAGGAAGAAGCCTTCATCGAGCGGCATTTCACTGCCGCTCATCACCGCTTCGATTGCTGCGCGAACGGC
>CAZKID010000602.1:0-2766 GCA_964552405.1 uncultured Thermoanaerobaculia bacterium
TTTTTGATCAGGGGCCCGTAGACGGTCGTTCCGGCACCTTGGCCGTTGTACGCGCCCCCGGCGCGGACGCGCTCGCGTACGCGGGCGACGAGCTTGCGTTCGTAGAGTGTCTTCAGCAGACGGAACGTGTTGCCGCCGCCGGTGAAAATGGCATCGGCATCGCCCATCGCGTCGACTCCGACGATTTCCAGATCCATCTTCGCCATCCGCTCTCGCACCATCGACGTGTAGCCCTCATGGTTGCTTGCCGCAAACGGAATGAACGCCACGCGCCGGCGGCCGCCGAGGAAGTCGCGGATGAAAGGCTCGGCATGATCGAGGTAGCCGTAGCCGTGAACGTTGGACGAGGAGATGAGAAGGAGGCGCATTGCGGCGTAGCATACACATACGTCCGGCCTCTCTCTCACGAAGTGGTATCTCGACTGCGTCGACGACGCGGGCAATGTCTGCATTGCCTACTGGGCGCGGCTTCGATGGCGGAAACTCTCGCTGCGTTACGCGAGCGTGATTCGGTCGCCCGGAACGACGATCGCGACCTTGCGCGGCGGGGATCCGCCGATCGCGGATCGCGATCGCATCACATGGCGTTCGCGAAGACTCGGCGTCGAGATCGAGATGGAACGCCGGGCGCCGGCGTACGAGGAAGCTCTGATTCCCGGCGTGCGCTGGCGTTGCGAGATGCCGTCCGCTGATGCGCGCATCGGGATGATGCGCGGTTACGGCTATGCCGAGCTGATGCAGTTGGACCTCGCACCGTGGGAGCTGCCGATCGACGAGCTGCGTTGGGGCCGCGTCGCGAACGGCGCGGGCTCGATCACGTGGATCGACTGGCGCGGATCGCATCCGCTCACGCGCGTGCTCGTCGATGGCCAACGCACCGAGGCCCCGCTGCCCGAGCCCGCCGACAACCGTTCCATCCGCGATGACCTCCTCGGCGACACGATCCCCATTCCCGGCTTGCCGAAGAGAATCGCGAATGCGCGCGAACAGAAATGGTGCGGCCGCGTCGGTGATGCCTGGGCGGTTCACGAGGTGGTGAGGTTCGGATGAAGCTTCTCTACGGAATGTTGTTCGTGATCGCGCTCCCGCTGCTGCTGCTCGCCTGGAGCATGCGAATGGATTCGCTGATCGTGCTGCCGCAGGTTGCGACGCGCGGAGCAGGAATCGCTGTCGCGCTGCTCGGCGCGCTGATTGCGCTATGCGCAGTGATCGATCTCCGGCGCTTCGGGCACGGCTGGCCGATGAGCCCCTTTCCACCCGAGGAGCGTGTGAGCCGCGGGATGTATGGAGTGATGAACGATCCTCTATACGTGGGGTCGATATTCATCTGCGCGGGTGTGTCGATCGCACTGCGCAGCCCGGCCGGGATCTGGCTGGCGACACCGCTTCTAACGTTTTGCTGCATCGCGTTCGTCGCGGGGTTCGAGCGGGAGTCGACGGAACTCCGTTACGGCGCCGCGGCTAACCCTCCGTTGCTGCATCTACCGGCGAGAACCGACGAGCCAGCCGATTCGAGGGATCGGCTCGCGATCTACTTCATCGTCCTGCTACCGTGGCTGATCGCGTTCTTCGCCGTCAATGCGCTTGGCATTCCGCGCGATGCGCGGAGCGGATGGGGGAGAGTCGATTCTCTGGTGCCGGTGATTCCCTGGACGGAGTTGCTCTACTTCCTCGACTATCCCCTCGTTCTCGCCGTGCCGCTGCTGCTCGAGACGCGGCGCCAGCTGCGCAGGTTCGCAATTCACGGCTGGCTGGCGATCGTACTCGTCACGATCTCATATCTCGTGATTCCGGTCGTCGTCGTTCCGAAACCGGTTCCGGAAGGCAGCATCTTCGCGACGCTGATGTTGTGGGAGCGAAAGTTCGACGCGCCGGTAACGGCGTTCCCGGCGTTTCATGTGGTCTGGGCGATCATCGCGGCGAACGCGATGCCGCGGCGCCGCGCGCTTTGGTGGATGCTGGCGATCGCGATCTCCGTCAGCTGCGCGACCACCGGGATGCACGCGTTGCGCGACATTTTCGCCGGCGCGTCGTTCGGGCTCGCGGTGATCAACGCACAACGGATCATGCGGCTGCTGTTGCGCGGCACGGAGCGTCTCGCGAATTCGTGGCAAGGGTGGGACGCCGGCGTGATCCGCGCGATGAATCAGGGCGTTTATGCGGCGCTCGGCTCGTTCTTCGGAATCCTGATCGTCGTGATGCTGAGCGGAGGGATGGTGGTCCCGGCCGCGGCCGTTGCGATCGCGACGATCACCGGCGCTGCGCTATGGGCGCAATTCATCGAAGGCTCTCCGATGCTCCTCCGCCCCTTTGGCTATTACGGCGGTCTCCTCGGCGCCTCGATCGCGATACTGCTGACGCCCGATCCGTGGCGGATGCTCGCCGCGTATTCGGTGGCGTCGACCGTCGTCGTCGCGTTTGGACGCTGCCGCTGTCTCGTGCAGGGTTGTTGTCACGGACGCGCGACGGAGGAGGAGCTCGGCATTCGCTACACGCATCCCCGTTCGCGCGTCACGCGGCTGTCGGATCTCGCATCGCGGGCGGTCCACGCGACACAGTTGTATTCGATCATCTGGAGCGCGCTGTCGCTGGTGCTGCTGTGGCGGCTTTGGATGGCTAACGCTCCGTTGCAGTTCGTCGCAGGCTCGGCGTTCATCCTCGCGGGTCTGGGGCGCTTCGTCGAAGAGCACTTCCGCGGGGAGCCGCAGACGAAGCTGGTCGGCGGCCCGCGCGGACATGGCCATGAACAGCCACACGCCTACCGTC
>CAZKID010000603.1:0-2763 GCA_964552405.1 uncultured Thermoanaerobaculia bacterium
GGATGAGAGTTTTTAGTTGTTCTTCTTGCGCTTTTTAGCCGGGGGGCTGGAGCCGTAGTACTGGAATGGGCATTCGCGATCGCGCACCGCCTGACGAAAACCCTTTTCGCGCGCCAGCGCGATCCAATCGATGCCCTCCTGGGTATGCCGCGCGATGCCGTCGAAGAGCGTACCGAGCGCGCGCGAGGTCGCCAGCCCCATATTTTCGGCGGTGTGGTTACACAGCATCTTCAGCATCTGAAGCTGATTGGCCGGGACCTTGGCCATTCGCTCGGCGAATGCGATTGCGTGCTCCTGCAATTTCGCCTCGGGCGCCGTTTCGAGGATTAAGCCGACGCGCGCTGCTTCAACCGCCCCAATCTCATCGCCGGTCAGGAGATAGCGTTTCGCGCGTTCGAGGCCCATCCGGTAAACCCACATCGCGGTGGTCGGCGTGCCCCACACTCGCGACGGCGGATAACCAAATGACGCGTTTTCCGCCGCGATGATGATGTCCGTACAGAGCACCATGTCGGTGCCGCCACCGACGCACCATCCGTGGACCGCCGCGATGGTCGGTTTTGCCGCGTACCACAACTTCATGTAGACGTTCACGAATCGTGACATCGCGTTGTAGTCGGTGACCGAATCCCATCCGCGCTTGCGGCGATCCTCGCCAATCTGCAGGCCGGTACCCCAGTCGAGATTGTATCCCGCGCAAAAGGCAGGCCCCTCGGCACGAAGCAGGATGACGTTGACGCCATGATCGGCATCGGCCTCGTCGATCGCGGCGCTGAGCTCGTCGCGCAGTTGCGGCGTGATGGTATTGTAAGCTTCTGGGCGGCACAGGATCAGATGCCGCACGCGGTTGGTGGTTTCGATGCGGATCGCTGCGTTAGCCATGACGCCGAAATAACCACAAAGGTATTTCGACACAAGCCCCGCTCGGTTGGGCAAGACCGCTGGTCTCCGGGACTGTAGATGTCCAGGAGCATTTGGCAACGACCTTAGCCCTCCAATTCGGTCAGAGTGGAGTATCTTTGCTCATACCACGAGGAGTCCGGAGATGAAGCCGAAAATCAGCCTGATAACTCTCGGTGTTAAAGACCTGCACAAGTCTCTGCGCTTTTACAACAGCGGACTGGGGTTTCCTCTCCACAATTACAAGGACGGCGAAAATATAGCTGTCTTCGAACTGGAAGGGTCCTGGCTGGCCATCTATCCGAGCGATGATCTCGCCACCGATGCCACGGTTCCATCCGAAGGCACAGGGTTCAGCAAGATTACGCTGGCTCACAATGTCGCAACGAAGGCGGAAGTCGACGCAGTTATAAGTCTCGCTGTCTCGCAGGGTGCAAAGCTGATCAAGAAGCCTCAAGAGGCCTTTTGGGGCGGGTATTCCGGTTACTTTGCCGATCCGGACAGCCACCTCTGGGAGATAGCTTACAATCCATTCACGGATCTGACTTGATGATGCGCCGCGTCGCGCGGCGGTCGCGGTCGAACAACCGGAATTAGGAAAAGCATCGGAAATGTATAAAACCGCTGCAGATACTAACTTAGGAATGGGATACCGAGAGAGGTAAGCCCAATAGGTGAATAGAGCGAGAAAAGGTCCGATCTAGGACAGCCCCGGCGACATGAAGGTGCCGTGCAGGAAGTAGGGCGTCGCGTTCGGTGGATGCGGCAGGAAATTCAAAAGAAAACCCATTTGCTCCCGGCCCGCAGGCGTCAGCTCAAGCTGAAACCGGATCGCCACTTCGCTGTCGGGAAGATTCGGATCCAACTCGATGACGCCTCGGCCCGAGACGCTTACATCGCCACCGTGACTCTCGACCTGCTCGATGGTTACTTTGCCGCTGTCGAGCTTGACGATTGCAGTGAGGATTCCCAGCTTAAGGGGAGCCATTCCGGTGAAGACCCGATAGGTCGCATCGGACGCGCTCAGATGAATGGTGCCCCGGTCGGCCATGAGGTTGTCAGGCGAGATAGACGCGTCGCCTGCTCCCGAAAGTCGTCCGCCGAAGTTAAGTCCGATCGCACTCAAGGCCGGATAGCTCTCGAGCCGGAGATTCGCGCCCTCGAAGCGAAGTTGGGTGAACTCCCCGAGCCGCTGCGCACGGATGGTGAAATTTCCACCGTAGGCGTCGGCTTTGATGTGGAGCGCGGGCGAGCCCATCAGCCATGCGAGCAGGACCGGGGTTACGCGCAGGCGCTCGCTCTGAAAGACCGGCGGGCCGCCGTCTTTGGATCCGAGCATCACGTCGTCGATCCTGACCCCGAACGGAAAATTCATCCCTTGATCGCGACTGGACAGCCGTAGTCCGGTCGGCGCGAGCACCCTGGTCAGCGTATCGTTATATGGGAACGTCGCGATCAGAAACGCGAGGAAGACCGTCACGCCGATCGCCGCGTAGGCGAAGCGCATCGCGTTCGCCCGGAAGAATTTCACCATGTCGATCGCGAAGATATCACGCGGCGAGCAGGACGGCGTCGTCAGCCGCTCTTGCCGAGTGCGATGCAGGTAATATCGACGTCGTAGGTGTGGGTGTCCTGGATGCGACGGGTGATGCGCATGGTGGAAACCGCGACCGGTGCCGACAGGGTCTTGACCCCGTAAAGCGCGTCGACCACTTGCGCGAGGTTGACGTCCTGGAGTTTCAGCTCGACGCTGTACTGCACGAAGCCATCCGAGAGTTTGCGATCGGCGGCCGGAGTGATGGAGGCAATCTTATCGTGACCTACACTCTTGGTTAGCGAGCTCTCGATGATCGAGAAGAGCGA
>CAZKID010000604.1:0-2758 GCA_964552405.1 uncultured Thermoanaerobaculia bacterium
TAAACGGCGGTAAATTCTTGTGGGAAGCCGGCCACTTTTAAGGGCTCTTCGAGAACCACGCCCGGGAAACAGGCGATACGGAGGCCGGCGGGATCTTCGTAAATGCGCCACACGCCGCCTGACTCGAATAGCAGCGGCCCCTCAGGCGCGATGAAGTGATCGAGATGACGGACCGTCAGATCGATTCCGGGAGGAGCAGGGTCAACGAGAAAGCGAGAGACCGGTTCGGAGACGTGACAGGAAACCCGCGGATCGCCACAGCGGATCGCCAGCGTGATGCCGGCGATCCGCACGTAGATGTCGGACATCGAGCTACGAGCCAAGGCCGGAACAGTTACTAACATTCCGGCATTGTCCGCCGTTGGGGCCCGATGCCGTCGTCGACTTACAGAAGCCGAGCACCGCTTCCTCAGGCCGAAGCGGAAAGCGCGTCACAGTCGGCTTCTCGTATCGTTTCTTCACAACTGCAGGCGTTTCGTTTTCCATTGGCTCCCTCGTCACGGCGTATGAATGCTACACGCGCCACAGGTTCCACTTCCACAGGAAGATGCCGCTGCTGCCGCAGGCATGGCATTGCGCGCGGCTTCGATCGCATCGAAGTTTCGCGCACGCACCATTTCTGCGAGCTCGTCGATCACATGGCGTTGCGCGCTTCCCCGGCAGTACTCGCAGTCGCCATGCTCCGGCACATCGACGTCGAACATCTCTGCCCGAAGGTGCGCCGTCTGGCAGAGAAAATCGACCGGCGCCTCCGCGTCGCCCGCTTCGAGCTCGCCGTTCGCTGCACACTGACCGCAGAGCGACCGCAGCGCGCAGCGCGTGCACTTCGTGATGCGCTCGGCCTTCCGAGAGCGGACACCGCGCAGATAGGTCTCCCAGCCTTCGCGGAACGTGCCGGTACGCACGTTGTAGCGATCGACGTGCGACAACACGCAGATCGACAAATCCCCGTAGGGATCGATTGCCCACGAGTTGACGCCGCCGCCGCAGCTGTAGACCTGCGCATCGGCATCACTCTTCGGCGGAATCGGCGCGCAATCGAGCGCGAGACGCCGCCACTCGGCGACGCGCTCCGGATCATCGAGATCGAGCGCGACGATTTCCGCAGGCGACAAACGCACTTCGAGAGGGCTTGCCGAGCAATCGATGCGCGGATTGATCATCGGGTCGAACTTGAACTCGAGCCCCAGCTCTTCCGCGATCGATTTCATCAGAGGTACTTCGTGCACATTGATCGACACGGCAACCGTCTTCAGCTTCAACGGCAGATTGCGGTCGAGCAGCAGCTTGATGCCGCGGAAGCATTTCTCGTATGAGCCCGGAACGCCGGTCAGCGCTTCGTACGTTTCCTTCGTCCCGCCATAGAGCGTGATCTCGATCGCGAACGGCGGAAACGCCTTCAGATAGTCCGCGATCCGCTCCGTGATCATCGTCCCGTTCGTGAAGAGCGTGACGATGAATCCCTTCTGCTTCGCGTACGTGTAGATCTCGAGAAAGTCGTGGCGCGCGAAGATCTCTCCGCCGGTGTAGAGCAGCCAGAGACAGCCCATCTCAGCGAGCTCATCGAGGAGTCTCTTGTGATCGGCGAGCGACATCTCCCGGTTGCGCGCGGAGCTGTCGTCCATCGGCAGGTTGTTGTAGCAGTGCGCGCAATCGAGTGGACAGCGATCCGACACTTCGATCGTGCCGTTCACGGGCACGCGCATGGGATTCAGCATGTCGTGCAGCGACTTGCTGAATTGAGCATAAGTGCCGCTCTCGATCATGACGACACTCGATTCACGAGCGAGGCCTGCTCGAGCTCGTCGAGAAGTTGGGTGACATCGGAGGCGGCGGTATCTCTATCGACTTCGAACTCGGCGCACACCGCATCGACGATCTTGTCGACGGCGGCGGGACCATCGAGCGTCTGCCAGATTCGGGCAGCCACCGGCGAGAGAACGAAGATCGATTCGAGATCGCCGACACGATTGCGGATCGGCACCAGAATGGACTCCGTTCCTACTTGCCGGCAAACAACCTCACCGGACCGCTGATAGGTATCGTGCGCGGTCATCCTCACCTCGAGTTATTCGGACCCGTGATCATGATGACATTCTCGCACTCTTGAATCAAACAGTCACAGGTGCGATGCGGTCGATCTTCGCGGCCAGAATGAAGTCCGCGCGCGTCATGGCGCCGGCATCATGCGTCCGAATCGACAACTCGACTTTTCCCCAGCCGAGAAGGATGTCCGGATGATGTTGAAGTTCTTCGGCGATTGCACCGATTCGATTCGTCATCGCCAGCGCATCCGCGAAGTCCCTGAAGCGAAAGCTGCGCCTCAACTCATGCGCGTTGTAATAGGTCCAGCCCGGTTGAAGCTGTGTCATCAGCGCGCGGATCTCATCGTGAGCCAGCGGCAGCCGCGCCTTCGGCATCGGTTCCTCCGCGAGCACAGCAGGGGACGCACCGCGGATGTATGCCGCAAACGCAGCTGGATCAACGAAGTGTCGAAACGCCTCGACTCCATTGACGAAGATCACCGGCACGTCATCCGTGAATCGCTTCCGCAGTTGCGGTTCATCGTCGATGTCGACCTCAACGAGCTCGACGTCCATGCCGGCGGACGCGATCGCCTGCTTCGCTTTCTCACAGAGCGGACACTCTTTGCGCGTGTAGAACGTGACCTGCATAGGAAGCTCGTCTCCGGCCGCCTGCTGTCTGCTGCCTGCTGTCTGCTGCCTGCTGTCTGCTGCCTGCTGTCTGCTGCCTGCTG
>CAZKID010000605.1:0-2752 GCA_964552405.1 uncultured Thermoanaerobaculia bacterium
CCCGCTCGGGCCGGCGCTGGAGGTCTTCTCAAAGTACTCCCGGGTAGAGAAGGCAAGTGGTGATACGGTGCCGTTGAGCGAGTACCTCGAGCATGTCTGGTCGGCAGTAGCGAAGCAGGCGCTCTCCATGGTCCTTGAATCGGCTGATGCGACCGGTCTCGAACCCGACGGTCGGCTCACCGCAATTTGGTTGTGGACTCTGAGTGGCGGCACAGCGGCCTCCGATTCGGAAGCGTCTGACGATGAGGCAGATGATGACGACGCAATCACCAAGAAAGGTGCATCGGGCGGCTTCGCGCTCGAATTCGACGCTGCTCGAAAGCTGGCGCAGGGCTTGGGCGCTCATCTGGAGTCGATGGGCAGCCTAGTCGAAATTCGCGGAGACACGGCGCGCCTGCTGCCCGTAACGGAGCGTGCAAGGTACCTCTTCGTCAAACCCGACACCGACGAGAAGGGAGCGCCGCGCAAGAAGAGAAAGCAGCAATCGTCCCTTTTCGCTGAGATCGACGCTCTCAGCGAGAGCGAGTCGGGCTCCACGATCGGTGCTGCAAAGCCGGCGAGTACCACGCTGAATCGCATTCACCAGTCGATGATCCTGTTCGGTGCCGGCCGCGGCGAAGCCCTCAAGCGGTTTCTAATCGAAGAAGGCGTCGGCAACCAGCCTCAGTTCTGGAAGCTCGCACAGTCGCTCTCGGCACTCTATCCGACTGGCACAGACGAAAAGCGCTGGGTCGACGGGGTGCTCGCCCGCAAGAAGAGCTTTGGATTCGCATGACTCTGACTTCCCTATAACGAGACCGATATGGCACTGAAGCCTTGGTACAAAGTCATCACTCCACGCGAGGACCTTCGCGACGGCCGGCCGCTGGATGCGTCGGAGTTTGCGGTGCACCTCGATCATGTCCGGGATGGCCGTGCTCCCGCGGTATACCAAGACCCGGGAGAGTTCTTCGATCGCACGTACCTGACGAAGAACCTGAAAGATCTAGCGGTGCAGGTTGCACGGCGCCTTAATGGAGTGAAGGTAGAGACCTCCTCGGTCTTCAACCTCTCCACGCAGTTCGGTGGCGGCAAGACCCACGCGCTCACATTGCTCTATCACCTCGCCCGCGGAGGTAAGGCGTCGAAGAACTGGAAGGGCGTGCAGTACATCCTCCAGGACGCCGGCGTTGAGTCGGTGCCCGTCGCAGCAACGGCGGTATTCGTCGGGACCGAGTTCGACTCGATCACAGGCCGCGGCGGAACGAACGGAGAGCCCCTGCGCAAGACGGCCTGGGGCGAGATCGCCTGGCAGTTAGGCGGGGCGGAGTCCTTCGCGCGCGTACAGCAGCACGAAGAGTCGCTGACGGCGCCCGGCGGAGACGTGATCGAGAGTCTCCTCCCTAAGGACAAGCCGGCCCTCATCCTGCTCGATGAGCTGATGAATTACATCAGCCGGAACCGGAAGAGTGGCCTCGCGACGCAGCTCTACCACTTCGTGCAGAACCTCACCGAAGTTGCAAGGTCGCGGCCGAACGTCGTGCTCGCCGTCTCGATCCCCGCTTCCGAGCTTGAGATGACGGCCGAGGACGAGGCGGATTTCAACCGAATGAAAAAGCTTCTGGACCGGCTCGGGAAGGCGATGATCATGTCCGCCGAAACAGAAACGGCAGAGATCATTCGCCGGCGTCTCTTCGAGTGGGGCGGGCTTCCGAAGGACGCGAACGACACGATCGACGGCTATAGCTCTTGGGTTCTCGACCACAAGACCGATCTTCCGACTTGGTTCCCGGCCGACCAGGCGCGGGCGCAATTCCATGCGTGCTATCCGTTCCACCCCTCGCTGCTTTCTGTCTTCGAAAGGAAGTGGCAGACCCTTCCGCGTTTCCAGCAGACCCGTGGCGTTCTGCGGCTCCTCGCGCTGTGGGTGTCCCGTGCCTATGCAGAAGGCTACAAGGGCGCACACAAGGATGCGCTGATCTCGCTCGGAACAGCACCGCTGGACGAGCCACTCTTCCGCGCAGCAGTGTTCGAGCAACTCGGAGAGGCGAAGCTCGAAGGTGCCGTCACGACCGATATCATCGGCAAGGATCACGCGCACGCCGTGCGCCTCGACACCGAAGCGACGGCCGAGATCAAGAAGGCACGGCTGCACCGGAAGGTCGCAACCACGATCCTCTTCGAGTCGAACGGCGGCCAGCAGAAGGGCGTCGCCACACTCCCCGAGGTGCGACTGGCGGTCGCAGAGCCGGACCTCGACATCGGGAACGTCGAACAGTGCCTCGACGGCCTGACCGAGGCCTGCTACTTCCTCTCGGCCGAGAAGAACAAGTACCGCTTCAGCATCCAGCCGAACCTGAACAAGCTGCTCTCAGATCGGCGCGCGAGCGTCTCCGCCGGCGCGGTCGAGGAACGGCTGAAGGCGGATATCCAGAAGGTGTTTTCCGCCGGGACCGGTGTGGAACGCGTGTACTTCCCCGAGAAATCGAATCAGGTGCCGGACCGGCCTGCGATTTCGCTCGTCGTGCTCGGGCTGGACCGTCCTGCTGGCGAAAAGGCGACCGACGCGCTCATCAAGTCGCTGCTGACAGAGAGCGGTCAGTCGTCGCGGACGTTCAAGAGCGGGTTGTTCTTCTCCGTGATCGACGACGCCACAACGCTCAAGGACGAGGCAAGAAAACTCCTCGCGTGGCAGGACATCGCTGATGACAGCGACGACCTGAAGCTCGACGAGTCGCAGCGCCGACAGCTCACGGAGAACGTGAACAAGGCG
>CAZKID010000606.1:0-2737 GCA_964552405.1 uncultured Thermoanaerobaculia bacterium
TCGGTGGCTCGGCCAGTCCGGCGTACTTCGTCAGCATCGCCGGCTTCAGAATCTCGCGCCGGTATTCTTCGATCGCACCGTAGCGATCGAGTACTTCGACGAGCTTGCGTGCCTGCTCCTCGTTCTCGACGCCCATCACGATGCGAACCGCCAGGCCACCCTTGTCGAACATGTCCTTGAGCCGCGCACGCACTGGCGCGAACTCATCGGACGATACGGCCTCGAGCATCTGGAACAGCAGCGGATAGTTAGCCTTTTCGGACAGCGACTCGTCGTCGCTCAGCTGCTTGACGTACCAGTAGAACGCACGCGGATGACGGCGCGGATAGCGGAGCGTCTCGTCGAGCAGACGATCGCGAATCTCGGTCTGCCCTTCCTTCTCGAGCGTCGATGCGATGAGACCGATGAGTCGTGGCTCGTCGTCGAGAAAGAACGCTTCGCTATAGACCTTCGGCCAATCGGGATGCGTCGCGCGCACGACCTGCAGCGCGCGTTCACGGAGTTGCTTGTCGCCGATTGCCGCAACCGTGCGCGAGGCCATCGCGCCCGTAAGGAGCGATGACGGTTCGATGGAGCTCGTGTACTCGCCCGGCAGCGACTCGAGCGTCGTCAGGATCTGCCACGCCGTCGCCGCGTCGGTGCGTGCCAGCTTCGCTGCGTCCGCTGCGAGTGACGATGCGAATACGTTCGCAAGCTCCTTGTTGCGCGCGCTGTGCTTGCGCGCGAGATCGAGCTTCGTCTTGATGTCAGCACGCTCGAAGTCGCGGCGAATCATCGACTCGGCATCACCCGCGGATGCATTCCACGAGTACGTCGCTTTTGCGCCAGTGCCGCTAACGACGATCTGTGGATTCTTGCGCGCCGCAGTCCACCAGGAGCCCCACTTCTCTTCCGGAACGATGCCGATCACCGCGTCGCGCACTTCAGGCATCGTCATCGCACGCCCGAAGCTCTGGAGAATCCGAGCGAAGAAGTCGGCCGGCTTGCCGGTCGCATCAGCCCTGGCTTTTGCCGGGTCCTTGAACTTCTCGCGGAGCACGTGTCCTTCGGGAAGAGGCGTGAGGTACTTGGCTGCAGCGCCGAGCGGAACCGAAACGCGCTTGTCTTTCTCGAAATCAAGACGGCAGATGCCGAGCTCGGGATTCAGCTCGGTGACACAGCCGGCGCCGCGGCCAGCCATGAAGAAGCATTCACCCTCGTCATAGTTGAGCCACGTCTCGATCTTGTCGGCACGTTCAATCGGATTGCTCTGCGGATCGGCGAACCCGGCGATCTGAAACACGCGCGCGAAACTGCGATGCGATCCGACGCTCTTGCGAAGTGCCTCTTCGATCAGCGGACGCATCGTGGCCGGATGCTTCGAAAGGCGGCCGGCCTCCTTCAGCACCATGAGGCGTTGCGGCCAGAGCGCGCGTTCCTTGAGCGAATCGGCGAGAAGGCCGAGGAGCGTGTCCGATTGCGTCCGCTGCTCCGCTTTTCGCAGAGCCTTGGCGACGACGATGAATGCATCGGCGTCGCTCGGATCGCGGTCGAGTTGCTCCATCCAGAGCGACTCGAGCTCGTCGAACTTCTTACGGTCAATCAGCGCGAGCGCGTCGTCTCGGAACGGCATGGGCGGCACATTGTAGTGTAGGACAGGCACCCTCGCCTGTCTTAGTGGCGGAGCTTGACCAGCGCCTTGAAGACGTCGAACGGAAGGTTCTCCGAGTGGACGATCTGGCGCAGATGATGGAGCGACGCCTTGCGCTGCTTCACGTCGTCGACCGTGAGGTTGTGCTTGCGGAGGAGTTCGTGTGCTTTGTTCTCGTGCATGGTTCGGAGCGGAACGGGCGGGAACGCATTCCTATTCCGGCCTTCTCGTCTCCGCGTCTCCGCGTCTCCGCGAGAAACGGTCTCACGCGGAGGCGCGGAGACGCGGAGAGAGATCAGCGCCGAAGTCTTTCGAGGATCTTTTCGTGCACGCCGCCGAATGCGCCCGACGACATCACGAGGACGACATCTCCATCATGCGCGTCGCGCGCGACGACATCGGCTATCGCATCGAAGTCATCGATCTGCTCCACTTCCCGATCCTTCTTCAGCGTCTCGAGAATCGCGGAAACCGACATCATCTTGTCGAGTCCATAACGCGTCTCGTAGCGCTGCCGGTGAAAGACGGGGCCGATGATTACGCGATCCGCAGCACGGAACGCGTCGATGTAGCCGCTCTCGAATTCTTTGCGGCTCGACGAGATCGAACGCGGTTCGAAGAGCGCCCAGATACGCCGGTTCGGAAAGCGCTTGCGAGCGCCGTCGAGCGTCGTCGCGATCGCAGTCGGATGATGCGCGAAATCATCGATCACCGTCACGCCACGCTCCACACCGCGTACTTCCATCCGCCGCTTGATTCCGCGAAACGTATCGAAGCCCTGCTGGATCTCCTCCGTACTCAGCCCCTGCAGGCGCGCGATCATCGCATCAGCAAGCGCGTTGAGCACGTTGTGCTTCCCAGCGAGCGGCGTGCGGAACCGCGCCCATTCCTGCCCTTCCCACCACGCGGTGAATACGGTGCCTTCTTCGCTCAACTCGACATGCGAAGCGTAGGCGTCGCGCGCACGATCCCAGCCAAACGTCAACCAGCGTCCACGCGCTGACTCTGCCAGTGAGGCAACATGCGGATCGTCGCCGTTGGCAACGACGACATCGCCGGGCCGGACCTGCTCGACCGCTTTGCGAAACGCGGAGATGATCGCCTCGA
>CAZKID010000607.1:0-2735 GCA_964552405.1 uncultured Thermoanaerobaculia bacterium
AGATTCTGCAGCTCAAGGACACCATGAACACCATGGTCGAGCAGCTGCGATCGTTTGCGGCCGAAGTCACGCGCGTCGCGCGCGAGGTCGGCACCGAAGGCAAGCTGGGCGGACAGGCCGAAGTGCCCGGCGTCGGCGGCACCTGGAAGGACCTCACCGACAACGTCAACTCGATGGCGTCGAACCTGACCGCGCAGGTGCGCAACATCGCGGAGGTGACGACCGCCGTCGCGCGCGGCGACTTGTCGCGCAAGATCACGGTCGACGTGAAGGGCGAGATCCTCGCGCTGAAGAACACCATCAACACGATGGTCGATCAGCTCAACTCGTTCGCTGCGGAAGTCACGCGTGTCGCCCGGGAAGTCGGCACCGAAGGCAAGCTCGGTGGACAGGCGCAGGTGAAGGGCGTGGCCGGCACATGGAAGGATCTGACCGACAACGTCAACATGATGGCGTCGAACCTGACGAATCAGGTGCGCGGCATCGCGAAGGTCGTGACGGCGATCGCGCGAGGAAACCTGAAGCAGAAGCTGATGGTCGAGGCGCGAGGCGAGATCGCGGAGCTCGGCGACACGATCAACGAGATGATCGAAACGCTGGCGACCTTTGCGGATCAGGTCACGGGCGTTGCGCGCGAAGTCGGCGTCGAAGGGCAGCTCGGCGGACAGGCGAATGTGCCGGGTGCCGCCGGCACGTGGCGCGATCTGACGGACAACGTCAATCAACTCGCAGCGAATCTGACGACGCAGGTGCGCGCGATCGCCGACGTCGCGACCGCGGTGACGAAGGGCGATCTCACGCGCAGCATCGAAGTGCAGGCCGAGGGGGAGCTGGCGGCACTCAAGGGCAACATCAACGAGATGATCCGCAACCTGCGCGAGACGACGTTGCGCAACTCGGAGCAGGACTGGCTGAAGACGAACCTCGCGAAGTTCACGCGCCTGATGCAGGGGCAGAAGAACCTGACGACGGTTTCGCAGATGACGCTCAGCGAGCTCGCACCGCTGGTTGGGGCGAAGCATGGCGTGTTCTACATCGCTGACACCGGGACCGACACGCCGGTTCTGCGGCTGGCGGCGACGTACGCGTATCGCGAGCGCAAGCATCTCAACAAGGAATTTGCGATCGGCGAAGGACTCGTCGGGCAGGCGGCGTTCGAGAAGCAGCGGATTCTGCTGACCAACGCACCCGGCGACTATGTGCAGATCAACTCCGGCCTCGGCGAAGCGAAGCCGATGCAGATCATCATCCTGCCGATCGTGTTCGAAGGTCAGGTGCTGGCGGTCATGGAGCTGGCGTCATTCACGCCGTTCTCGGAAATCAATCAGTCGCTGCTCGATCAGCTCACCGAGTCGATCGGGGTCGTGCTCAACACCATTCAGGCGAACATGCGGACGGAAGAGCTGCTGTCGCAATCGCAGTCGCTCGCCGAAGAGCTGCAGGCGCAGCAGGAAGAGCTGACGGAGACGAACAAGCGGCTCGAGCAGCAGGCGAAGTCGCTGCAGGCATCCGAAGAGCTGCTCAAGCAGCAGCAGGAAGAGCTGCAGCAGTCGAACGAAGAGCTCGAGGAGAAAGCGCGGCTCCTGCAGGCGCAGAACGCCGAGGTCGAACGGAAGAACGAGGAAGTCGAAGAGGCGAAGGGACAGCTCGAAGAGAAGGCGCGGCAGCTCGCGCTGACGTCGAAGTACAAGAGCGAGTTCCTCGCGAACATGTCGCACGAGCTGCGGACGCCGCTCAACTCGCTGCTGATTCTCGCGAAACTGCTATCCGACAATCCGGACGGCAATCTCAACGATCGCCAGGTCGACTTCGCGAAGACGATTCATGCGTCGGGCGTCGATCTGCTGACGCTCATCAACGACATCCTCGATCTGTCGAAGATCGAGTCGGGAATGATGACGCTGAATCTCAGCGAGATGGGGTTCAACGAAGTTGGTGATTTGATGGAGCGCAACTTCCGGCAGGTCGCGCAGGACAAGGGACTCGGTTTCGAGATCGATCTCGCGCAGAGCCTGCCGGCAACGCTGCGCACGGACTCGATGCGCTTGCAGCAGGTCCTCAAGAATCTCCTCGGCAACGCATTCAAGTTCACGGAGACGGGCGGTGTGACGCTGAAGATCGAGCCGGTCAAGTCGGGATGGACGCATGGTCACGAGACGCTCGATCGCGCGGATGCGGTGATTGCGTTCCGCGTGAGCGACACGGGGGTCGGTATCGCGGAGGACAAGCAGAAGATCATCTTCGAGGCGTTCCAGCAGGCCGACGCATCGACGACGCGCAAATACGGCGGCACTGGCCTCGGTCTTTCGATCTCGCGCGAGATCGCGCGGCTTCTCGGCGGCGAGATCCGCGTGGAGAGCGAGCCGGGGACGGGCTCGACGTTCACGCTGTACGTGCCGCAGAGCTACATCGCCCCGCGTGTAGGACAGGCGCCCTCGCCTGTCCCTTCGACGCCCGTTGCGCCAGTGCAGATGAGGACAGTCGAGGCGCCTGTCCTACAGGCCGAGGAATTCGTGCCGGACGATCGGGAGTCGATCGTACGTGGCGACCGCATCGTGCTCATCATCGAAGACGATGTGCAGTTCTCGAAGATCCTCATCGACATGGCGCACGACAAGGGCTTCAAGGCGGTCGCTGCAACGCGCGGCGAAAGCGGACTCGAGCTCGCGCGGCGCTACCTGCCCGATGCGATCACCCTCGACCTCCGCCTTCCGGGACAGGAAGGGTGGGCCGTG
>CAZKID010000608.1:0-2734 GCA_964552405.1 uncultured Thermoanaerobaculia bacterium
CGCGCGCACGCGCCGCGACTGAGAGAAAGAAACCAAGGCACGCGATCGCAAGCCTCCGTCATCCCGAGCGAAGTCGAGGGATCCGGGCGGCGTGTGGTACGGAACTCATGTCGCGCGCCTCCCGCCCACCCGGGTCCCTCGACTACGCTCGGGATGACGGAGATCTGAGCTTGCTCAATCATCGGCAGATTACCCACTGAAGCCCGAAGCCCCTAAAAAAATGCGGCGCGCCTGATGGGGGGCGCGCCGCGAAACCTACCAGCAGCGCTCACTCTCGGATTCCGGCGCCGTTCGGTTCTACGTCCGGCTCCCGGGTGAGCCTACCGCTGGTCAGCTGCAATACACTCAACCTAAATGCTCCGCCGCCTTCTCGTCGTGATCCTGCTCACAGTTTTTTCCTGTGCAAGGGTTACCGAACAGAAACGAATCGTGTTCATCGGCCTCGATGGCGCCGACTGGCAGCTTCTCGATCGCTACATGGCCGACGGCACCATGCCGAATCTCGCGAGGCTCGTGCATGCCGGCGAAAAACGCGTGCTGCTCACGCAGCATCCGCCCCTCTCCCCTCTCGTCTGGACGACGATGATGACAGGCGCGGGGCCGCTCGATCATCGCATCCTCGATTTCGCGCGCTTCAACCCAACCACCGGCGAGAAAGAGCTGATTACGAGCGACGAGCGCCGCGTCCCCGCGATCTGGAACATGCTCACGGCAAGAGGTCAACGTGTTGACGTCATCGGCATGTGGGCCACGAATCCGCCGGAGACGGTCAATGGCACGGTCGTCTCCGACCGCCAGGTGGAAGGCCAATCCACCGATCCCTATCAACGGATGCTGGAGCAGACGGAGAACGTGCATCGCGCCGCAATGAGCGCGATCGCGAAGGACAAGCCTCGCCTGGCGATCGTCTACTTCCAGGGGACGGACATCATCGGGCACCTCTTCGCGTCGCATCCCGAGCACCTCAACGAAGTCCGCAACTATTTCGCGCACATCGACGCTCTCCTCGGCGAATACGCGAAGGGCAACGCGGAGCTCGTGATCGCCTCCGACCACGGCTTCGCGTGGGACGATGCGGCGAAGATCAAGGTCTCGAGCACTGCCGTCGCCACCGCCGCGAAGTGGCATCGCGATGCAGGCATTCTCGTGGTTCCGAAAGGGGCGCCGGCGTGCGCGGCGGCGCAGTGCATCACGCCGATGCTGCTGCAGATGTTGGGACTGCCGGGCGATGTGGAGTCGTACCGGCGCGAGTGGCGACAGGCGAGGTCGCCTGTTGCTCCACAGGAGAGTCCGAAATCCAACAGCGAGGCGATCGCGAACCTCAAGGCTCTCGGATACATCGGCAACAGCGAAGCGTCGCATGCGCCAGCGTCATACAAAGGGACGCGCACCGCGGCCTCCTACGACAACGAAGCACTGATCCTGCTCGAGCAGCATCGCGACGATGAGGCGATCAAAGCCTTCGAGTCGGCACTCGAGATCGATCCGCACAGCGCGAGCGCGATGTGGAACCTTTCCGACCTGCTGCATCGTAAACATGTTGACCTTCCGCGTGCGGACCGGCTGCTCGACGAAGCGATCGCCATCGACGCGACGCAGCCGCACTGGCTGATGATGCGGGGGCGCTATCGAATGGAGAAGCACGACTGCCGCGGCGCGCTGGAGGACTTTCGGCGCGCGGCGCCGATCGCCGGCGACAACGCGGTGCTCTACGCCTCGATCGGAGCGGCGAGTCTCTGCACCGGCGACGAAGCCGGAGCCAGGGCCGCGTTCGAGCAATCGCTGACCATCGATCCGAACCAGCCGCAGCTCCGCGCGATGTTCCGCTGATGCGCATCCTGATCCTTGCCCCGCGCCCGCCCTGGCCGCCCATCGACGGCGGACGCATCGCGATGTCGCGTCTCGCGGAATCGCTCGCACATGCAGGCGCCGAGGTCGAGATCCTCGCGTTGAATCCACGCAAGCATCGGGTCGATCCAACTGCCGCTCCGCTGCCGCTGCGCGCAATCGACATCGATACATCGCGGCCTCTCTACGCGGCAACGCGGGCGATGCGCGAGCAGATGCCGTTTCTCGTCGCGCGCTTCGTCTCGGATGAATTCCGCCGAGCACTCGACGAGACGATCCGCCGTTTCAGGCCGGATGTCGTACAGATCGAGAGCCCGTTTCTGCTCCCCTATGCACGGCAGGCGAAGAGCGCGTTCATCGCGCTCCGTTCGCTGAACGTCGAGTTCCGTATCTGGGAAGGGCTCGCGGCCACGGAGCGGAATCCGCTCCGCCGCGCTGCACTGCGCGCCGTCGCCGCGTCACTGCGGAATTACGAGGTGCGTCGCCTCGATACGCCCGATGCGATCGTGCCGATCACCCGGGCCGATGCCGATGAGCTCCGCCGCCTCGGCTGCACGAAGCCGATCCATGTCGCGCCGTGCGGCGTGGAAGCTGGCGCGACTTCGATACCCGAACCGCTGACCGTGGGATTCATCGGCTCGCTCGATTTCCGGCCGAATCAGGAGGCGGTGCAGTGGATCGTTAGCCAGCTCTGGCCACGCATCTCCGCGATGCTGCCCGAGGCACGGCTGTCGATCGCCGGGAGCTCGGCGCCGGAATGGTTGCGCGGCAGTGCGTTCGTGGGCCAGGTCCCGGACGCGACTGCGTTCATGCAGCGCATGTCGGTCATGCTCGCGCCGCTCTTCGCCGGCGGCGGCATGCGCATCAAAGTGCTGGAAGCGATGGC
>CAZKID010000609.1:0-2726 GCA_964552405.1 uncultured Thermoanaerobaculia bacterium
TGTCGATGAAGACCAGCACGTC
Organism: uncultured Thermoanaerobaculia bacterium; assembly: GCA_964552405.1. Lineage (GTDB taxonomy): Bacteria > Acidobacteriota > Thermoanaerobaculia > Gp7-AA8 > Gp7-AA8 > JAJPHC01. Next base: position 23 of record CAZKID010000609.1, read on the forward strand.
CTGACCTTCGACGTCGCGGAAGTACTCGGCGACCGTGAGGCCCGTCAGTCCAACGCGGAGGCGAGCTCCTGGCGGCTCGGTCATCTGTCCATAGATGAGGGCTGCTTTCGACTTCGACGGATCGCCCGGCACGATGACCTGCGATTCCTCGAACTCGAGATAGAGATCGTTTCCTTCGCGCGTGCGCTCACCGACGCCGGCAAACACGGAGAAGCCGGAACGCGCCTTCGCGACGTTGTTGATGAGCTCCATGATCAAAACGGTCTTGCCGACGCCGGCGCCACCGAACAGCCCCGTCTTGCCACCCTTGGTATAGGGCTCGAGGAGATCGATGACCTTGATACCGGTTTCGAACATCTCGATGCTCGTCGACTGCTCATCGAAGGGCGGAGCTTCGCGATGAATCGACCAGTGCGCCTCGGCGTTCACCGGGCCCTTGTTGTCGACGGGCTCGCCGAGGACGTTGAGGATGCGGCCGAGTGTCTGGCGTCCGACGGGAACCGTGATGGGCGCGCCGAGATCGAGCGCCTTCATGCCACGGACCATTCCGTCCGTCGGCTTCATCGCGACGCAGCGAACCTGGTTTTCACCGATGTGGTTCGCGACTTCGACGACGACGTCGATCTTCACCTTGCCGAGCTCACCATCATCGACGATGCGAATCGCGTTGTAGATCGCGGGAAGATGACCTTCCTCGAATTCGATGTCGACCGCGGGGCCGATGATCTGGATGACTTTTCCGACCTTCTGATCTGCCATGTGTTCTCCGTTTCGGATTAACTCTTTGCTGCCGCGGCGCCGGACACGATTTCGATGATTTCCTTCGTGATCGAGGCCTGACGAATTCGGTTGTAGGTGAGCGTCAGGTGACTGATCATCTCCGACGCGTTCTTCGTTGCAGCTTCCATCGCGGTCATGCGCGCGCCCTGCTCCGAGGCGGCAGACTCGAGAAGAAAGCGATAGAGCTGAAACTCGATGTGCTTCGGCAGCAGGTCCTCGAGGATCGCGTGCGGCCCGGGCTCAAAAAGGTATTCGACGGGATTCTGCAGCTCGTCCCAGCCACGCTCGAGCGGGAGGAGACGAACCACGCGCATGTTTTGCGCGATGATCGATTTGAACTCGTTGTAGATGACGTAAACAGCATCGATCTCGCCGCTGACGAAATCATCGACGAACGTTTTCGCGATCTCCTGGGCGGTCTTGAGTGACAACGCCTGGAAGACGTGCGTCGCCTGACTGCGGATCGGGATCTCGCGGCGTTTGAAGAAGTCGTTCGCCTTACGTCCGATGGGCAGCAGCTCCACCGACTCGAAATGTTTTTCGCGGATGAAGTTCACGGTCGCGCGAATCACGTTCGAGTTGAACGCGCCGCAAAGGCCGCGATCCGCGGTCACCGGAATCACGAGAACTTTGCGCTCGGCATCGTGCGCCTTGAGGAGCGGATGCGTTGCGATGTCGACGCGTGCCGCCACGGAGGAGAGAACCTCACGCAGCGCCGCAGCGTACGGACGCGCTGCGAACATGCGCTCCTGCGCGCGACGCAGCTTCGCCGCAGCCACCATCTTCATGGCCTTCGTGATCTGCTGCGTGTTCTTGACGCTGCGGATGCGGCGCCGGATATCAATTGTGCTGGGCATGTTCGTTTACGCCACGACGACGTTGGGGTTGTCCTTCACGTAGCCGTTCTTGAAGTCGGTGATCGCAGCCCGAAGCTCGCTGTCGAGCGCATCATCGAACTTCGACGCGGTCTCGAGCTTCTTCAGCAGCTCCGGCTTCTCGTCGTTGAGGTACTGATGCAGCGCTTTCTCAAACGGGCGGACTGCATCCACGTTCAGGTTGTCGAGGAATCCCTTCGTGCCCGCGTAGACCGAGGCGGTTTGAAGGCCGACACTGAGCGGCTGATACTGACCCTGCTTCAGAATCTCGACGAGTCGCTTGCCGCGGTTCAGCTGGTTCTGGGTGACCTTGTCGAGATCCGAACCGAACTGCGCAAACGCTGCGAGCTCGCGGTACTGCGCGAGGTCGAGACGCAGCGTGCCGGACACCGAACGCATGGAGCGCACCTGTGCCGAACCGCCGACGCGAGAGACCGAGATACCGACGTTGATCGCAGGACGAACGCCCGAGTGGAAGAGGTCCGTCTCGAGGAAGATCTGTCCGTCCGTGATCGAGATGACATTGGTCGGAATGTACGCGGAGACGTCGCCGGCCTGCGTTTCGATGATCGGCAGCGCCGTCAACGAGCCGCCACCCATCGCGTCGCTCAGCTTCGATGCGCGCTCCAGGAGTCGCGAGTGGAGATAGAAGACGTCGCCCGGATACGCCTCGCGGCCGGGCGGACGGCGGAGCAACAGCGAGATTTCGCGATACGCAGCCGCGTGCTTCGAAAGATCGTCGTAGATGCAGAGCGCGTGCTGGCCGTTGTACATGAAGTACTCGCCCATCGCAGCACCGGCGTACGGCGCGAGATACTGCAGCGGCGCCGGCTCCGAGGCGGACGCGTTGACGACGATCGTGTAGTCCATCGCGCCGTACTCTTCGAGCGTGCGTACGACCTGCGCGACGGTAGACTTCTTCTGACCGATCGCGACATAGATACAGATGACGTTCTTGCCCTTCTGATTGATGATCGTGTCGATCGCGACCGCGGTCTTGCCGGTCTGGCGATCGCCGATGATCAGCTCGCGCTGTCCGCGGCCGATCG
>CAZKID010000610.1:0-2721 GCA_964552405.1 uncultured Thermoanaerobaculia bacterium
CATCAACTCTCGGGTACCGAGTGCGCTCGAAGCCTCCGGACTCACGAGCCGCGCGATTTCCTATCGCCGTTTTCCACGACTCCGTCCCAGGGACCTCATCAAGCCGGGGTTGCTCGCGCTCGGTGTCGCAGGCGCGCTGGCCGCTGCGTTCTTCATCGGACAACGCCACGGCCAGATGCCGCCGCCGACGTTCAAGCGCGTCACGTTCCGTAGCGGAACGGTCTTCAACGCGCGCTTCTCGCCGGATGGCGAGACGATCTTCTACGGAGCGCGCTGGGCGGGAAACCCGATCGCTGTCTTCACCGGCCGCGCCGATTCTCCCGAGTCTCGCGACCTCGGCTTCGGCGATGCCGACATCCTCTCGGTTTCGTCGACCGGACAACTCGCGATCTCGCTGCATCGCCATCCCACCGGCTATGCGCGCGAGACGGGTGTGCTCGCTCAGGTCCCGATCACCGGCGGCGCTCCACGCGAGCTCCTCAACGATGTCGAGGCGGCAGACTGGAGTCCCGATGGCAAAGCGCTCGCGATCGTCCGTACGATCGAGGGCCATTGCAGGCTCGAGTATCCCGCCGGCACCGTGCTCTATCAGACGCTTGGCTGGCTCTCCGCACCGCGCTTCTCTCCCGCGGGCGACCGCATCGCGTTCGTCGAGCATCCGATCCCGAACGATGACACCGGCAAGATCCTCGTCGTCAGCCTGGCGCCGCTGAAGGTCAACACGTTGACGAAAGACCCGGTCGGAATCGAGGGCCTCGCATGGAAACCCGACGGTAAGGCAATCGTCTACGGCGAAGAAGGGCCCGAGGGACGTTCGATCGCGGCCGTGGATCTCCGTGGCAACGTCCGGCGAACGATCAAGACCGGCGACTGGCTCTGGGTCTACGACATCGCGAAGGACGGCCGCATGCTCGTCGGACAGCAGGATGTACGCGGACGCGTGATCGCGTCGCTTCCCGGCGAATCGAGCGAGAAGGATCTGTCGTGGCTCGATTACTCGATCGCGCGCGATCTCTCCGCGGATGGAAGGACGATCCTCCTCTCCGAATCGGGCGAGGCGGGGGGAACGACGTACGGCGTCTACGTTCGCCACACCGACGGCTCTCCGGCGGTTCGTATCGGCGATGGAACGACGGAGGCGCTGTCACCTGACGGACAGTGGGCGCTTTCGATTCAGCGCAACAAGCCGGCCTCGCAAATCATGATGCTGCCGACCGGCATCGGACAGCCTCGCGCCATCACGAACGACAACATCTCGCATCGCTGGGCACGCTGGTTTCCCGACGGCCAGAAGATCCTGTTTTTTGGCAGCGAACCGAACAAGCCACCGCATCTCTGGGTGCAGTCAATCGTTAGTGGCTCGGCGCCGCAGCGCGTTGCACCAGATCAGGTGCTGGGCACCCTCATCACTCCAGACGGCCAGCGCGTTCTCGGCCGCTCACCCGATCGCCATTACTTTTTCTATCCGGTGAACGGCGGAACACCGCAGCCAGTCACGGCGATGCAAGGCAGTGACGTGCCGATTCGTTTGAGCGCCGACGGAAAGATCGCGTACGTCGCGTCGTTCGGCCGCATTCCGGCGATCGTGACGAAGATCGATCTCGTCTCCGGCACGCGCACGCAGTTGCGCGAAGTCGTTCCGGCCGACCGCGCGGGACTCATCAACGTCGGACCCGTGCTGCTCACGCCCGACGCTTCCACGATGGTCTACTCGTACACGCGTCTTTTGACGGACGTATACCTCATCCAACCATGACGAATCCCGCTGACCGCCCGCAAGCAAGAGAAATGGCCGACGAGTCGATGGTGCGGAACCTCGCGGCGCAGGCCGAGGCGATCTGGCCGCAGGAAGAGCCGGTGTTTGCGCGGCATCCGCTCGATCGCGGCGCAGTCCTCGATGTCGGATGCGGCACCGGCGAAATTACCGCGCGTCTCGCAGCGATGTTCCCGAACGCGACGTTCACCGGCATCGACGTCGACGAGCAGCATCTGGAGCGCGCGCGTGTGCGTTGCGCCGGATTTGGCGATCGCGTGCGTTTCGAGGTCAACGACGCGATGGCACTCACCTACCGTGACGAATCCTTCGACCTCGCGGTCTGCCGTCATCTTCTTCAGGCGGTTCCCGATCCGATGCGCGTGCTCGCCGAGATGAAGCGTGTGCTGCGGCCTAACGGAAGGATGCACCTCATCGCCGAGGACTACGGGATGCTGCACTGTCACCCGACGGAACTGGATGCCGACGGCTTCTGGCAGCGTATCCCGCCGCGTGTGGGTGCAGCGATCGGGTGCGATTTCCACGTCGGCCGTAAGACCTACACGCTCCTCCACGACCTCGGCATGCGCGATATCCGCGTCGACTACATGGTGGTCGATACGCTGCGCGTCCATCGCGATACATTCGCGCGAATCTGGGAAGCCTGGCGCGACGGCTACACCGACATGCTGACCGAGCACAGCGGCGTACCGCGCGAGGAAGTCGAGCGAAGGTGGGAAGAGATGATCGCCTGCGCACGCGATCCTCGGGGCTATGCGTTGTGGCAGGTTCCGGTGTGGACCGCGATGAAGTGATCTCGGGTAGGCACGCGGATGCGAGGGCTCGCGGGCTCGCGGTCAGGGATCGGTGAGTAATCTGCCGATGATTGAGCAAGCTCTGATCTCCGTCATCCCGAGCGTAGTCGAGGGACCCGGGTGGTTGCGGAGGGCGCGACATGAGCGTGGTAC
>CAZKID010000611.1:0-2715 GCA_964552405.1 uncultured Thermoanaerobaculia bacterium
CGCATGAATGTTCTGGTCTACGAGTTTCCCTTAATTCCAAGGCATCCTTGTCGCGCTAATCGATGACATCGTCTCCATGACTACTCCGAGGGGAGGGGATAGCCAATGTGCTCTCAGCGAACGCGCAAGTCTGCACGCTGCCGAGCGTCCGCAAAGAAGGCTGCGACTATCCGGCGCGGCTCGACCCTGAGAAGACGGTCACGATCCTCCGAAGCCGACATTCAAATCGGCAGAAGCGGACGCTCCAGAGCTGCATTTCGCGCCACCGATCTCGCTCAGGTAGATTGACTCAGCCGAGCGTACGCAAGCGCCACGGCATCGCGGAATCCAGGGAGGACCGTGGTGGCGGACGACTTCAAATATCGAGCCTTCATCAGTTACAGCCATGCCGATGAAACGTGGGCGAAATGGCTGCATCAACGACTGGAGCGATACCGCGTTCCGTCGCGACTGATTGGGCGCACCGGGCATCACGGAACGGTGCCCCGCAGGATCGGGCGCTGCTTTCGTGACCAAGCTGAGCTTTCCGCTGCCAGTCATCTGAGCGAGACCTTGCAAGGAGCGCTGCGTCAATCGCAGGCGCTGATCATCATCTGCAGTCCTCGCTCTGCGATTTCGCATTGGGTTAACGAAGAGATCAAGTTCTTCCGCGCACTCGGACGCACTGATTTCATCTACGCGCTGATTGTTGAAGGCGAGCCTAACGCGCGAGATCCGGCACAGGAATGCTTTCCGCCAGCACTGCTGCAATCTGAAGATGGAGGCCGTCTGCATGATCCGTTAGCCGCAGATGCTAGAGCAGGGCGAGATGGAAAGAACGACGCATTCCTGAAGATCGCTTCGGGATTGATCGGCGTCGGCTACGACGAGTTGCGTCGGCGCGAGCAGCGCCGCCGTGCGCGGCTGGTGATCGCGACGATTGCAGCGTCGCTGTCCATCGCTGCGATGACGAGCGCTCTTGCAATCGCCGCCTACCACGCGCGCAACGAGGCGACACTGCGACGGCATCAAGCAGACGACTTGATCAATTACATGCTGGGTGATTTGACCGTACAACTTGGGAGCGTAAACCGGCTCGACATCCTCGATGGTCCCACGCGCAAAGCGCTGGAGTATCTCTCCCAAGGCACGCCCGACAGCCTCGACGATACATCGCTGACTCAGAGAATTGATGCGTTGAATTCACTTTCAAATAGTCAGGTGCTGCGCTTCAAGATCCAAGATGCATCACACACGAGCGAGCTCGCCGTCGCGGCAGCGCGTGAACTCCTTCGGCGTAATCCCAGCTCAATCGATGCGAAGGTCGAGCTGGCAACCTCGCTCACCTTCCGCGCGAGCACCATGGTTCAGAGCGATGAGTTGGACGCGGTGGCTTCGCCAATCTCGGAGGGGGAGGCTCTATGGGCATCTGTCATCGCGGCTGGATCCAGCAAAACCAGCACTCGCTACCGGAGTGCCTTGCTCGACGGCCTGGCCGGTTACGCGAGCGATCGGCGGAAGAACGATGCGGACGCCCTGTCGAAATATAAGCTGTGCGCGACGGCCATGCGCGCCCTGATGACGGAGTCTGCTTCGACGTTCAAAGATTTCACGGAGTCTGACGTGCGCGACGCCTATTTCGAGTGCCAGGAAGGGGTCGCGAAGGATGCCGGCCACGGTGGAATGATTGATGAATCGGTCGATGCCTATCGCGCCTTACTCTCCGATGCCGGGAGCGCCTTCTCGAAGGACCCACGGCTTCTGAACACGATGGCCCAGATTTCCGGCTTGGCTGTGCATACCTATGCACGTGCCAAACGGCGAGATCTTGCCGAGCCTGAAGCAAACAGGGCAGTAGACCTCGCGCGCCAACTGATCGCGCAGGATCCAGCGAATGGGCAATCGAAGCGTTTGCTCGCCATCGCACTAATTGGCCGATGCTTAGTCGATCGCATGGGCAGCCGCTGGCCTGCCCTGGAGCGGGACGCCGCAGAAGCCAGTGCGACGTTCGCTGAACTGCTGGCAAACAATCCGACGGATGACACAACGCGGGGCTATCTCATGCGTGCCGACGATCATCTTGCAACCAGTTTCGAGCACCTGGGTCGTCGCGATGCCGCGGTTGCGGCGTGGGAACAAATGGCGGCGCAAGCGAAACTTGGAAAGTCCGACGTATTGAAGATCGATGAGGCCACTGCGCATCTGGAGATCTGGCGGGCACTTGGCGGCGGCAAGGTCGGGCGAGCCATAACCGAGCGAGAGTCTGCGAGCGAACCTTTGAGCCGCCTCGACGATGCAAAGATCGCGCGGATCGACTTACACAAATTGATGTTCGCGCGAATGCAGTTCGCCTACCTTGACGGCGATCCAGCACGGGGCGATGCGATATATCGCGAGATTCGGAATTCGAATCAGTCGCCACACGATCCCAAGCTGTTCCTTGATGCGGTCGAAGTCAGACGCGAGGAACTGTGCTCGATGCTCAAGCGGGGGCGTGGACTCCAGTGCGAGCGATAGCAGCTTCGCAGAGAGGAGCCGCCGACATTCGAGCGGCCGCTCCCTGGAACGTTCTAAGACGGTCCTCACAAACCGAACGCGACACTCGCAACTCATGAGCGGCCATAGAAACCCGCGTTACCTGCCATTCAAGCTCTCAACGTTGGGAGGCAGGCGTCACCATGCCACCAAGCCGCCGGCCGAGTTCTAGCGCGACTTACTGAAGTACGTGCTATCGCA
>CAZKID010000612.1:0-2703 GCA_964552405.1 uncultured Thermoanaerobaculia bacterium
GCTCAAGGGGAGCAGTTAGTCAAGACATTGGCCATCTCGGGCGACGCATCCGTACGGCGCGTGCGGCAGGTCCTGCTCCATCAGACGCTCCGTTTGCGCGATGCCTATGCGGAGCGCAGCCTCCGCGAGGAACAAGCCGCGGCCGCGATCGCCGATGCGGCGGGGCCGCTTCGCGCCGCGGCGGCAGCGATGCTCGAGCTCGAGGGACGCCCCGCTGCGGATCCGAAATCAGCACTCGCAACGCTCGTCGCGGGCTCGGAACATGCGGCTGTGCTGCGTTATGTATCGGAGGCGCGCGAACGGAGATTGCTGGAGCCTGGCGTGGCCCCCAACGTGCTCTTCGATGTCGCACGCCTCGCGGAGTGGCTGCATCAGCGGGCAGCGGAGATGCCGTGAACCCCTTCGACTTCCGTGGACCGCAGTTCCTTCTCTTCTACATAGTCCTCGGAATCGTCGTCTTCATCCTTACTTCGATGTTCCGTCGTTTGCGCGAGCGTGCGATTGCGGGAGAAGGGTTTTTGTCGAAGGCTCGGCAGGTCGTTGATCCCTATCTCATCGCGCAACTTCGCGGCGGCACGAACGAGACGCTCCGCGTCGCGACGATCTCGCTCGTCGACCGGGGACTCGTGCGCGCGGATGGAACGAAGCTGCAGACGATTCACGGCGTGAAGCCTGAGCACACGCGCCGGCACGTCGAGCAATACATCATCGGCAAGTATCAAGTCAGCGGCGAGGCGTCGGATCTCTTTTCGGATCCGCGGGCCAAAGCGATCTGCGACGAGTACGAGAAGACCTTGCGCAGTCTCCGTCTCATCTCCGATCCGGCGGTCGACCGGGAGCGCTCTTCGATTTTCATCGTGATGATGGCGTTGCTCGCCAGCGTCTCCGCGATCAAGATCATGGTCGCGCTCGCGCGCGGCCGTACGAACATCGGCTTTCTCATCATCCTGACGGTCGTCTTCATCATCATCCTCGCGAAGGTTGCGTTTCCGAGGCAGACGGTACTCGGGAAGGAATTCATCGAAGATACGCGGCGGCTGTTCGCTGGGTTGAAGAACCGCGCGACATCGGTGCCGGTTCACGGAAGTACGAACGAGGTGGCGATGCTGGTCGCCGTGTTCGGAGCGGGGGCGCTGCCGAACGATCGCTTCCCGTGGATGCGGCAGTTGTTCCCCAAAGCAGCGGCGTCCGGGAGCGGCAGCTCGTGCGGAAGCTCCTGCGGCAGTTCGTGTGGCAGCAGTTGCGGCGGCGGATGCGGAGGAGGTTGCGGCGGATGCGGCGGGTAGGACTCGGCTGGCGTCCGGAGCTCGCGGCGGCGATCTTCGCGAACATCGATCGCATTGATGTCGTCGAAGTGATCGCTGACGACTGGTTCGAGGCGAGCGATCGCGATCTGCGCTCGCTGCGTCTCCTCGGCGCGACGACGCCGCTGATTCTGCACGGGACGTCGCTCGGACTCGCATCGACGCATCCCGTCGATGCGCGCAGGCTCGAGCGGACGGCGCGCCTGATCGACAAGGTGCAGCCGCTGATGTGGTCGGAGCATCTCGCCTTCGTGCGCGCGGGAGGAATCGAGATCGGACATCTCGCTGCACCACCGCGGACGAGCGAGACGATCGAAGGACTCGCGGCGAACGTCGAACGCGCGCTGAGGATCACCGGTATCGCCCCCGCGCTGGAGAACGTCGCGACGCTGATCGATCCGCCGCTCAGCACGATGAGCGAGAGCGAGTTCGTGCGCGGCGCGATTCGAACGTGTGGCGTGCCCCTGCTGCTCGATCTGCACAACCTGCACGCAAACGCAACGAACTTCGGATTCTCAGCGCAGGAATTCATCTCCGCGATCTCTGACTTGCCGGTCGCGTACGTACACCTCGCGGGAGGGCGCCGCGTGAAGGGGAATCGGATTCTCGACGATCATCTGCACGCGGTGCCGGACGAAGTGTTCGAGCTGCTCACGCTTCTCGACGCCGGCACGATGGTGGTGATCGAGAGGGATGGGAGCTATCCGGAGTTCTCCGAGTTGCTCGGGGAGATGGATAGAGCGCGTGGAGAGCGGGCGGCCCGCCCGCAATCGCCGGGCGTCTCGTCCGGCGATCAAAACCGCTACACGGGCGAGACGCCCGCGCACTGCGGGCGAGACGCCCGCTCTCCCATCGAAAAGACCCTCGCCACTCTCTACACCGACGCGAAAGCCCGCGAGAATTTCCTCCTGGCTCCCGCGTTCCCCATCGATCGCGAGGGGCTGGAGCTTGCTGCAGAGAGCTTTGCGCGCAAGCGGAGCCGCCTCACTTCAAATACTTCGCGTACCAGTCGAGATACCGCTGATACCGGTCCTTCACGTAGCTCGGCTTCGTGATGCCGTGGAACTGTCCGGGATAGATGATCAACTCCGACGGCACTCCGACGGAGCGCAGCGCCTGATACATCTGCTCGCTGTTGAGCAGCGGTCCGTTGAAATCTTTTTCGCCGCAAAGGAAGAGCGTCGGCGTCGTGATGCGATCCGCGTGCAGGAACGGATTCGAGATCTTCGCCCATGCCTCGGGATGCTCCCACGGCTTGCCGAGCTCGTACTCGTACTCGCGAATGTATTGATCGGTGCCGTAGCCGGCGAGGATGTTGGAGATCGATGCGCCGCTGGTCGCCGCCTTGAAGCGAAGGTCCTGGCCGATAACGTAATTCGTCCAGATGCCCCCGTACCCC
>CAZKID010000613.1:0-2683 GCA_964552405.1 uncultured Thermoanaerobaculia bacterium
GCCGCGGGCATTCCGGCGGATCAGGTTTCGTCCTCGCTCTCGACGCTCATCGGCTTCGTCATCCATCACAACCGCAAGCGCAACGACCGGCTGCGCGCGCGCGAGTTCGCGGCGAAGGAGCTGGAAATCGCGCGCGCGATGCAGCGGAGGCTCCTGCCGCCGGAGAACATCGAGCACGACGGATTCCGCGTGAGCGCGCGCACCGAGGCGGCGCACATCGTCGGCGGCGACTTCTATGACGTCGTGCCGCTCAACGACGGCGCGTTCGCGATCGTCGTCGCGGACGTCAGCGGCAAAGGCATCGCCGCGAGCTTGGTGATGGCGAGCTGCAAGGCGATGATTCCGTTCCTCGCGTCGAGCGGCAGCGCGTCCGATGTCATGCGGTCGTTGAACGCGCGCCTCGCGGCGCAGCTCGAGCGGCGCGAGTTCGTGGCGATGCTCTTCGGCCGGTTCGATCCGGCAACCGGCGCGCTCGACTTCGTCAACGCCGGCATGCCCGATCCGCTCATCCTGCGCGGCAACGGAGCAACGGAGACGATGACGTTCACCGGCGACCGGCTGCCCCTCGGCGCGCGGACGTCGACGGCGTATCAGTCGTCGAGCGCGACCCTCGGCCGCGGCGAGCGGCTCGTCGCGTTCTCCGACGGATTGCCCGAGGCGCTGCACGACGGTGCGCCGATCGGGTATGAGCACGTCGAGGGGATGCTGCGGCAGATGACGTCGATCGACGCGCTGCTCGAAGAGGTCAAGCGCGCGAAGGTCGAGGACGATATGACGGTGGTCGTGCTGGAACGAACTTAGAGCAGTGTCATCCCGAGCGTCAGCGAGGGACCTGGGTGGCCGGGCGCGCCCACCCGCCCAGGTTCCTCGCTCACGCTTCTAAGAAACTCTCAGTGTTCATGCGGCTTTCACGAGTGTGTAGCCGAGCTGGCGAGCTCGTTTTTCCATGGTCTTGAGAATCGTGTTCCGATGCTTCTCGAGGTAGTGGTCAGGGCCTGGATCGACATAAGGTCGTTGGTGCTTGATGGTGAAATAGATCATTCGTGCGAGCTTGTGAGCAGCGGCATGGATCGCTTTCTCCGGTCCGAGGTGAGCTCGTTTGCGGCGGTAGAAAGTGCCGAGTGCGGACTTGGAGCTCGACAATGTCTGGGCCGCGATGCGGAGGGCGGTCCAGAGACGATTCGTGGTCTGTCGGTTCTTTCCCGAACGATTCTTCCCACCGCTCTGGTTCATTCCCGGGCAGGCGCGGAGCCAGCTGGCGAAGTGCTTCTCGCTCTTGAACGCGTCGACGTTCGGACCGATCTCGGCCAGTAAGACGCTCAGCGTTCCGGTGCTGATCCCGTCGATCTGCGTGAGGTCTTGTCCGAAGACCTCGAAGAACATCTCCCGTGCCTGGAAGTTCAGCACGTTCTTTCGAACGTGCTCGATCCGCCGGGGAGCCGGGATCGACTGGCGCGAGGCCTTCTTCGTGAACTTGGCCGCATGCTCTTCCAGCTTCCTGTTGCACTCGGCAATGAGCGCTTGCAGGTGATCCCACGTCTTCACGGCATGATCGAGCTCGAACAAGTAGTGATCCGCCCACTTCCCGGTCAGAGACTCGGCGATTGCCGCTTCGCTTTTGGCGCAGCGCTCGTCTCGCATCGACGCGAGGACCTGCGGGTCGCGTTCATCAGCCAGGATGGCGCGGATGATCGCCATTCCGGTCTTGCCCGTCACATCGCTCACTGCCTGATCGAGCCGCACGTTCATCGACGTCAGTGCCTTCTGCATGTGCGCGATGGCCGTGCTTGCTTGCCCGATCAGATCCTGTCGATGACGGTTGTAGGTGCGGTATTCGGCGACTTCCTGGGTCGGCCGATAGGACGCTCGCAGGAGTCCGAACGTGTGCAGGACCTGAATCCACCGACAGTCCTTCATGTCCGTCTTTTGTCGTTCGTTGACGGATTTGAGGCTCGACGGCTTTGCCAGAACCACATCGAATCCCCGCCCATCAAGCACCTCGAGCAGCGGCGTGCAGTACACGCCCGTCGCTTCGACAGCTACGCTCGTCACTCCGCATTCCGCCAGCCAGTCCGCCAACTCGTACAGACCTCGTGTGATGGTCGAGAACTTCCGCTCTGTCGGGCCTTTGCAACTCCCCTCGGGCACCGCCACGAAGTGAGACTCCGCTCCTGCATCGACCCCCGCCGCGTTCTCGTTCACCTGCTCCCACACACGCATATCCCTCGTTCCACTACCCTTCTTTTTGGTTCCGGAAGACTGACGTTCGTTCACGGCTCTCTCCACGACTCAATAGTCGCGATCGAGCGGAAGACTCTGAGATGAAGCAATCTTCTAATCGGGATCACGTGCTTTGAACACGTGTCACCAACTCAGCGTCGCTGTCTTCCGGGACCACGCTCGGAAACGGGCTCTAGGCACCAAAGCGGAGTCGGTCACCACTCGATCACGCCGCGCGTACTCTAGTTTCTTTCCCTCAGTCGCCGCACCCGGCGGTCCCGCGCTCGGGATGACACGACGACGATACAATCCGCGCCGTGATCGGCAGCCGCCGCGCGCATCGCCGGCCGTATTTCTTCGAGGTCTTCGTCGCGGCGCAATTCGTTTTCGTCTTCGCCGTCGTCAAGCTGCGCGGCCCCGACATCTCGCTGCTCGTCATCGACAACTGGTTCGGCGCGATGGT
>CAZKID010000614.1:0-2679 GCA_964552405.1 uncultured Thermoanaerobaculia bacterium
TTCTCCCCCGCGCACGGGGGAGAAGGTGCCCGAAGGGCGGATGAGGGGCGGTTCTTCCGTGTGCGGCACAACCCCTCATCCGCGCTCCGCGCACCTTCTCCCCTCGCGGAGGGGAGAAGGAACTAGGCATCGCCAGATTCGATGTCATGTTTGTAATACGGGCGCGCAGCGTCGGAAGCGCCAAGATCGGCCGGTGAACGCGAACGAAGCCTCCTACTGCGGCCGGACGTAGATCTCACTCCCGATCTCGTCCTCGATCGCGATCGACGTGTGGCCGCAGCTGAGCACGACGCTCGGTTTGCGCTCCAGCAAGCGCACTTCGCTGCCCGGCACGAGGCCGAACGCCGCGAGACGGCTGACGCGCGACATCGACTTCGGTGCGATGAATACGACCGTGCCGCTGCTGCCGATCGGCAGATCGACGAGCCGCGTGACCAGCGGATCGACCTTGCGCGAGTAGACCTTGCAGCACGAGCCCTGCGGCACCGGTTTGCCATGCGGGCAGGCCGGCGGGTGACCAAGAAATGTGCAGACGCGATCGACGACGCGCTCGGTGAGCGTGTGCTCGAGCTCGCACGCCGACTGCTCGGCGTCCTTCAGATCGACCTCCAGCACCTGCGCGAAGAGAATCTCCGCGAGACGATGCCGCCGCACGATGCCGCGTGCGCGCTCCTCGTCCTCCACGGTCTCGAAATGGACGTTGCGTCCGTTCTCGCGCTGGTACCAGAGCCGCTCGAGCGCTTCGTCTGCAGGTGGATGAATCATGAGCTCTCCTTTTTCGCGTCGCCGCGCCGCTCCGCCGCTTCACCGACCAGCGTCACGAACGACGTCCACCAGTTGCGCACTTTCGCCGCGACCGTGCCGTTCTCCACGAACTCGTAGCCGCATCGCGGACAGCGCGTCATCGCGCAGCCGTGCGCCATCGGGCACGAAGACGGACACTTGCTCTCCTCGAAGTCCGTTCCGCACAGCGGGCATTCGTGCGTCACAGCCGTACTCCGAATGCCCGCAGCGCGTAGTTGATCGCGATGCCGATGCCGAATGAATAGACGATGATGAAGCCGGCGATCGCGAGGCCCATCTTCTGCCCGCGCTCTTTCAGCATGACGAGGAAGTTGGCAACGCACGGGATGAACAGCGTGATCACCGTGAGCGCGACGACGGTCTGCATCGGCGTGAGATGTCCCGCGCGCTGCATCGCGAAGAGACCTGCGGCGCCGTAGTCGCGCCGCAGAAAGCCGATCACGAATGCATTCGACGCCTCGGCCGGGAGCCCGAGGCCGCCGACGACGAGCGGCGAGAGCGCGCGCTGAATGGCGGTGAGCAGATTCATCGCGTCGAGCACGTAGAGCAGCAGCGTGCCGATGATGAACAGCGGCACTGCTTCCTTCAGATACCACTCGGTGCGCGCCAGGACTTTGATCGTGATGTTCGACAGCTTCGGGATGCGGACCGGCGGGATCTCGAGGATGAAGTCACCGCTGTTGCCGGGCACCACTTTCGATGCGGCCCAGCCGGTGAGGAAGATCGTGCCGATGATCACGCCGAGCCAGATCGCGATCGCCGTCGGTCCGAGCGGACCGAGCATGGCCATGATCACGCCTAACTGCGCGCTGCACGGGACGCCGAGTGCGAGCAGCAACGTGACGATCGTCGCTTCCTTCTTCGTCTCCAGAATGCGCGTGGTCAGCGTCGCCATCGTGTCGCAGCCGAGACCGAGGACCATCGGAAGCACGGCCTTGCCGTTGAGGCCCATCTTGCGGAAGAGGCGATTGAGCATCACCGCGAGGCGGGGGAGATAGCCGCTGTCTTCCAGGACTCCGAAAAAGAGGAAGAAGGTCATGACGACCGGCAGCACGATCGCGATCGCATACGTGATCGCCATCGTCACGATGCCGTACGGTCCGACGAGGAGCTCCCGGAAGAAGTGCGGTGTGTGGACGAAGTCGACGAAGCGGATGACCAGTGGATTGAGATGCCCTTCGAAGAGACCGTGCTCGACTTTGTCGACGAGGAAGCCGGCGCCGAACTTCCCGACGAAGAGATACGCAATCCAGAGGACGAAGAGGAGGAATGGGACGCCCCAGACGGGATGAATGCTGATGCGGCCAATCCAGTCGCGGAAGCCGTTTGTGGCTTTGGTGGGGCGGGAGTGGGCGGTGCCAATGAGCGCATCGACGGCCGGGACGCGCGCATTCGCGATGGCAACGCCGAGCGGAATTGGCAGCTTCGCTTGCGCGCGCTCCCGAATGTCGTCGAAGCGGGCAAGTTGATCCTGCGGGAGAAACGGCTTCAACGTCTCATCGCCGGCAAGAATCGAAAGCGCGATTCCAGTGGAGGGACAGGCGCCCTCGCCTGTCCGAATCTCAGCAACCGCCTCTTCAATCACCGCAGGATAGGAAGCCCGAATCGTGGCTTGCCGCGGCGCCAACGCCTCCCGCTTCAACTTCTCGATGTTCCATCGCCGAAGAGCCGAGGTCGCAACGACAGAAATCCCGAGCGTCTCCGAGAGCGCCGCCGGATCCGCCTCGGCATTCCGCTCCCGCGCCTCGTCGCTCATGTTCAGGCAAAGCGTGAACGGGATCTCATACTCCGCGATCTGCAGCGACAGCAGCAGCGTGCGCCGCAGATTCGACATGTCGCCGACCTGCACGACGTCGCCGCCGCGCGTGGTGAGCA
>CAZKID010000615.1:0-2659 GCA_964552405.1 uncultured Thermoanaerobaculia bacterium
GGGTGCCAGATCTGTCTTTTTTCCTACCTCGGCGTAGCCAAAACCAAGAAAGTCCGCCGGTTTGGGTGGTCGGCGGTATCGTCGGCCGATGGCGAACCTATCGAGCGTCATCGCGAAAAGATCGTCGGCGTCCTCTCTTGCTTCGACCGGTTGGTGCTCCAGGGGACACTGCCGAGCGTCGCGTATCCCCAGGCGGTGGCCACCGAAGTCGATCGCCGGACATCCGGCTGTTCGATTACGCCAAGCAGTTCGCGCTGCCGTTCCGCGAGGCCATCCGCGCGCACACCGAACAGCTGGCGGACGAGGAAGGGGTGGAGATCGAGTACATCCAGCGCATGAAGGCCTTCCGCAAGGAAGATCGTATCCAGCAGATCCTCGCGGTGCGAGGGACCCGTCCCGGGCTGGTCCACATCTTCTCGGCCATGGAGCCGTGTCCGACCTACGAACCGTGGCACGACAAGAAGACGGGTTGCACCTTCATTCGCCGCGACCGCGGCAAGTGCCTGCACTACTACTTCTACTTCATCGACGAGATGCTCGGCCTCTGCTTTCTGTCCGTTCCGACTTGGTGCCCGAGCACGTGAAGCTCGGGGCTGAGACGCTCCCGTGCGCCGCCCGGAAGGGCGGCATCTCGAAAGTACTGCCGCTCTTCCTGTCGAGACGAAAGCTCCGCAAGCAGAGTCGCTATTCTATTTTTCGCTGATGTGGCTTCCGGACGCCACGAATCGCGCGATCGATGAGCGAATAGCGATGTTGCTCGAATTTGCCTCTGTAGAATCGCGAACGGACGACAGGAGCAATCACGCCAATCCTCAATCGCTTTAGAATCGCTTGGCACGACCGCGCCGTTAGCTTCAATGACAGTCGTTCAATGGCGTACAAACGGGCCCGCCCCTCAATCACAGCCATCGTGGCGTCGCGCAAAAACAACGTCGTAGCCGACTCCTCCCAGTTCTAATGTGATTACGTGCATATTCGCTGCGGTCGAGCGGCCGGTTGGTTCATCTATCGGTGGAGCAAGATCGGGCGGTCGAGACGCATCGAAATTGAGGTGGAAGTGGCCACGCTGCATTGCTTTGATGCCGCTCGGCGACACGCGGTAGCGATAGGAGGAAATAGGGACGATCCAGCCCCGCCGCAAGAGACTGCGGAACGCCTTGACGGTCAACTCAGCGGAGTCAGCACGTGGAGTTCGCGTCGGTCTGACAAGCCGGTTTTCGACATCGAGTGACATCAAGTGTGAAATTAAGAGATGCAAGAAACCGCGACGGCGAGGCGCTCAGCGCGATTTTCATGCTGGTGACTTACTGAATAGAGAGAGAGTCGAGGCGGGCCTTGATATCGGCGTCAGCAATATTGTCGACGGCGGTGCGCAAGAGATTGATCGCATGGCTGCGATCGTGGTTCTGACGGATGCGGCCCTGCTCAACATCGCTGAGAAGAATGGTCGTGGCCTTGCGATAGTCCTTCGACGATTCCTGCCCTGTTTCCTCGAGGGTTCGAAGGAGCGTAGCAACCGCCCCCATGTAGCCGCGATCCGAGGGGTCCGTCAGCTTAAGCTCCGTCCATGCAGCCTCTGTGAGTTTGTAGCGCACGCCGGGATCATCTAGCTTCCCCGCATCCTTATACGCATAGAGTGCCTCCATGAGGAACTTCCTGTTCAAGAGATTGTCCGCCCGTTGCTGGGGGGACATCCGATCCCACGCCTCGACCTGTTGCTCCTCCGACATGCGGTTCCACTCCGCGACGGTGGGTTCACGGAAGGCCGCCTCAACCGCATGGGTTGCGTCGGCGAGCTCTGCTGTTCGGGCGTCTTGCCCGGCTTGGATCTCCGACGGGTGATTGGGAGACTCGGAGGACGTCTCATGCGACTGCGTCGACATATTGGGGGGTGTTATTGGCTAGGAATGTTTGGTCGGCAATCAGCTAGTATTTCAAATAACTATACACCACATGCGCCTTCTCATCAATACCTTCTGCTAATCACGGGACTGCACCACTCTCTCGTCAACGCATCCAAGTCCGCGCCGGGACCTACGGCAAATTGGGACATCTCAGATTCGAACGGATGGATCACTGGGGGAGTTGCGCTATCGCGCGATCTCGCCACTATCATCTTCACCATGCGTGTCGCGGTGGAGGTTGAGGAGCCGGAGGTCTCCGAGGTGCTTAGCCTCTCATTACCGGCGTTCCTCCTCGACGCAGATGTAATCAGCGCAAGTGACGCGACGACGGACGTTGTCGTGACCGACACACTCGATCACGCTGCGGGCTACCTCGCTCGGGGGCTTTTTGTTGTTCACTACTGCTTCGCGCACTCATGCGGCTCGGAGCAGCACGTGAAGAGCCTTCGGGACCATCCGCGCTTTCGTGTCGTGCTCAACGAAGACGGCGGCGGCGGACCGATCCTCGTGCAGGTGCTCGAAGATATCGAGCGACACCTCTAATTTGACATCTGTTCAGCGCAGGTACTACGAAACCTTCCGATCACTGGCCGGGTGTGACCCGTTGACAATTGACGAGCGTCGTTTGACGTTTTTGCGAGAAAGCGTGCGTTCGGCAAAATCCGGCTTCTCAGTGCCCTGTTCGGGCAATGCCGTCCGACTGACGCATTGCTTCGTGGAGTAACTCGGCACGCTTATCGGTGATGCGGAAGTAG
>CAZKID010000616.1:0-2645 GCA_964552405.1 uncultured Thermoanaerobaculia bacterium
AGCTGCTCAGCCGGCTCCGCGCGGTCGTGCGGCAAGCCGATCCCGAAGTCGTCGAAGAGTGGAAGTGGAACGTTCCCGTCTGGTCGCACGACGGATTGATCTGCACTGGCGAGGTCTATAAGAAGGCGGTGAAGATGACCTTCGCGAAGGGTGCGTTTCTGAAGGATCCGTCCGGCCTCTTCAATTCGAGTCTCGAGGGGAATCTGCGGCGTGCCATCGATTTCCATGAAGGGGACGAGCTCGATGCCAGGGCGCTCGGGGCACTCATTCGGGAGGCCGTGAGGCTGAACAAGAGCAAGAGCTAATCGCAGCCTCTAACCGCGCGTTGCAGCACGGCCGCCGCGGGTGCGAGGTAGACCGCGCGATCGGCTTCCGGAACGTTCTCGATGCCTGCGATCCGCGCCGCATCGAACTGGCTGGGATGCCTCTGCATGTCTTCGATCACCGCGTTCCAGCGCGATTGCGCGATGAATTGCATCGCGGAAGGAGCGGCGCTGCTGAACGTGAAGGGTGCAAAGCGCGTCTCGAGCAGCCAGACCTGCGGCTTGTACGAGAGCTGCGGGAGCGCCTCGAGCACCGCCGCGCCGATTGCGCGGTGATTGAGATGGCACGTCGTGCCGTGCCGCGGGTCGAAGGTCAGGATCAGATCGGGATGCACGCTCTCGATCGCCGCGGCGAGCTCGGTTGTGACCGGAGGCCATGCGGCGCCATCGGGCAGCGTCCATTGGATCACCTCCGCATGAAAGTACGCGGCGGCAACTCGCGCCTCGCTGCTGCGAACCGTGGCCAGATCGGGCAGACAACCGCCCGGCAGCAGGCACTGCCCTGCTTCGCCGCGCGTCGCGACGAGAAACGTGCAGCGGGCGAGCCGTTCGTTGCACCAATACTGAAGTAGGGGAGCGGCGAGGGCTTCATCGTCGGGATGTGCGCCGGCCCAGAGCACCGACACCGGTTCCGGCAGCGGCAGCGGCTGCATCGGCCGGACGCGCGTGGCCAGGAGGAGAAGCAGAAGCGCGGTCACGCTTCTGATACGGAGCAGGTGGGAAAAACGTCTTGACGAATCATTCTAAATCGAGAATCATTCTCCAAAATGCAGCGCACCGCGGCCATGGTCCGCTCCCGAGTCGAGGCCATGATGGCCCGCTGCCGCGACGCCGGACTCAATGTCACGCCGCAGCGCACTGCCGTCTATCGCGCGCTCCTCGAGTCGGAAGAGCACCCCACTCCCGAGCTCCTTTTCGAGCGCGTGAAGCGCGACATGCCGGCGGTCTCCCTCGCCACGATCTACAAGGCGCTCGAGGCGCTGCAGTCTCTCGGCCTCGTGAGGGCCGTCCCATTCGTCGGTGACAAGCGTCGCTTCGACGCCAACGATTCTCCGCATCATCATCTCGTCTGCGAGCGGTGCGGCAGCATCCGCGACTATTACGACCACGGCTTCGACGCGCTCGTGCCGGGCCATCGCGTCCGCGGATTCACCGCACACTCGATCAGCGTCAACATCACTGGCATCTGCAGCAAGTGCAGCAACAAGAGGAGGTAACACCATGACCACGACCCTTCCCATCGAGATCGGCATCGACGAGAGCAGCCGCGAAAAGATCGCAGGCAGCCTCGCGCGTCTGCTGGCGGACACCTACACGCTCTATCTCAAGACGCACAACTTCCATTGGAACGTCACCGGGCCGATGTTCCAGACGCTGCATCTGATGTTCGAAACGCAGTACAACGAGCTCGCGCTTGCGGTCGATCTGATTGCGGAGCGCATTCGCGCGCTCGGTTTCCCCGCGCCCGGTTCGTATCGCGAGTTCGCCAAGCTCACATCGATTCAGGAGCAGGAGGGCGTGCCGCGTGCCGAGGAGATGATCAGACTGCTGGTGCAGGGGCAGGAGGCGGTGGTGCGCACGGCGCGCGCTTCGTTTGGGCCCGCGGAGGAAGTTGGCGATCAGCCGACGATGGATCTGCTCACGCAACGCATGCAGGTGCATGAGAAGACCGCGTGGATGTTGAGGAGTTTGTTGGGGTGATGTGAGGGGCGCTGGGGTACTGGGGTGCCAGGGCGCTGGGTGTTTGGACCTAGAGCCCCCAGCACCCCGGCACACGTCACGCCGGACAGCGCTCGCACAACGGCAGTCGCTGCTCGCGGCGTAGTAAGCGGCGGAACGCGCGGAACTTTCTGCCGTTCCACACATTCTCGAACGGCTCATCGAACACGTTCCCCATGTCGAGTGTCAGACATGGATAAAGCCGCCCGCGCGGATCGACGAATGCATAGTTCGAGATCAGCGTACAGGCGCGGCCGCTCTGCCTCTTGAAATCCGGATTGCGATAGAACTCGAGCATCTCCTCGATCGGCAGCGGCGGATGCACTTCGAGTTTGTATGGCACCCGCATCGTTTGCAGCGCGCGCAGTTGCGACTCGAGAATCGCAATATCCATCGCCGGCATGATGTCGCTGCAATAGGTATCGACATCGGATCGAAAGAACGTCGAGTCTCCGATCGCCCGCGCAATCATCTCCTCGGACACCGGCCGCTGCGCGGTGCGCAACCAGATCTGATGCTGCAGCCGCAGCGTGTCGATGTTCCACTCGGCGAGCCGCTCCGCCCAATCTGCGAGGGCCGCGTCTCCGCGCTCGCGCACGTCCG
>CAZKID010000617.1:0-2643 GCA_964552405.1 uncultured Thermoanaerobaculia bacterium
CGAAGATGTGCGTCAGCTCGTGCTGAATGACCTGCGCGTTCTTCTCGTCGGTGTTGTCGATCGGCACGACCATGCGATTGCGCGCCGGCTCGGCAAATGCGCCCACACCTTCCGGAATGAAGTTGAGATCCACGTTCGTCTGCTCGAACGCGGAGTGCGTCGCGTAGAAGATCAGCGGGATCTTCTTCGAGATCTGGTAATTGAATTTGCGCGAGAGATCGTCGTACGCGCTCTCCGCGGCGTCGACCACCTTCTGCAGCGACGGCTTTTCTTCGTCGTAGAAATACACGTCGAAGTGCGTCGAGTGATAGATGCTCCAGTTGAAACGGTCGTAGACGATCTTGTTCTGACCGAAAGGATAGGCGGGCACAGCCGCGAGGACGATGACAAACAGCGCGATGAGACGCTTCACGATGCCTCCCCGATGCAGCTCTTATTCAGTAAAGACGTAGCGGCTAGCCGACGTGTCCTGCGCCACGAAGATCCCCGTCAATTGCGACTCGAGTGACCGGAGGTTCTCGAAGAGACCGAGGATCTCATCGTAGTTGCGCTGGTCGAATTCCTTGAAGTCGCGGAAGTTCTCTTCCAGCACTTTCTCGCCCGTGTCGGCGTTGAAGACGGCGATGTCGATGTCGAAGACGAAGCCGGTGGTCTCGACGAGCACCTGGCGGTAATACGTGCGGCCGTCAGCCGGAGAGGTGTATTCCTCCGTGCGATAGCCGGACTTGTCGTTGATGTCGAAATCGACGATGCCGGAGACGATGAAATCCGCTCCGGTCTTCGCGCCGAGCTCTTTCCAGAAATCGCGATTCACTTCGAGCGATTTCATGTCCGTTCCCGGCAGCTTGGTTGGCGGGCAGTCGACGATCTTCAGTTTCGTGGTCTTCGTGAGTTGCTTGCGAAGGTAGCGTTGGAATTCCGACTGCACATCGACCTTCGACGCGCGGTCGCTCTTGCGCTCACCGTTGTTGGCGATCACGAATGGGGCGATGGCGATCTTTTCGTCGCCGGTGATCTGCAGCTTCGGCTTCACCGGCAATTTGAGCTTGACCTCGAGCACGCCGGCAGCGGCAGCCAGCGGCACGAGTGCGACGAGAAACATGGCTGCGACACGTTTCATCTACACACCTCCGTGCGGCGGAACAGGTGGAGTCGGTGGTGCTGGTTGCGGCAGCCCGGGCGCAGTGGGCGGAGGCGCCATGGCGTCCGGCGGTGTGTTCGGAGCCGCTGGCGGCTGCGTCGCGGTCGCGGTGACCGGCTTGCCTGGCGTCGTACTCGCCGCAGCGCCCGCTGCCGGAGCCTTGCCCGGCGTTCGCTTCTTGTTGCGCGACGTGAATTCGACGAAGCGGCTGTAGTTCTTCTGAATGAACTGATTGCCTTTGTCGAGCTTCAGCGCTTCGAGATACTCATGCCTCGCCTTCTCGAAGTCACCGTTCGCTTCATACGCGACGGCGAGATTGCTGTGTGCCATCGCGTCGTTCGGACTGATCTCCACGGCGCGCTGGAAGCGGAACATCGCTTCGCGCCACAGATTCATCTGCGCCATCTTCACGCCGAAATTTTCCTGGTCGCGGGGCGCATCGGACGCTGCGGAATGAGAACAAGAACTGAGGAGAACGGCGATCGCGAGGACGGCCGTTGCGAACCGTAAATCCCGCATCATGAGTATGTTTCTCCTGGTGAGTGAGCCCGGATTATAATCGCAATCGTTTGGCGCTCCACGGCGCTTCCCTCCTCGCCTCGACGGCACTTCAGCACCCGTACGTCTCATGAACGAGAACCCTCGCGATCTTCTGATCGCATGGTCGTTGCTGCCCTATCTGACTCCGAATCGGACACGCTTGCTGCTCGAGAATTTTGGTGATCCGCCTCTTGCGGCCTGCAAAGCTTCTTCCACTGCACTCGCATCACTGCTAAGCATCGATCAAGTGCAGGCCGTAGAGGTCAGGAATCCGTTACAAGTAAACGGCGAACGCGTCGCAAGTTTGCGCGACTCGGTGATCACGCTCGCGGATCACGAGTATCCCGCGCTGTTGCGCGAGATCATCGATCCGCCGCTCGCGCTTCATGTGCGCGGCGACCGCTCGCTGCTCACGAAGCCTGCGATCGCCATCGTCGGCTCGCGGCGCGCCACACCCTATTCGATCAACGTCGCACGCAAGCTCGGCGACGAGCTGTCGCGCGCAGGTCTCGTCATCGTCTCCGGCATGGCGCGCGGCGTCGACACAGCGGCGCACGAAGCTGCGCTCGATGCCTCGCTGCCGACGATCGCAGTCCTCGGCACAGGAATCGACATCGCCTATCCGAAGTCGAACCGCACTCTCCATCGACGCATCGCGGAGCAGGGGCTGCTCATCAGCGAGTTCGCGCCAGGGACGCCGCCGCTCGCGCTCAATTTTCCGATTCGCAATCGCGTGATCTCAGGCCTCACCTTCGGTACGGTGATCGTCGAGGCGACGAGCCGTAGCGGCTCGCTCATCACAGCACGCACGGCTGCGGAACAAGGGCGCGAAGTCTTCGCCGTTCCCGGCTCGATCTTCTCCGCCGGCAGCGAGGGAACGCACCGTCTGATTCAGTACGGAGCGAAGCTCGTGCATGACGTGAACGATGTGCTCGATGAAGTGCCCGTACATCAGCCGCCTT
>CAZKID010000618.1:0-2605 GCA_964552405.1 uncultured Thermoanaerobaculia bacterium
GTTGCTCGCCACGCAGTGAATGATCGTCTTGCAGGGAAGCGCGGCGGCGGTCGTTCGCACGGCGGATCCTGCGCGCAGCGGCTGCTGTTTGACGATTGCTTCGCAGGCGCGAAGTACATCCCATCCGCCTTTCTCGCGAATGCTGGCGCCGGTACCCATCATCAACGACAGGCGAGGATTCGTCGACGTGCAGATGGCCTCGGCCGGCGCATCGGCGATGTCGCCGGCGAAAACGGAAATGCGCATCAGCGCAACGGTTCGTCGGCGCTGGGGCCGTACATGCCGGGCAGCGGGATGTCGTTGACGCGGAAGTAGACGGCGAGCTGCGCGCGGTGATGAATGTGGTGGTTCATGAAGAACGAGCGGAAGACCATGAAACGCTGATCCGAGAAGATCACCTGCTCGCCCATGCGCAGCGTCCACATCTGCGTCATCGCCTCGTCCGGAACGTTCGCGATCGCCTCGCGCGCCGCGGCGATGTTGGCGTCGAGCATGTCGATCAGACCGGCGCGTGTTCGGACTTCCGCCGGCCGCGGGAACTTCGTCAGATCGACTCCGTCTCCTTCCGCGATGAACTTCGGAAAGCGGACGAGGGACACGACATGATTGACGAGCCACGCGAGCGAATTCGATTTCTCGTGCGGCTTGAAATCCCACTTGTCCTCGGGGGTGCGCTCGACGAGGCGGCGCGTGGTCTTCATTTCGCGGTCGAGCTCCGCGATCAGCAGTTCGGCGAGTTTCATGCGCGGGAGTCTAACCCGACTTGCGGGTGACACGCGCGCGCCAGGCGAGCTGGTTGATCCGCTTGATGAAGGAGCGCAGCAGTTTTTCTCCCGTGGCATCAGGCGCGATGTCGCGCGAAAGATCGTCGACCGACTCTCCGGTTACGAGCTGCAGCGAGGGGTCGCGAAGCATCATCTCCATCAACAGCTCGGAGACGGCGAACTGCTGCGGCGGTTCGATCGACAGCGAGCGCGCAGAAACGGTGAGCGCGCGGCGCGAGGCGGGACTCAGTTCGCTCACCGACGCCGCGAGCGTCGACTCGATGTGACTCGCTGCCGGGGTCGCGATCACGATACCGCTGCGGGCCGGATCGAATGATGCGCTCGCGTTGATGATGCCGAGGGTTGCGGGAAGAAAGAGCTTGTCGCCGTTGAAAGGATCGAGTTTGCGATAGATCGCCGGACGGAGCAGACGGCGCGAATTGCAGGCGCTGATGATGATGTAGCGCACGCCATCGGGCTCGAGCCGTTCCTGTAGCGCGCCGACGGAAATGTACGAGCGCTCGGCTTCCGGATCGTAGCTCTGCTGCAGTTTGAGGCCGTTGCCGTTCGTGCCATGCGTTTCGAGCACGACTGTGCGGATCGCGCGCTCCGGATAGAGGATGTTGTGCGTGCGAATGCCGTTGAGCACGACATCCCAATCCGTCTCTTCGTAGCAGGCGAAGCCGAGCGATTGATAGAAACGGCAGTTGCCGGGAACGGAGAGGTCGGGGCTGAACACGACCGCGACGCCGCGTCCCAGGTCGTTCACTTTCGGACGCGGCTCGACAGGCAACGCTTTCGCCAGCAGCGATTGCTTCGGCGTGACGCCCCACGCGTTGAGCGCGAGCACGAAGAGCAGGAAAGCGCGGCGCATGATGGGTGACGAAGGGCCGTTGCCGGCCCCTCGCTCCTCGGGGCAGGAGAGTGACTACTCCTTGTGCATGCGTTTGTGCGTCGTGGTCGTCGACGGCGTTTCCGTCGTGGTGGTGGTCGTCTGGGTTTCCTGCGTCGAGCTGGTCATCGGAGTGGTCGTGGTCGTCGTCTCCGTCGTGGTCACTGGCGTTTCGACAACGGGCGGCGTCGTGACGACGGCCGTGGTGTTGGGTTCAACGACGGTCGTCGTCGAGGCCGTATTCACTGGCGTGGTGTACGTCGTTGTAACGGTCCTGGTGTTGACCGGCGCCACGGCCTGCCCGGTCCCGGAATAGCTGGTATCCGGTGGCGCCTGGCGATAGGCCTCCTTGCTGCCCAGCCGGCTGTTGTCTGGCTTGTCGGCGGCGGACTGTGTGAGGTCGCTGCCGGACGAGGCGGCAGAACTGCCGGCTGGAGTTGCCATTTGCGGTGATGGGGTAGAGCTGGTTCCGGATGACTTGCAGGCAGCAAGACCGAAGACGAGCAGAAGTGCGGCGAACAGGGAGAGAAGCGTTTTTCTCGTTCCGTTCATGATTAGTTCCTCCAAGATTCCTGGTTGCATTTAGGGAGTCCTTGCTCCCGTCGGCGACTCTGTAATTCAAGAGCTAGACCTGAATTCATGGCTGAGATCGCCAACATGTTGACTATTTCTTGCAACGGCTTTCTTCCCCGGAGGTCGTATGCAGAGCTTCATCGGTCGTTTCACTCCGCAATGTTTCGCGATATTGAGAATCATCAGCGGAATCATGTTTCTGATGCACGGTACACAGAAGTTGTTGAACTGGCCTCCGGGCAAGATGCATCCACCCATTGCATCGCTGCCTGGATTCGGCGGTCTCATCGAGCTCGTCTGCGGAGGCTTGATCGCGATTGGTCTGATGACGGGGATCGCGGCGTTCCTCGCCAGCGGCGAGATGGCCGTCGCCTAC
>CAZKID010000619.1:0-2600 GCA_964552405.1 uncultured Thermoanaerobaculia bacterium
GAGGGTTGAGGTGGAGGGATAGGGCCAGACACGCACGGACCTGGGCTGGACCACCATAGGGAGCTTTTGCATAAGCGACCCATTCGAGAGCGCGGGCCTGCTGGAAGAGCGCCGCACGATCAAGGTCCGCCGTACGCTCGCGAAACGACGCGTTCTTCCGCAACTCCTGGCCAAGTAGCTCGAGAAAACAGGTTCGGAAGTAACGGGACAACACCTTGACGGGAAGCAGGAAGTTTTTCCGACGAACGACGACAAGACGACCGTCGTCGACCGAAAACCCACATCCTGGGACCACACAATGAAGATGAGGGTGGAGCGTGAGTGTCTGGCCCCAGGTATGGAGGATCGCAAGAAAGCCGAGGGCGACACCGAGATGGCGAGGATCACGGCCGATGACGAGCAGTGTCTGACTGACGGCACGGAACAGGATCTCGTAGAAACGGCGCGGGTCGGCAAGAACGAAGGGATTGAGCAGATCGGGGATCGTGAAGACGACATGGAAGTACGGAACAGGCAGTAACTCTCGTTGTCGTTGCTCGAGCCACCGTCTGCTTGCGTGGAACTGACAGCGGGGACAGTGACGATTGCGACACGAGTTCCAGGCGAGCTTGCAATAGTCGCATTGGGGACAACCATAGAGATGTCCGCCGAGTGCGGGCGTCTGACACTGGGCAATGGCGCGCAAGGCGCGTCGCTGCGAAGCGTTCAGAGGCCGGCTGCTTTCGAGTCGTGGCCCAACCTGGCGGACGATCTCGCCGAGTGAGATCGCCGGACGCACGGCAGGATCGCAATCAGCGTTTTTTCGACGTCGGCAGGCGGTCGAACGGACTGACTACCGTGCGAATGTTCTTGTTCGATACGCGTGCGTAAATCTGAGTCGTCTGAATGCTCTTGTGGCCGAGCAGCGCCTGGACAATCGCCAGATCGGTTCCGCTCTCGAACAAGTGAGTGGCAAAGGCGTGGCGAAGCGTATGTGGCGTCACCTTCTTCGACAACCCTGCTTTCTCACAGATGCGCTTGCATTGCTTCTGAATGGTTGTTGGATTGAGCGGCTTGTTCGGATCACCGGCAGAGTGAAAGAGCAGACCCTGTGGCTTATAACGACGCCAATACTCACGAAGCACTTCAAGCAGGATCGCGGAGAGCATCACGAACCTGTCCTTCTTCCCCTTGCCTTGACGGATGTGAATGACCATCCGTTCACTGTCGATGTCGCGGACTTCGAGACGGGTCGCTTCCTGCAAACGCAGACCGCACCCATACGCCACAGACAGCAGCATGCGATAGTGCTCGTCCTCGATGGCCTCGAGGAAGCGACATACTTCCTCAGGGGATGGAACGACTGGTAACGGCTTCTCTTTGCGCATGAAGCTCAAGCGTGGAATCACAGCGTCCCGTTCGAGTACATGCCGGTAGAAGAAGCGCAAGGCGCTCATATCCACGTTGAACGCACTCCACGAGACCTTCTTCTCATCCTTCAAGTACAACTGCCAATCGTGAATCTCGGAAGAACCGAGTTCGTCGGGCGATCGATGGAAATGAAGAGCAAAATGAGCGACGGCAGCCACGTACATCTGTTGCGTCTTGGGAGAGTAGTTCTTGAGCTGGAGCTTCTCGATCATTAACTGGCGTAACGGGGTCATGGGGATCCTCCTTTCGTTGTCATCACGTTGTCTGGTACCAACATGATGACCCCGAGGAGATCCCCAGGCTGCCGCTCTCACGCGCAGTCGTTCAAACGCCGTTTTCTTCGTGGAGTCTTGGAGGAGTCGTGCCTCACGGCACTACCGCGAAGCAGTTTCGTTCAACTCACTTACTGTCCCTCACATCTACATATAGATGCAAGCATCTATTCGTAGATATATACATCTACCTGTAGATATCTACTCGCGAGGCCTGCACTCGCCCCCCCGCCCCCCGAATGTCGTATCCTCCTCTCATGCGGTCGCGAGTATTGGCAGTACTCGCTTTCCTTTTCACCCTCTCCACCTACGCGGGCGATCGCGGGCTGCCGCTGGTCCGCTCGTATACGCCCGAGGAGTATCAGGCGGGGGCGCAGAACTTCGACATCGCGCAGGATGCGCGCGGCGTTCTCTACTTCGCGAACCTCTCCGGCGCCCTGGCGTTCGATGGCGCGTGGTGGCACGTCGTCGAGCTGCCGAATCACTCCGCGGTCTTTGCCATCGAGAGCGATGCGGCGGGGCACATCCTCGCCGGCGGCGTCGGTGAGCTCGGCATCCTCGACGACAATCGCTATCGCTCGCTGAGCGCTGGCCGCGCCATCGGCGACGTCAACTCGATCTGCCGCAGCGGCCAGGGCTTCATCGCCGTGACCGATCGGATGATTCTCGCCGGCGACACGTCCGGTATCCGCGTGCTCGACCCGGCCTCGCACCCGCATCAACGCTGCTTCAACGCGAACGGCAGCGTCTACATCGCCGCCGACTCGCTCTATCGCGTCGACGGCGATCGCCTCACACTCGTCGCGCCGAACCTCGCCGCCGATGCGATCGCCGCATCGAATCAGAAGCTCATCGCGGTCATCCACGGCACCGGCATCGCCGCCATCGAGCAAGGCCGCGCAACGCCGATCGACTCCG
>CAZKID010000620.1:0-2598 GCA_964552405.1 uncultured Thermoanaerobaculia bacterium
GCGTGGGCTCATCCCCACCTTGACGGCGAGCGCGTCGAGGTTCACCGCCTCGCGACAGTGCGCCATCAGCCACTTCTGCGCGCGCTGGATGGGCTCGTCCTCGTGCGCGAAGCGCGGCGGCGTGACGGCGAACGCCGACTGCCAGATGCGCGGGCCCTCGAGAAGCAAGGCCTTCGCGGTCTGGACTGCCACCTCGTGGCCGCCGTAGTGTTCCACGAGGAAAAGGCTGAGATCGATCGACGAGTAGAGCCCGCCACCGCAGAACACGTTGCCGGACTGGGTCACGAACTTGTCCGAGGACCACTCGACGTCGGGAAACAAGCGCCGGCACTGGTCGACCAGGGCCCAGTGCGTGGTGGCTGGACGGCCGTCGAGCAAGCCGGCGGCGGCGAGCAGGATCACGCCGGTGCACACGCCGGCGATCGCCGTCTTGCCGGCGCGCCGCTGCAACCACTTCACGACGCCGGCGTTGGCCGTGCACGCGTGCTGGAGGTCCATCCCCGCCGTGGGAATCACCACGAGATCGGTGCTGCGAACCGAGTCGCTCATCAGCTTCGAGACGGCTTTGAGGACTTCGTCGCCCGTCGCGTGGCCGTGCGTGTCATTGATTTTCTTGAAGAAGTCGATGTCGATCATCGCCAGCGAGAGCGGGCGCTGATAACGTTTCGACTCGTCGAACGCGCGCGCGAGCTCGTCCTGCAGATAGCGATGGTTGTAGAGGCGCGTCAGCCCGTCGGTGATCGAG
The DNA here is from genome assembly GCA_964552405.1 of uncultured Thermoanaerobaculia bacterium. Taxonomy (GTDB): domain Bacteria; phylum Acidobacteriota; class Thermoanaerobaculia; order Gp7-AA8; family Gp7-AA8; genus JAJPHC01. The sequence goes on from CAZKID010000620.1 coordinate 746, forward strand.
AGCAGCTCGAGCCGTTTGTTCGTCGCGACGAGCTCCTTCTGCAGATCGACGATGCGTTTGCCAGCGCGGACGCGCGCGAGCAGCTCCGGATATTGAAAGGGCTTCGTGATGTAGTCGTCGGCACCGAGCTCGAGCCCTTCGACCTTGTCCTCCTGATCCGCCTCGCCTGTCAGCATGATGATGTAGCGCGTGCGGAGCTCGGCATGAGATTTGAGCTCGTGCGCGAGCAGCGCGCCATCGAGGTCGGGCAGCTTGCGGTCGAGGATGGCCAGATCCCACGGCACACTCCAGAGCGCCTGGCGCGCTTCCTCACCCGTGGTGAGCTCGAGCGTTTCATAGCTGGCACGCTGAAGAATCAGGCGGAGGAGTCTGCGAATCGCAGCATCGTCATCCACGATCGCGATGATGAAGGGCCTCGGCATGAACGGCTGAGCCGCAAAGAATGTGCCGAGGTCTCAGTCGCGCGGCCCACAGGCCACGACTTCGTCATCGAGACCGAATGACACAAACCAATCGTAATCATCCAGCAGGTTCGCGAAGTGGATGACAAACTGGCGGCGCGGGCGCACGTCGATCACGATCGGCCGCAGCGCTCGAGCAACCTCCTCCAGCGGCTTCGTCGCGATTCGCTCGTGAATCGCCTGCGTCGCCTTCACAATCAGACTCGCATAGCGATTCGCAATGTGAACGAAGAGATCACACTGCCTCTTCGAAACCTCTCCATTGCGAACCTCCGCCCAGAATCGAACCGGACCGTGAGCGCCGGGAAATTCGGGATTGAACACTGCGACACCGCCGCTCACCTCGCCCGCGCCGAGGAGACGATCGTGGATGTGCAGAGGTTTCTCGAGCAGCGGCGGAGCCTCCGGTACGCCGAGAAAAAACGCGCGAATGAAGCGTGGGAGTCTCACGGCTACATCGTGACGCGCATCGAGATATCGAGAGCCTGCACCGAGTGCGTCAGCGCGCCGATCGAAATGCGATCCACACCCGCCTCGGCATACTCCCGGACGTTCTCCAGCGTGATGCCGCCGGACGACTCGAGAACGACGCGGCCCGCGGTGCGCTGCACGGCCTCGCGCGTCTCATCGGGAGTCATGTTGTCGAGCAGGATGAAATCGGGCTCTTGCTCGAGCGCCTGCTCGAGCTCGGCCATGTTGCGGACTTCGACCATGATCTTCGCGATGACTTTGCGCGAGCGAATCCGGTCGACAGCTGCGCGGATCGAGCCGGCGCGATCGATGTGATTGTTCTTCACGAGGAACATGTCGTGAAGGCCGAGCCGATGGTTCTCGCCCCCGCCGCATTTCACAGCGTATTTGTCGAGGAGGCGCAGCCCGGGAACGGTCTTGCGCGTGTCGTAGATCCTGGCTTTCGTTCCGGCGATCGCATCGACGTAGCGCTTCGTCGTGGCCGCGATGCCAGAAGCGCGCTGCATGAAGTTGAGCGCGGTTCGCTCGCCGGAGAGGAGGGCGATCACGCTCGAGGTGACTTCGGCAACGACGTCGCCTGACTCGACCAGATCGCCATCCTTGCGGAGGGGAAAGAAGACAGCCTCTTCATCGAGCTCGGCAAATGTTTCGGCGGCGAAGGGGAGACCGGCGAGAATGCCGGGCGCTTTGATCACGAATACGGAACGGCCGCGGTCGGCCGGCGCGAAGATCGCCTCGGCCGTGATGTCGGGGAGATCTTCGTCGAGAGCACGGCGAACCATCGCGGCAATATCGGAGCGTTCCATATGCGGCGAAATTCTGACAGGCTATGCATCGTTTTGCTCGGGTGAGTTCGTTGACAATTTGGGGGCGCACCGGCTTCGACGGGGACATGTCGGGGTCGTGGTTGCATGCCGAGCT
>CAZKID010000621.1:0-2579 GCA_964552405.1 uncultured Thermoanaerobaculia bacterium
TGTTGGCGAAAGAAATCCGACCGCTTCGGCCCAGGTCATTGGCCGGGGAACGGTGCGAACATGATCGAACGGCGCGGCGGTGCTGCCACGAACATGCGCGCCAGCTCGATCAATGCCGCGACGCCCGACGCGTTGTCGACCGCGCCGTTGTAGATCGTGTCGCCAAACACCGGAGCGCCGATGCCGAGGTGATCGAGATGGGCGGAGAGGACGACGAACTCGCCGCGCAGCGTCGGATCCGTTCCAGGGAGTACGCCGACGACATTCGCGCTTTGCACGTCCGTCATCCGGCTGTGATTCACGATGTGTACGTGCGGCGGCAGATCGTTCGAGGCCTGCGGGGAGATCCATGCCGTGCCGCGCAGCTGCGTGAGGAAGGGCCGCGGTGTTTGTCCGTCGAGCCAGCCGAATGTTCCGATGTCGGAGTAAGACCGCACCGTCGCGTCCCACACGCCGAACGTCTCGTCCTCGGCCGTCCAGATGCGAATGATGCCGATCGCGCCATGCGCCGCGGCGTTCTCGCCCTTGGTGCTGGCCCAATGCGCGCGCTCTTCCGTCGCCCACGCCTGGGGCGCGCCCCCTTTGACCGCGACGATCTTTCCCTTCACGTCCAGATTCGCGTAGTCGTCATGATGATGATTCGCGGCGGTGATGCCGAAGCCGGCGTAGACGAGCGGCGCCTCGACGTCGCTCACGCCGCGGAAGTCGCCGGCCATGATGCAATCCTTGCCGGCGAGGAGCACCGTGCGCTCACCGTTCGCGCGAATGAGCTCGACATAGCTCTCTTCCGGAATGAGCTCGGCGCGGCGAAGGGGAACCTGCTGCAGTGAAGTGTTGAGACCCATGGCCTCGAATTGCGCAGACACGTAGCGCGCCGCGAGGTCATAGCCGCGCGTGCCGGTGCCGCGCCCTTCCAGCAGATCATCCGCGAGAAACGTCATGTGCGCGCGGATCGCGGTGGAGAGCGTGGCTGCGAGGAGAACGGTGAGCATCGATCGGCTACATCTCCTGCAGCAGGTCCATCCTGCACCGTTCGAGATGGTGCCACGCGCGCCCCTCGTTTGCCTCCGCTCCGGCGAGCATCACGAGGAAGTAACCGTCGCGCACATCACAGGTGAGCACCTTCCGGCGCTCGAAGTCGACTTTGAATCGCTGGGGAGTGCCGACGTCGAGATCGCGGCAGAGATTGCGAAGCTGCGTCAGGAAGATGACCTGGTAGGCACTGAGCGCCTTCAGCTCGTCCTGCTCGAGATCATGCGCGGTGATGAGTGCGACCGTCTCGCCTTCCCAATCAATGAAGATCGCGGCGATGGAGCCGGGAATGGAGCTGAGCAACTGGGCGAGGATTCCATGAAACGCCATGCGAGGCCAATCACTCCCACATCTCGAGATACATCCGCGCCTCGGCGGCTTCCGCCGAATTGGGTGCGGTCGAAAGGATCTTCGTGAAATACGTGCGCGCGACGTCGGTGCGGCCCGCGCGCTGGGCCGCGACTCCGAAGCGTAGCATCGCCACGGTCGAAGCCGGATGGCGATCGAGGAATTGCTTGTAGGCCTTGCCGGCTGCCTGCAGGTCCCCGGTGCGCTCGCGCAGGAGGCCGAGGTAGAGGAGGGCGGAGTCGAAGGTGGCGTCGGCGTCGAGCGCGCGCGTCAGCCAGACGAGCGCTTCGCCGGACTTTCCCAGGGCATCGAGTGCGAGGGCGTTGTGATACGCGGCCGATGCCCGCAGCGCCGAGTGTTCGTCTCCATAGATCTTGCTGAGCTCGTCCGAGGCATCGGCGTAGCGGGCGAGCTTGAGCAGCGCGACCGCGCGGTTGAATCGTGCTGCCTCGAGCGGCAGCGCTTTTTCGAAGAAGGGGAGTGCGCCACTCGCGTCGCCACGCATCATGAGGGCAAGGCCCTGCAGATTCTCGATCTCCGGCGCGCTCCTGCCGCTGGTCGAGAGGCCGCCCAGCTGCTGCAACGCAACGTTAGGCTCGCCTCGGAGCAGTGCGGCGACGGACTTGCGCTGTGCGGCGAGAGGATCGCCGGCGGCGAAGAGGGGCAGGGCGAGGAGAATGACAAAAGCGAAATGCAGAATGCAGAATGCAGAATTCAGAATGAAGAACTGAGACGCTCTGCATTCCGAATTCTGAATTCTGAATTCTGCATTTCGCTTCGAACGCGGGGGCACCATAGTCATGCAGGTTTGCAGGAGAGCGAGGAATCGATTCAGGCAGCGCCTCTCACCTGCTCTTCGATCTGGATGTCGCCTCGCTTGACCGCTTGCACGAACGCTTCGACCACGCGGGGATCGAAACGCGATCCCGCGAAGCTCTTGATCTTGTCGACGACGTAGTTCACTTCCATCGCCTTCTGGTACGGGCGATTCGTCGTCATCGCGTCGAACGTATCGGCGATCGCGACGATGCGCGCCTGCATCGGGATCTCTTCGCCTTCGATCCCGTCGGGATAGCCGCCGCCGCCCCATTTCTCGTGGTGGTACTTCATCCCGGGAATGATGTCGATCAGCTGCGCGACACCGCTCATGATCGCGGCGCCCTTCGCCGGATGCCCCTTCATCACTTCGAACTCGTCGT
>CAZKID010000622.1:0-2570 GCA_964552405.1 uncultured Thermoanaerobaculia bacterium
AAGCACATCCGGAGAATCCCCCCTGTGGGCTTTTCCGCTACAGCGACATCAACTTCATTCTTCTCGGTGAGATCGTGCGGCGCGTGTCGGGTGAGCCGTTGAATGTCTTCGCCGCGCACAACATCTTCGAGCCGCTCGGCATGAAGGACACGACCTTTCTGCCGAAGGCCTCACCACGCATTGCACCAACAGAGTTCGGGCTGCGTGGAGTGGTGCACGATCCGACGGCGCGGCGGATGGGAGGCGTGGCGGGACATGCGGGACTCTTCACGACGGCGCGCGATGTCGCGACGTATCTGCGCACGCTGTTGCACGGCGGTGCGCCGATCATGAAGCCGGAGACGGTGCGCGCGATGACCTCGATCGCAACGACATCCGCGATCGGACGCACTGCCGGATGGGACGCCGACTCCGCATATTCGCGTCCGCGCATCGGCGGTGCGCATTCGTTCGGACACACGGGCTGGACCGGCGGCTTTCTCTGGGTCGATCCGGATCGCAAGTCGTTCTACATCTTCCTCTCCAATCGCGTGCATCCCGACGGCAAGGGGAGCGTCACGCGGTTGCAGCTCGATCTCGCATCGGCGATCGCCGAGAGCAGGTGTACGACGTGCCGCTTTCCCAATGTCGTGCGGTTCGTCGCTGGCGGCGCGAACGCGAGGAACGGCATCGACGTGCTCGAGGGAAATCGGTGGGACATTCTTCGCGGCCATCGTGTCGGGTTGATCACGAATGTGAGCGGGATCGATCGAGCGGGGAATCCGACGCTCGATCTGCTGCGCAGCGCACCGGATGTGGACCTCGTTTCGGTGTTTTCGCCGGAGCATGGACTGGCGATGCGCACGGACATCGCGGTCATCGATCTCTACGGCAAGCAACGAAAGCCCTCGCGCGAGCAACTCGCGAACATCGATACGCTCGTCTTCGATATTCAGGACATCGGCGCACGTTTCTACACCTACATCTCGACGATGGAGCTGGCGATGGAAGCAGCGGCCGATGCGCATGTGCGCTTCGTGGTGCTCGATCGCCTCAATCCGATCGGCGGCGAGATCGTCGAAGGGCCGGTGCTCGAAGGGAAGACCGATTTCGTCGGGATTCACGACATCGCGATTCGCCACGGAATGACCGTGGGCGAGCTGGCGAAGATGTTCCGCGATGAGAAGCGCATCGATGTGGAGCTCGTCGTGGTGCCGGTGAGCGGCTGGAAGCGCGAGATGTTCCAGGACGATGCCGGCGTGCCGTGGGTGAATCCGTCGCCGAACATGCGCAGCCTGAACGCGGCGACGCTTTATCCGGGGATCGGACTGCTCGAGTCCTCGATCTCCGTTGGCCGCGGAACGCCGACACCGTTCGAGATCGTCGGTGCGCCTTACATCGACGGAGCCCAACTGGCCGCTGCACTTCATGTGGAGGGACTGTCGTTCACGCCGGTGCGGTTCACGCCCGACGCCGACATCTTTGCCGGTCAGGCCTGCGGCGGCGTGAAGATCGAGATCACGGATCGTCGCGCGCTGCGGTCCGTGGCGGCCGGACTCACGATCGCCGAGACGCTCTCGCGGCTTTATCCCGGCAAGTTCGAGGCGGGGAAGATGCGCCGGCTCGTGCGTGGAAACGGGGCGCTCGAGCCGTTTCTGGCACGGCGCGCCAGGTATTTGCTCTATTGAAGTTGACGACTGACTCTGAATTCTGATTCACTGACCGCTCGTTCAGCGAGCTGACCGTGCGATCCAGATCGAAAGAGGAAGTCGTCGCCGAGTACCGCATCCAATCCATCCAGGATGCGGCGATGCGCGTCATTGCCCGCAAGGGGATGGCGGCGGCCACCATCGCCGAGATCGCCCTCGAAGCGAAGATCGCCAAAGGGACGATCTATCTCTATTTCCGCGACCGCGATGAGCTCGTCGAGAAGACCTTCGAAACCGCGATTGGCCACCTGCATGCGCGCGTCGATGAATCCATGGCCGAGGCCCGGACCTTCGATGAGAAGCTGCGCGCCTATGTCACGGCGAAGTTCTCGTTCTTTCAGGAGAACGCCGAGTTTTTTCGCCTCTATCGCTCGCTGCGCATGCCGGAGGGGAGTCCGCAACAGCAGCGAAGGCAGAAGCGCACCTGTCAGCCGCAATACCGCGCACGCATCGAAGCGATGGCGGCCGAAGTGAAGCGTGCGATGGAGCGAGGCGAGGTGCGCAAGATGGACCCTATGCGGCTGGCGCTGTTCCTCGTCGAGGGAAGCACCGCCATCGTTCTGGAGAGACTCACCGAAGACAACTCACCGCCGCTCCAGAACGATATCGATCTCGTCGTCGAGCTCCTGCTCAGCGGAGTCGTCCCACATAAGTCGAAACGGAGCCGGAATTGATCAGAAGGAGTCTGCTGTCTGCTGCCTGCTGCCTGCTGCCCGCAATCGCGTCGGCCGAGACGCTCACCTTGCAGCAAGCTCTGACGCGTGCGCTGCAGGTGAACAACACGATCGAGCGCGCGCGAGCGGAGATCACCGCGACCGACGAGTCGCGCAAGCAATTGCTCTCCGCGGTCATGCCGCGCATCACACTGAGCGGCGCCGGAAT
>CAZKID010000623.1:0-2567 GCA_964552405.1 uncultured Thermoanaerobaculia bacterium
GCGATCGAGTAAATCGTCAGCCGCGTGCCCGAACGTCCGACGAACAGCGCGGACGTATCGAGCGTCCGCTCGTTGCGCAGGTCGAGATAGTTCACGAGCGCGGCGCTGATCGGCTCCGCGGTCAGCGTGACCAGGCGGCCGCGCGTCGCACGTCCTGTGATCTGAATCTGATGACGCACCAGATCGACATCGTTCACATCGAGTGCGACGAGCTCGCCGATGCGGATGCCGGTGGAGAAGAGCAGCTCGAGAATCACGTTGTCGCGAACGGCGCAGAAATAACGATTGCGGCCGCCGGATGATTGATCGCGCGACGACGACAGCTCCGCGATCTGCGACTTCGGCGCCGCGAGCAGCGACCGCACTTCGCGCGGCGACAACACCGTCGGCACTCGGCTCTCGACGGGACGCTTAATCTTCAGTTTGCGCGCCGGCGACTCGCCGACAATCCCCTGCTCCTCGAGAAAGCGAAAGAACACTTTGAGCGCCGCGACCTTGCGGCGAATCGACGTGTCGCGATACGGCTCCGTTCCCAGCTTGTCGAGGTATGACTCCAGATGCTCAGGCGTGATGTCCCTCATCTTCGTGTCCGAGAGATGAATGTGGAACTGGCTGAGATCGGAGGTGTACGCCCGCAGCGTTCGATCAGACAGATTCCGGACCGTCTGACCGTGCTGGATGAATTCGGCAATCGCCTGCTGCACGTCCATTGTGTTGAGTACTTTCCGAGCTAATTGTTATTGATGGGGAACGCTCGAAGTTTAGGCAGGTGTGAACTTTTGTCAAGAAATTATTTGAACGGCCCGTATGCTGTAAAAGCATGACACAATTCGGATTAGGGTGCGCGGCCAGAAGCTTTTTGTCCGACCGATCGAGAATGGCGACTTACATTCGATCCGCGAGTTTCTGAAATCGAACGGTGGCCGCCTCTCGGACGCGCCATGCGGTCTCGCCGGCAAGCTGGTCGGCGATCTGGTCGCCGTCGTCGCGCTCGAGATCGAAGCCGATGCCCTGCGCCTCGAGGATGTCGTCGTCCTGACATCGTTCCGCCACAAAAACATCGGACGCTACATGCTGGATGAAGTCGAGCGGCTGGCATCAAAACTGGATCGCAGGCGGATCATCGTTGCACGGGATGCAACGCCGAGGGCGTTTTTCGAGCGAACGGGATTCGTTGAGGAGGAGCCGTGGCTGGTGAGGAGGGTGCGGTGAGGGGTTTCGAGAGTCAAAAGCGAAATGCAGAATGCAGAATTCAGAATGAAGAATTCAGAATGGGATCTCGGCCTTGGCCGGTCTTCATTCTGAATTCTGCATTCTGCATTCTGCATTTCGCTTTTGTCGTGACCCTCACGAGCTGCTCCCGCACCAACCCCGCCCCTCCTCCGCCCCCAACGCCAGCTCCCATCGTCACGGAGCCGGCGCTTCCAACGACGATCGAGGATACGCAGGCGTTGAGGGCGACGGACCCCGCGAAGTACGAGCGAGCGCTCACCGCCATCGGCACCCCGCGCGCCATGGCTCTGCTCGGTCTCTTCCAACTCGATGAAAAGCATTGGGACGATGCGATCGCGTCGCTGACGAGGGCTGCCGATGCCTGGCCATCCGTTGCACCCTTCCTTCGTCTTCGCATCGCGCAGGCGGAACAGGAGCGCGGCAACCTGCCGAATGCGATCAACGCGACGCAGCAGATCATCGCCACTGCCGCCGGCACTTCCGCCGCGACGATCGCGCAGCTAAGGCTTCCCGGCCTCTACTCGCTGGCCGGCGACACGAATGCCGCGAACACCGCGTATCAGCAGATCGCATCGATGCCGTTCGACGAGCTGAGTGAGAGCGAGTTCGCCGATCTCGTCGCGAAGCTCGAGAAAGCCAATCGTCTCGATCTCGCAACCGCGATCCGCCTGCGCCTCGTCACCGAATATCCGCAGGGGCGCTATACCGAGCGCGCCTTCGCACGGCTCCTTGCAACGCCCGATTCCCCGCTGCTCTCGATGTCGCTCGAAGAAACGTCCGCGCTGGCAGCGAAGCTCGCACAGTTCGATCACTACGATGAGGCGCTGCATCTGCTCGAGCGCGCTTCCGCACGCGTTCCCGACGCGACGAAGAGCGGGATCTACCGCAACGTCCGCATCCGCGCGCTCTTCAACTCGCGCCACTACACGGAGCTCCTCGCGGAGACTGCAAAGAATCATCTCGAGGCACCGCAGGCCCTCCTCCGCGCGCGCGCTGCGTGGCGCAGCGGCGACGCGCAGACGTTTCTCGCAGCGCTCAGCAACATCGAGGATCAGTTCCCGCAGTCGAAGGAAGCGCTCGAGGCCAAACTTCTTCGCGCGAAGTATTTCTCGAGCGACGAGATCAAGTACGACGCCGCGCTCGAGAATCTCAACGCGGTGATCGCCGCCGGCGCCGTTGGCAACGAAGGGGAGAATCTCTGGACGCTCGGCTGGACCTGCTACGTTGCGGGCAAGGACGACGATGCCCTGCGCATCTTCGATCGCTACCTGCCCGACTTCCCGGACGGCGACTATCGGACGAACCCCCCCTTCTGGTCCTGCAAGCTCCCCGCC
>CAZKID010000624.1:0-2538 GCA_964552405.1 uncultured Thermoanaerobaculia bacterium
CGTCCTCCCCACCCTTCGCCTCGCAAAAGGTAAAGGCCTCGACGAGCGTGCGCCCGGCGGGCGGAAACTCATCATCACCGTACAACAGTGTCAGATCGTGAAAGCGAACACCGGAGCGATCGTCGCCCTGTATGAGCGCGGCGCGCTCATTCGACCAGTAGAAATTCGTGTGGGAGTCGTCCGCCTGCTTCGGCAGAATCGTGCGGCCGACGCCTGCTGCTGCCTGCGCCGCCCAGTGCAACTGTAAACGCGTGTCGATCACGACTGAGTACTGAGTTCTGAGTGCTGAGTTCTGAGTTCTGAGTAACCCCACCGCGAGCCCGCGAAACCCCGAAACCTACTTCCAGATCTGCGCGAGCCGCGCGTCTCTTCCGCAGCCATGCCGGTAGTACTTGTACCGCACCGGATTCTTCACGTGATACTGCTGGTGATACTCCTCGGCAGGATAGAAGCGCGAGGCGGCGATGATGTCGGTTACCACGCGCTGCTTCGGGAAGCGCTTCTGCACGGCATCGCGCGTCGCGATCGCGGCGCGATGCTGCGCTTCGTCGTGATAGTAGATCGCGCCCTTGTACTGCTCCCCTTTGTCGCAGAACTGTCCGTACTGATCGAAGGGATCGACGTTGTGCCAGAAGACGTCGAGCAGCTTCTCGTACGACACCTTCGTCGGATCGAACGTCACCTGCACGGCTTCACGATGTCCTGTGCCGCCGGCCGACACCTGCTCGTACGACGGGTCCTGTGCGTTACCGCCGGTATAGCCAGAGCGCACACCGATCACGCCCGGCACCGAATCGAATGCCGCTTCCGAGCACCAGAAGCAGCCCGCGGCAAACGTCGCCACGGACCGCGGCGGCGGTGCAGCGTGAGTTGGAACCGACACGAACAGAATCGCGAGCATTGCTGCAGCGGCGAGTTGGGGTGCAGCAGCAGGCTTGAACTTGCGGCGCAGCAGAGCGTCCAGCGAGAACAGACCCGGCCCGAACATCATGATGATCAGCGCCACCATGAGATACGGGAACGCCGCATCTCCGGTGAAACCGTCGATCGAGCCCCAGTCCTGGCGCGAACCCGAAACGATCGCCACGAACATGTTCACCGCGAGCGGAATCGAGATCAGCCGCGAAGCGAGCCCGATGAACAGCAGCACGCCGCTCACGAGCTCCAGCCCGCCGACGAAGCGCGCCGTCATCTCCGGCATCGGGATTCCGCGCGTCGCGAAGAACTTCGCCACGTTGTCCAGGTTGTGCAGCTTTCCCCAGCCATTCGTTGCCAGCTCGTATCCGTACAGCAGCCGGATCACGAGCAGCAGCGGATCGCGAAGGCGATCCAGCACCTTGGTCGTCCCCCAGTCATAAAGCGCCTGAATGCGATTCACTCGACTCCTCCGAAGATCCCCGCCGCGCTCCACTCGCGGAACCACTCGAACAACTCTTCCTGAGTCGCTCCCGTGGCATCGATCGCCTCGAGCAGCGTCGCTCCATCGCACAGCGCGGAGAGGAACTCGTACGCTCTCTCCTCCACCGTAAAACGATAGACCGCGTAGTCGCGGCGGTGGAACACGACGAACGTCCGCTTCCGCTCCGGCTCGACCAGTTCCTCTTCGTCGCGAAACGCCTGGAAGAACTCAGCGACCGGATAGTCGAACGCGAGCAGACGAAAGGCGGCGATCATCTTCAAACGCGAGTCAGGTCCGACCTCCGCGATTCGCTCGGAGCTGAGCTCCGGCGTTTCCTCGTCGTCGAACACTTGCGTCATCGTCAGCTCGAAGCGAGCCAGGTCGGAGAGAAACGGATCGTCCTTCAGAAACTCAGGGAACGAGTCGCCGAGCCGGTTCAGCGTGTAGCTCTGCGACGGATGGGCTTCGGAATAGCGCATGACGAGGTCGTGGAACTTCTCCTCGCCAAGGAACTGCAGGACCGCCGGATAGTCGACGGCCATGGCGTCGTACATCCGGATCGGATACATGTCGCGATAGATCGCGAGCCGCTCCGGATCGACGAGCCGCGACGTGTCCTCGGGCCAGTGCGGCGAGGTGATGGCGTCGTACATCCACTCCTGAAACTCACGCACAGACGGCCTCCAGATATTCAGCCGCCTTCTTCGCCTCGGCGTGCACCGTTTCGAAGTCGGGGATCTCCTGATCCCACTCCACCATCGTCGACACATCGCCGAAGCGCTTGCACGTGTAGTCGTACAGCGACCACACCTCGTCGATGACGTGTCCCATGTGCGTGTCGATGATGTATGTGTCGTACTTCGTGTGACCCGCGAGATGGATCTGCACGACACGTCCCTTCGGGATGTTGTCGATGTACGTCTTCGGTTCGAAGCCGTGATTGAACGCGCTGACGTAGATGTTGTTCACGTCCAGGAGCAGGTAGCAGTCCGCGCGCTCCGTCAGTTGCGCGAGGAAATCCCACTCCGTCATCGTCGACTCTTTGAACGCCACATAGGTGGACGGGTTCTCCAGCACCAGCGGCCGCTCGAGAAAGTCGCTGACGACGCGCACGCGCTCGGCGATGTGCTCGAGTGCGC
>CAZKID010000625.1:0-2530 GCA_964552405.1 uncultured Thermoanaerobaculia bacterium
CGCCGATAGCACGTCTGCGCTTCCATATCGAATACGACGCACGAATCGATGGGGCGCGAATAGACGTGCATGCTCACCGCGCGTTCGTTCCACTCGGCGAGGTTCTGGATGCGGTGAATGGTCTGTGTCTTGTCGACGGTGTTGAGCGGTCCGCCGGGAACGGCGAGCTCGTTGGTCAGGTGCTGCATGTCGATCTGTGTTGCGCCGGCGATGCAGTCGATGCCGACCACCTGCTCGTTTTCCGGTGTGTTACATCGAATCTTCTTGAAGTTCTCGACGAGCAGCTTTCCTTCGTACATCGACATCCAGCCGAGTTGCCCGTTGTGCGTGTGCAGCGGCGTCTTCACACCGATCGGCCAGCAGATGATCATCGCTTCGAGCATCTCGTTGCGAAACACTTTATTTCGCGTGTGACGCTCCGGAAGCCAGTGTTTGTATCTCTCCAGATCTTCGCGGCGAAGCGAGTAGGATACGAGGAACTCGTACATCCTCTGTTTCGTAATCAACCCCTCGGACAACTTTCGCAGCCCGTCGATGAACTCATCCACCGGAAGGGCAACGGGGTCGGCGACATGGGCGGGCTGCTGCGGAATTGAAACCGAATCCGGTGTTTCCATCGTAGTTCCCTCGATTCGATCAACTATATCGCGGTCTCGAGAAAGCGAAAGGAGTACCTATGAAACGACTCTCACTCGTCGCCCTCTGTCTTCTTTTCTCCATGGCAGCGCTCGCCGCTGACGCCCCGAAGCCCCAGCTCTTCATGATTCACGAGGAGATCGCCGTCCCCGGCATGATCCCGCAGTACGAAGCCGTCACGAAGGACCTGATCAAGATCTTTGCCGAGAAGAAACTCACGTCGGCTTCGTTCGTGGTCAACACCTACATGACGACCGATCTCCACTACCTCTACGTCACTCCGATCGCGAACTGGGGACAGATCGACGCGGCTTACAAGGACTGGATGGGCCTGCCGGAGGTGGTCGGCAAGGACAAGTTCGACGACATGATGAAGCGCGGGAGCGCCGCCACGGTCTCGTACAGCGACACGGTCGCCGCAAAGCGCGATGACCTCTCCTACGTGCCGGAGAACCCGCGCGTGAAACCGGAGGAGGCGACGTTCGGACGACTCGAGTACTACTACCTGAAGCCGGGGACGGATCAACAGGCCGAGCAGATCGCGAAGGACTACGTCGCGCTGTTCAAGTCGAAGAAGATCGCGGACGGCTTCACGATCTACACGGCCATGAGTGGAACTGACCTGCCGCTGCTCGTCGCGGTCATCACGGCCAAGAGCCCGGCCGACTTCGCAGCGGCGGATGAGAAAAACTCCGCCGCGCTCGGCGACGCGCTGCGCGCGCTGCAGGCACGCGCACTCGCGATCACACGCCGCCTCGAGCGAAGGGATTCGTTCTTCCGTCCGGATCTCTCGTACATGCCGGCGGCGGTGAAGTAGGCAGCAGACAGCAGACAGCGGGCAGCAGACAGCAGGGGCGGATCGCAGGTTTTTCCTGCTGTCTGCTATCTGCTGCCTGCTGCCTCTCCAGTGGTAGCATGCGCGGCGCTATGGGTCAGAACGTCGCCGTCCTCGGCGCGCAATGGGGAGACGAAGGAAAGGGGAAGATCGTCGATCTTCTCTGCGAGTCCTTCGATGTCGTCGCCCGTTATCAGGGCGGTCATAACGCAGGCCACACAGTCAAATTCGGCGACAAGCATTTTGCGCTGCGCCTGATCCCGTCCGGAATCCTGCATGCGAACAAGCTCTGCCTGCTGGGCAACGGGATGGTCATCGATCCCGCCGCGCTGCTCGAAGAGATCGCGAATCTGCGCGGTCTCGGCGTCACGATCGACAGCAATCTGAAGATCAGCGAGTCGGCGCATGTGATCCTGCCGTATCACAAGGCGCTCGACCTCGCGCGAGAAGAGGCCGCCGGCACCGCGAAGATCGGCACGACGGGCCGCGGCATCGGCCCCGCGTACGAGTCGAAGGTCGGACGCTATGGCATTCGCGTCGCCGATCTGCTCCATGCTGATGTTCTGAAAGAGAAGATCGAAATGGCGGCGGTCTATCGCCGCGAACCGTTCGATGTCGCGTCTCTGCTGGCCGCGTATCTCGACTTCGGCAGGCAGCTGGCGGAACGGATCATCAACGTCACCCTGCTGATCAACGAGCAGATTCGCGCAGGAAAGAGCGTCATGTTCGAAGGCGCACAGGGAACGATGCTCGACGTCGATCACGGGACGTATCCGTTCGTGACGTCATCGAGTACGTGCGTCGGCGGTATCTGCACGGGACTCGGCGTGGCGCCGAAGCACATCCACAAAGTGATTGGCGTGGTGAAGGCATACAGCACGCGTGTCGGTTCGGGGCCGTTCCCGACGGAGCTCGAAAACGAAATGGGTGAGCATCTCCGTAAGCGCGGCAACGAATTTGGAACCGTGACCGGACGGCCCCGACGAACCGGATGGTTAGACCTCGGGGTTCTCCGCAACTGTGCGATGATCAACGGACCCGACGAGCTCGCCGTTCGCT
>CAZKID010000626.1:0-2513 GCA_964552405.1 uncultured Thermoanaerobaculia bacterium
CGCCACGTAATGCGCGACATCTGCGATGTGGACGCCGAGCAGGTAGTTGCAATTGGAGAGGAGTTGCACTTCGACCGCGTCAACGAAGTCTTTCGCGGTCTCGCCATCGATCGTGACGATGTTGTGTTCCCGCAGATCGACGCGTTTCGCGAGCTCGTCAGGGTGCACTTCGGTCGGGATCGTCTCAGCCTCGCGCACCACCTCAGGAGAGAAGTGATGGGGGATGTGAAACTTTCGAATGACGACTTCGATGTCGACGCCCGGCTCACCGATGAAGCCGAGCACTTCGACGACACTGCCATACGCGAACTGCGAGGAACGATCGGGATAGCGATCGATCTCCACGTTCACCATCTGACCGTCCTTCGCATCCATGGTGTCGGCGGCTTCGATGAAGATGTCGGTATCGATGCGAACGTCGTAGGGGACGACGAATGGATCGCCTTCGTTCTCATGGAAACGGCCCACGACGGTGCGATGCGCGCGGCGCAACACCTTCGTCACCTCGCCGGCGACGTAATCGCGATTGTGGATGCGCCGGAAGCTCGGCTTCCGCTTCTCGACGCGGACGACGACGAGATCTCCGTTCATCGCACCTTTCATCGACTTGCGATCGATGTAGATGTCGGGCTCATCGCCTCCGTGGAGTACGGTCCCGTAGCCGTCGGGATGAACGCGCACCCGTCCCGCGTGATACGGCGTGAACTCGAGCAGGGAATATCGCTTGCCGCGGAGAGCAATCACGACACCGTCCGCTTCGAGCTCCTCGGTTGCGCGCTCGACAGCCTCGCGCGTCACCTCCGGATCAGCGAGACGCTCCGCGATGTCAGAGAGGGAGAGGAGACGGTTCCCTTTGGAGCGCAGCAGCACGATGATCGACCGCTGCAGCTCCGATGGTTGGGTGTTCACGGCGTCAGCGCGCGCGCCCGTTTCCCTTGGACGCGCGGCTGGAGCTCGCAGCAGTCACCCGCTTGTGCGAAACGTGACGACGATTCGGACGAATGGACTCGGCGAAGCCATTGAGCATCGTCTGACTGCGCAGCTTGTTGTGCAGAGTATTCCTGTGCACGCCGAGCTTCTTCGAAGCTTGTGTGACGTTGCCGCGACTGGCCGTCATGGCTGCCACGATGTACTTGCCTTCGAATGCTTCGACTGCCTGCTCCAATGTGATGCCATTGCCAATCAATTCTCGAATGATTGCATTCAGGCGGTCGTCGATACTAACCATCGATTTAAACACCTCGTGATGTTGCGGGCTCGTTTGCGGAGGAGCGAGATTCTACTACCGCGCACTTCGAATGTAGCCACAACTTTTTACTCGATCACGAAGAAAATTTTCGTGCCGCCGATCGCTTGACAGAAAAAGGATGGAGCGCTAAAGCGAGGATCGTCATCAACGAGACGCACGCGCCCGCAAGCAGTGAAAATGGGCGAAAAGTCCATAAAACATCGTGTTTTCCAGGACCCACACGCACGGCGCGAAAGTAGCGATCGAAGATTTCCGAGCGCGCTTCCCGTCCGTCGACGAATACACGCCAGCCACACGCGTCGCGTTGCATGAGAACCAGAAGACCACCGCGCAGCGTGTCGATGCTCACGCGCGCGTGTGCGCTGTCGAGAGTAACCTTGCGGACCGGCACGAACGTGCCATCCGTTTGAACGACGCGCGCCATCGGCTGCACGTGTAGCGATCGCCAGGCACCCACTCCCCGCACTCGCCCAACGAGCCGGTAGTGATCGAGCGGAAGCACGCGATCGGTAACGACCCATCCGGCGTTGATCGAATCGAGATGATCGATGTCGGGAGTCTGCACATCGTGGGCAATCGTGTTCGAGTAATCGTGCGGAGCGATCGGAGCCGCTGTCGTCGCGTCGAGGCGCCGCGAGTAAAGATTGAGATAGCCGGCGATCCAGGCCGCACGATCTGCAGAAGGCACACCGAGCCGGACGAGCTTCGCATCCTGGCCGACCGCCGCCGGATATTGCACTCGGTGCAGATCGAGCGCATCGACGGTGCGCAGCGTCACCGTGCGCGGCACGAGATCGGCGAGCAGCAGAAACGCGACCGCGAGATCGGCCCACACCCCGCGCTTCGGCAGCCGATCGAGCCCGATCACCATAAGGCTGATCCCCGCCAGAGCGCCAAAAGGAAACACGCCCGGGCGATAGCGGAACCTCCTTACCGGTGCACGCGCGATCCATTCGCCCACGGGAAGGTAGTTGCCCGCGGCGACGACGACCGACACAGCTAACAAGACGACCCACGGCCAGGCTCTGCGAATGACCGTGAGACCGATCATCGCGAGAACCACCGTCACGATTCCGACGTAGACGACGGGGATGAATTCCTGCGACATCGACGAAACGATTCCATCGGGAGGCTTCGCGAGACGCACCCAGTCTCCGATCTTCATCGACTGTCGAAAGATGACTTCGCGATCGAGACCCGCACCCCGGTCACTGGCCCCCAGCATTTCGATGAACGGAAAAGGCTGGAATTCCGGAAGCCCGGG
>CAZKID010000627.1:0-2513 GCA_964552405.1 uncultured Thermoanaerobaculia bacterium
CCGCGGCACGTTCGTGCATCAGTCGGCCGGCGGCAAGATGGAGAAGGCCGGACCCGGTTCGTATGTGGTGCAGGTCGGCGGCAATCACCACATCAGCGGCTGCGCGAAGGGCGCAGAGTGCAAGTTCCTCATGACGTCGGATGACAAGTTCGACATGATTCCGGATGCTCCCGCGAAGTAGAGGTCGCCTCACCAAGTGATCGGGCGAGACGCCCGATCACTGCGGGCGGGACGCCCGCTCTCCTTCCATCGCCTTCATGATGTCGATCGTGTCGAGCTCCAGCCCGGCCAGAAACACTTTGTGCAGCTCCACCTCGTATTTCCGTACGAGCGCCTTGTTCGATTCCGGCACGGACGCGAGCTTCTGCTGGAGCGCGTGCGCGGAATCCGTCAGCGCCTCGCGGCCCTCGGTCATCGATTGCCTGGCGCGGCGCAGCTCTTCCCGTTGCGCGGCGCTCGTTGCCGGATCGTTGAGCTTCGCGTCGATCTGCTGGAGTGACTGGTCGATTCCCTTCTGCACCTCGTTGCCCCAGTCCGCGCGCTGCTCTTCCGGTTTGAAGCCCTGCGTCACCATCGCGGTGTAGATCTCGAGGTGCACCCAGTTGTATTCGTCGAATGGCATCGACTGCTGCTCGAGTGCCTCGATCTCCGCCGCGCGCAACCGGTCGACTCGATTGAAGAAGTTCCACTTCAGCAGGAGACCCGGGGACATTTCCTTCGAAGGCTCGCGCTGCATGTCGGCGGCCATCTCCGTGTCGATCTCGTACAACTTCTGTTTGACGGCCAGGAACTGCTGCAACTGCCGTTCGGTGAGGCTGCCATCGGCGGGCGGTTTGAAGGAATACCTTGCGCTCAGCGCCGCTGCGCGTTTGCCGAACGTCCCTTCGCTGTCGGCCGCGATGTTGTGCAGCGTTCCCTCCATGTCCGCGGCGTTGGAGATCGTCTGCAGGAGCGTGCCGCCATCGACGTGCAACTTCTCCTGCGCTTTGCGATATCCGACGTACACCGCCGTCGAGACTCCGATTGCGGCGGAGAAGCCCGTCAGCAGAATGGCGAGGATGATCGCCTTGGCGGTCGTCATGATCTAACCAGCGGCTGCAGCCATGCGCAGGGCGGCCCATGCCAGCAGCCGAGTCGAGTCGAGCGTGGGCAGCGGTGAAGATTTGTCGTCGATGATCAGTGGAATCTCGGTGCAGCCGAGGATGACGCCGTCGCAGCCGGAGGACTTGAAGCGGGAGATGAGCTGCTGGAAGAACGCGAGCGAGGCCGGCTTGAAGACGCCGCGCACCAGCTCCTCCATGATGATGCGGTTCATCTCCGCCTTCTCCTTAGCATCGGGACGCATGACCTCGATCGAGTACTTCGCGAGCTTGTCGGGATACAGTTCGCTGTCGACCAGCCACTGTGTCCCGGTGAGGCCGAGCCGGTGGAAGCCGCGCGCGTGCGCCTCGGTGGCGACGACGTCGGTGATGTGGAACCACGGCAGCGGACTGCGGCTTTCGATGCGCGGCAACGCCTGATGAATCGTATTGTCGGGACAAATGAGGATGTCCGCGCCCATCGCCTCGAGCTTCGTCGCGGAGATCAGCATCAACTCGCCCACGCCATCCCAGTCGCCGCTGTTGATGCAGCGCATGTACTCGGACAGCGGATGCGTGTGCATCGACACTTCCGGGTGGTGGCGAGGGTCCGCGCAAATCGTCCGGTAACAGAGCGCCGCACCCTCTGCGGAACAGGCCACGATTCCGATATGCAGCGGCATGTCTTGACCATTGTCGCGCGCGCAGCAGACAATTCGAACTCAACCATAACCGAAAATTCTGCTGCTGAAAGGGGCCCCTGCATGAAAACCCTCGTGGCGAGACTCGTATTTTTAGTCGCGATCTTCACAATCACGACCCCCGGTTTGGTGCTTTTTGCTCAGGAAACCACGGAAAAGAAGGACGATCAGAAAGCCGCTGAGAAGCCGAAAGTCAGCGAGGAGATGGTCGTCACCGCGACCAAACGCGAGGAGAAAGTCCAGGACATCCCGATCTCCGTTGCGGCGCAAAGTGAGAGCGACCTTCGCGATCGCGGCGCGGAAAACATCGAAGATGTTGCCGCCAACGTTGCAGGCTTTACGGTGCAAAACCTCGGGCCCGGACAGAGTCAGGTCGCGATCCGCGGCGTCTCGTCCGGCCAGATCGCGCGCGACCAGCCGGGCGTGAAGGAGCAGGTCGGCGTCTACCTCGATGAGTCGGTCGTTTCGCTCTCACTCTTCACTCCCGATCTCGATCTGTTCGATCTGAATCGCGTGGAAGTTCTGCGCGGACCGCAGGGCACGCTCTTCGGTGCCGGGTCGGAGTCGGGCACTGTTCGCTACATCACGAATCAGCCGAAGCTGAAGGTGTCCGAGTCGGTTGCGGAAGCGTCGTTCGACAGCGTCAGCAACGGTAGCAACGGCGGCGGGGCGAAGTTCGGAACGAACATTCCGCTCAGCGATCCGACCGGCGCCCATGTGGCCGGCTATTACA
>CAZKID010000628.1:0-2505 GCA_964552405.1 uncultured Thermoanaerobaculia bacterium
GCGGTGATCATCGCGTTCGCGCAATTCCCGAGGTTCGTCGGCTCGAAGGCGCGATCGCTGCCTGATGCGCTGGTGACGCCGCACACGTGGCAGTGGCCGAGCATCGTGGTCGGTACCGTCACGATTCTCGCGATGGTGCTGGCGACGCGGCTTACGAAGAAAGTGCCCGGCGCGATCATCGGCCTCGCGTCGGGAATCGGCGCGTACTTCGCCGTCGCGCAGTTCGAGCCGCGGCTGCTGCATCTCGCGAACAATCCGTTGATCGTCGGGCCGATTCATGTCGAAGGCTCATTCCTCGGCGGCATGTCGCTGAGGCTTGCTGCGCTCTCGTCACTGCGCATGAGCGATCTGCTCGTGGTGATTGGACCCGCGCTAACACTTTCAGCGCTCTTGTCGATCGACACCTTGAAGACAGGCGTTGTGCTCGACGCGGTCACGCGGAGCCGCCACAACTCGAATCGCGAGCTGATTGGTCAGGGTGTGGCGAATGTGGCGTCGTTCTTCGCCGGCGGCGTGCCGGGCTCCGGAACGATGGGGCCGACTCTCATCAATGTGACGAGCGGAGGCCGCTCGATCTGGAGCGGAGTGGGCGAGGGCGTCCTCGTCCTGGTGGCGCTGCTCGCCTTGAGCGGAGTGATCGCCTGGGTTCCGATCGCGGCGCTCGCCGGCATTCTGCTCGTGATCGCATGGCGCATGTTCAGCTTCGAGATGTTCAAGCTGTTGCTCTCGCCGGCGACGCGCCTCGACTTTCTGGTGATTGCCGCCGTGGTGGTCGTGGCGGAATCCGTCGGACTGATCGAAGCGTCACTGACCGGTGTCTGTCTCGCGATCGTGCTCTTCATTCGCAATCAGATGCGCGGCTCCGTCATTCTTCGTCGCGGCGATCTGCACGCGATTCGCTCGAAGCGGAGACGTTCGCCTGACGCCATGACGATTCTCGATGCGCACGGTACCGAAGCGGTCGTCGTGCAACTGAAGGACGATCTCTTCTTCGGTACAACCGATCAGCTCTTCACGCAACTCGAGCGCGATCTGAACTCCTGCCACTACCTCCTCTTCGATTTTCGCCGCGTGCAGTCGATGGATTACACGGCCGCGCACCTCTTCCTGCAGATGGATACGCGGTTGCGCGAGCGGGGAGGAAGGCTGCTCTTCAGCGGGTTACCGTCGCGGCTTCCCTCGCATCAGGACATCGAGCACTACATGGGACAGCTCGGCCTCGTCGGCAGCGACGATGGGATTCCCGTGTTCGAGACGCGCGATGCGGCGCTGGAGTGGATCGAGGAACGGATTCTCTCGGCGGCGGGATGGGTGGCGGGGGAGTCGACGGTGCCGATGACGCTCAAGCAGATCGAATTCCTGCGCGGGCTCGATGCGGAGGCGATCGACTACCTGCAGCGTGTCGGCCGTGATGTCACGATGCCTGAAGGTTCGCGTGTCTTTTCCGCAGGCGATGGCGGCGACGAGATTTTCTTCGTCCGCCGCGGACGGATTCACATTCTTCTGCCGCTCGAAGGCGGCAAACGGCATCACCTCGCGACCTTCGGGCGGGGCGAGTTCTTCGGCGAGATGGCCTTTCTTGATCGAGGTGTTCGTTCGGCGGATGCCGACGCGGCAACAGAGACGGAGTTGTTCGCGCTCTCACGGAGTATCTTCGATGAGGCTGCGAAGACGCATCAGGAGGTCGCCGCCGCCGTGTTTGCGCATCTTGCGCTGGCAACCGCTCGCCGGCTGCGGGTCGCGGATGAAGAGTTGCGCGCGTTGGAAGAGCGGTAGGGCCGTTCTTCCGTCCACCTTTCGAACAGTCGTCCACTCACTGCCAGGCGAGAAGCGACGAACGCTCCTCCCCGATCGAGCTCCAAGTTCTCTGAAATCCAACGTTTAGCGAGGCCTAACGCTCGCGCAGTCCGCTGGCACTTCGGTTGATTCACTGACCTCTCATACTGGAGGTGCAAGGTGCAATCAGCGGAGTCGATTCGTGGCTCAATGCCGCAGACGTCGCCCAGCGTGCAGGAAGATGCGCGGCTGGCGGCACTGCACGCATACGACGTTCTTGACAGCACGCCGGAGCGGTCGTTCGATGATCTGGCGAGAATCGCAGCCGAAGCATGCAGCGCGCGAGGAGCGTTGATCTCGTTCGTCGATGCGGAGCGAGTCTGGTTCAAAGCGAGGAACGGGCTCTTCGATCTGGAAGTCGCCCGATCAACCTCGTTCTGCGGCCCTTCACGTTCGCCGGCGCAACGAGGCGCGCCGGCATGTTGACGAACCCGCTGCGCGAGCGCTTCGGCATCGTCGCGCGCCTCGAGTTCTACACCGAGGGAGAGCTCGCGACCATCGTGCGCCGCTCCGCCGGTCTTCTGCAGGTGCAGCTGGAGGACGAGGGCGCGCGCGAAATCGCCTGCCGTTCGCGCGGCACGCCCCGGGTCGCGAATCGTCCCCTGCGCCGCGTGCGTTATTACGCCGAAGTAAAGGCCCACGGCCCGGTGACGAAATCCGACCTCGAAA
>CAZKID010000629.1:0-2501 GCA_964552405.1 uncultured Thermoanaerobaculia bacterium
ACGCCGCGATTCGCAAGCTGCCACCGCTCGCCGGCCTCGTGTCGGAGAGAACGCAGCTCTACGCGGGACCAGGCATCTTCTATCCGATGATCGGCGAGCTGCCGGCTGAATCACAGGTACACATCTTCACGCGCGATCACGACTTCTACGCGATCGACTATCAGAATCAGGTTGCCTACGCCGACATCGACTCCGTCGATGTGACTGGCGCCGGCACGCGTCAGCTCGACGTCGCGACGACATCCTCGCCGGCAACTTCGACGGCCGCGACAGAAACTGCGCACGAGGAACCGCCGCCGGAAACAGTTCCGCCGTCGACACCGGAGCCAACACCCGAACCTGCAGGTGTCTACGCAGCAGTGCCCGCCGGCGGAACGCAGCCCGAAGAGACGGATCGTGTGATTCCGCGCTACCCCTCGCTCGCACGCCGCGGGAATGTGGCCGGTGCTGTCGTAATTCGAGGCATCGTGCGCAAGGACGGCACGATCGACAACGTCGAGATCATCAAGGATCTCCCCTACGGTCTCGGCGAAGCCGCGCGTGATGCGGTCGAGCAGTGGAAGTTTCGCCCGGCGACGTATCGCGGCGAGCCGATCGACGTGTATTACACGGTCACGGTGAATTTCAAATTGCAGTAGGCGGCTTCAAAACCAATGTCCCGCTTCACATTCCCCGACGCTCCCGGCGATCTCATCGGCGCGCACCTGTCCACGAAGGGTGGCCTGCACACAGTTTTCGAGCGTGCGACGGCGATCAACGCCACGGCTCTCGCGATGTTCGCGAAGAACTCGAATCAGTGGAAGGGAAAGACGCTCACGGCTGACGATGTCCGCACGTTCAACGAGAAACGCCACATACGTCCGATCGTGACGCATGCGTCGTATCTCATCAACCTCGCGACGACGAACGCGGAGTTTCATGCGAAGTCGATCGCCG
Organism: uncultured Thermoanaerobaculia bacterium; assembly: GCA_964552405.1. GTDB lineage: Bacteria > Acidobacteriota > Thermoanaerobaculia > Gp7-AA8 > Gp7-AA8 > JAJPHC01. The sequence continues at coordinate 937 of CAZKID010000629.1, forward strand.
CGATGATCGACGAGCTGGATCGGGCGGAGCAGCTCGATGCCTACGGCGTCGTGCTGCATCCAGGCGCGCACCTCGGAGCGGGCGCAGAAGCAGGACTCGATCAAATCGCTCGCTCTCTCGACCAGATTCATGCTGCGCTTCCGAATCATCGCGTCGTCACTCTGCTCGAGACCGCGGCCGGACAGGGCACGTGTCTCGGTTGTACCTTCGAAGAGCTGGGACGCGTGATGACGCTCGTCGATGACCGGAAACGCGTCGGCGTCTGCGTCGACACCTGCCACATCTTCGCCGCGGGCTACGACATCCGCACGCGCAATGGCTATGACCGCGCAATGGACGAGATGGAGAAGCACGTCGGCGCCGAGAACATCGGCGCGTTTCACATCAACGATTCGAAGAAGGGCGTTGGCTCGCGCGTCGACCGCCATGAGCACATCGGCAAAGGCGAACTCGGTCTCGACGCGTTTGCATTCGTGCTCAATGATCCGCGATTCGCACGCGTGCCGAAGCTGATCGAAACCCCGAAGACGGTGGAGGATGTGAGCGATCGGAAGAACCTGAAGTTGCTCCGGTCGCTCATCCAGTGCTGAGAACCGAGTTCTGAGTTCTGAGTGCTGAGTTCTGAGTTAGATCGGTTTTACTCAGAACTCAGTACTCAGAACTCAGAACTCAGAACTCGGTACTCTGTTGTAATCTCGCCGCATGACCGCCAATCGCATTGCACCTCCTGCCACTGGCACGCGAATCGGCTACGAGAAGAATCAGATCGTCGTGCCCGACGATCCGATCATTCCCTACATCGAAGGCGACGGCACAGGACCCGACATCTGGAAGGCAACGCAGTTCGTCCTGGATGGCGTGGTGAAAAAGGTGTACGGAGGCAAGAGGCAGTTCCACTGGCACGAGGTCTTCGCTGGCGACAAGGCGAACGAGAAGTTCGGCGAGTATCTGCCGCAGGAAACCCTTGACGCGCTGCAGCACTATCGCGTGTCGATCAAAGGTCCGCTAGCAACACCGGTGGGCGGCGGCATCCGTTCGCTGAATGTCACGATGCGGCAGGTCCTCGATCTCTACGCCTGCGTGCGCCCGGTGCGCTACTTCGATGGCGTGCCCTCTCCGGTTCGCGAACCGCAGAAGGTCAACATGACGATCTTCCGCGAGAACACGGAAGACGTGTACGCGGGCATCGAATGGCCTGCGGGGAGCGACGGCGCCAACGCCATCATCGACTGCATCAACAACGTCGAGCGCCGCACGTCCGGCAAGATCCGCGAAGCATCGGCGATCGGCATCAAGCCGATGTCCGAGTTCGGCTCGAAGCGGCTCGTGCGCAAGGCGATTCAGTACGCGATCGCAACGAAGCGCGACTCGGTCACGCTCGTCCACAAGGGGAACATCATGAAGTTCACCGAGGGGGCGTTCAAGGACTGGGGTTACGCGGTGGCACGCGAGGAGTTTGGGGACGTCACGATCGCGGAGTCGGAGCTCACGGGAGCGGCGCCCGCGGGGAAGATCGTGATCAAGGATCGCATCGCCGATTCGATGTTCCAGCAGGGGTTGCTGCG
>CAZKID010000630.1:0-2485 GCA_964552405.1 uncultured Thermoanaerobaculia bacterium
TCCGGGAGTTGGTGCGCTGAAGTTCAATGGCGCAACGCTCGCCAACATCTTCCTCGGCAAGATCACGAAGTGGAACGATCCGGCGATCAAGGCAACCAATCCTGGCGTGAATTTGCCGGGCGACGAAATCACGGTCGTGCACCGTTCGGATGGTTCGGGTACTAGCTATATCTGGTGTGATTACCTGTCTAAGGTCTCGCCCGAGTATCGTCAGAAGGTCGGCGTCGCGACGTCGGTCAACTGGCCGGCTGGTGTCGGCGGCAAGGGCAACGAGGGTGTTGCCGGTCTCGTGAAGCAGACGCCGGGCTCGATCGGATACGTCGAGCTGATCTACGCGCTGCAGAACAAGATCAGCTATGGCGCCGTGCAGAACATGGCGGGTGAGTTCGTGAATGCCTCGACGGAGACGGTGTCGAACGCCGCTGCGAGTGCCGTGAAGAACATGCCGAAGGATTTCCGCGTGTCGATCACGAATGCGCCGGGCAAGGATGTCTATCCGATCGCGTCGTTCACGTGGCTGCTCCTTCAGGAGTCGCCGCGCGACCTGCAGCGTTCGCGCACGATGGTCGACTTCGTGAAGTGGGCGATCACCGACGGTCAGAAGTTCGCGACGCAGCTCGGCTATGCGCCACTGCCGAAGGAAGTAGTTGCACTCGAGATGGAAGCACTGAAGAAGATCAAGCAGTAGGAACCTGGGATGCGAGGTCACGAGGGCTCGAGGGCACGTGGTGGAAGCTCACCACGAGCCCCGCGCCCTCGAAGCCTCGCAGCCCCGTCTCATCCGCGCCCCACACTAGAATCGCAGCGCGTGTTTTTTCAAAGCCTCGTCGTCCTTCATCGCGAGTACCGCTCCTTCCCTCTCGGAGCGCGGCTTCACATTCTCATTCGCTTTCTCACCTGTCCGTTTCTGCGCGTGGCAAAGCGAATCCCTCCCGGTGCAAGAGTCCTGGAGATCGGTGCAGGCCACGGTGCATTCAGCCGGCTGGCGATCGACCAGGGCGCGTGCCGCGCGATTGCGGTCGAACCGGACACGCGCAAGTTGCATCAAACGTCATCGATCGATCTCGTTGCCGGATACGACGAAGCGATTCGCGGAACGTTCGATGTCGTCGCGATGCTCGACGTTCTCTACACGATCGACTGCAAGGATTGGGATGCGCTCCTGCATCGCATCGCCGATCGCGTCGCTCCAGGTGGGATGTTTCTTCTGAAGGAGATGGATCCCACGCTGCGTTGGAAACAGCGCTGGAATCGCCTTCAGGAATCGATCAGCGTACGACTGCTCGGGATCACGATGGCGGAAGGACTCTTCTTCGAAACGCCGGAAAGAATCGTCGATCGACTCCGTCGCGCGGGGTTCGACGACGTCGATCGCGTCCCGATCGATGCCGGTTATCCGCATCCGCATTTGCTGTATGTAGCACGAAAGCGGTGACGCTATAGTGATTGCGTCCCTGAAAGTGAGAGTGAACATGAAGCGCGCGTCTGCGGCCCTTCTCGGACTTCTTCTGCTTTTCTGTGGCCGGCGAACGGAGACGCCGCAAGCATCGACAACGGAGGCTCCGAAAGGCCCTCCGGCCATCACGATCCTTTCCGGTTCCGAAAACGAAACACTGCAGCCGCTGATCGATCGCTTTGCGCGCGAGAACGGCACGAACATCGCCGTGAAGTACAAGGGATCGGTCGACATCATGCTCGCGTTGCAGGACACGACATCGGATGTCGATGCCGTCTGGCCCGCCGACTCGATCTGGATCGGGCTCGGCGACGCGGCGCATCGAACGAAGCTCTCGGAGAGCATCATGCGCTCGCCGATCGTCTTCGCGCTGAAGAAGTCGGTCGCACAACGACTCGGCTGGATCGGCAAAGACGTCAAAGTCGACGACATACTGAAGGCCGCCGAGGGGGGACAGATTCGCTACATGATGACTTCGGCGACGCAGTCGAACAGCGGCGCGTCGGCATACCTCGGATATCTCAATTCGTTCGCGGGATCGCCGGATGCCTTGACCGTCGAACATCTCCGCGATCCCGAGATCACTGGCAAAGTACGCCGCCTCCTCGGCACGGTGAATCGCACCGCCGGCAGCTCCGGCTGGCTCAAGGATCTCTTCCTCACGAAGTACGACCAGTACGACGGTATGGTGAACTACGAGTCGCTCGTGATCGAGACGAATCGCGAGCTGGTCAGGCGCGGACTCGAGCCGCTCTACGTCATCTATCCGATCGATGGCCTCGTGATCTCGGATCATCCGCTCGCGTACGTCGATCGCGGCGATGCGAATAAGGAAGCGGCGTTCAAGAAGCTGCAGCAGTTCCTGTTGTCGGCGCCGGTGCAGAAGGAGATCCAGTCGACCGGAAGCCGCGTCGGTGTCGCGGCAGGCGATGCGAATGCTGATCGGTCAGTGTTCAATCCGGACTGGGGCATCGATTCATCGCGGGTTTTGTCGCCTATTCCCTATCCGGCCCCCGAATTCCTCAAAGG
>CAZKID010000631.1:0-2484 GCA_964552405.1 uncultured Thermoanaerobaculia bacterium
GTGTTATTGGAGTTCTCTTGCGGGGCGATGCTGATCGACGCGGGCGCTCAGGACGACGCGGCGAAGGACAACCTGAGCCACCCAACTGATTCCATCGTGGGATAGCTCTTACAAGGGACCGGCCACTATTGAACGGCGAGTGTGCGACTACGTAGCGGGCATGACTGACAGCTACGCCGAACGGGTCTATCAGCGACTGTTCATTCCTCGATACCGCAGCAGCGGTGATGAGCTGTAGTAGATCCAAATCGTCGCTGAGCAGCCTGCAGTCACCACTTCATACGCTCGAATGCGGCTCCGAGGTCTTTCCAAAACGCCACGGTCGCTTCATGGTAGGCGTTGAAATCATCTTTGTTCACGTAGAGTCCGTCTCCGAACAACGGTTTTCGGACTCGCGTCGGCCCGATCTCTGTTCCCGAGCGTCTTGACTGGGGCAACACGAACAATTCAGGTCGCGACTTGCGCAGTGTCCTCGCTGCACCGCCTTCAGCGTGCTTGACGGTGTTGGCGACGAGTCTCAATTCATCGACAAGTCGCCAACTGTCGAATGTCTTGATGTCGATGCCTGTACGTCGTCAGACTCGATGGCACTCTGGGGCGCCGTTTCGTAGAGACGCATCCGAGCGCATGGCCGCATGATGCGGCGTCTGTAAGTTCTCCCGCTTTCGTCGCTGTAGCGTCCGCTGTTTGATCCGATTGCGGCGCGCCAAGATCGTCACCTGACGGCCGTGATACATGTCGGCGGGCGTCACGTTCTGCAGCGATTCGTGATACCGCCGGTGATTGTAGTCCTCCACGAAGCGGGCCAGCGCGCGTTCCAGTTCCCACGGCGTGTAGTACTGGTCGAGCTTGACCACGTTCTTCAGCGAGCGATGGTACCGTTCGATCTTGCCCTGTGTCTGCGGATGGTACGGGGCGCTCCGTGTGTGCGCGAGGCCGCTCGTCTCGAGATACGTCGCGAGTTGCCCGGAGATATAGCAGGGACCGTTGTCGCTGAGTAACCGCGGCCGATGGACGACGGGCACGCGGTCGATGCCCGCGGCGGCACGGGCGAGGTCGAGGGTCTCCATGACGTCGCTCGCGCCCATCGACGTGCGCAGCGTCCAGGCGAGGATGTAGCGCGAGTAGTCGTCCAGCACGGTCGAGAGGTAGTACCAGCCCCAGCCCACCACGTGGAGATACGTGAAGTCGGTCTGCCACAGCTCGTTGGGCCGATGGGTGGGATGCTGAAACGTTGTTCCGGCCGTCAGCACGACGAAGGCCGGGCTCGTGATCAGGTCGTACGCTTTCAGGATCCGATAGACGCTCGATTCCGAGAGGAAATGGCCCTCCCGGTCGGTAAATTGCCAGGCGAGCTCGCGCGGCGTGCGCTCCGGTGCGGCCAGCGCCAGATCGACCACGCGCTGGCGGATGGCCAGCGGAATGCGATTCCAGTACCGCTGCGCGGCCGACGGCCGTGGCGTCAGGCCCTCGACACCCTCCACCCGATACCGCCGATACCAGCGGTAGAACGTCGTGCGCGGCACCTGCAGCTCGCGCAGTGTCTGACGCGCGGGCAACTCGGATTCTTCAACGAGGCGAATGACCTCGCGTTTTTCCCCGGCCGTCAATCGCACGGCTCGTCCTCGTCCGAGCCGGAGGCCGTCACGCTTTTTTTGAGCAGCCGATTCTCGAGCACCGTCTCGGCGACGAGCTGCTTCAGGCGCGCGTTCTCTTTTCGCAGATCCCCAACTTCACTCGACGTCGCTTCCCGCGTCGTGTCGCCCACGAGCCGTTTCTTACCGGCCTCGAGAAATTCTTTGCTCCAGCGGTAGTAGAGATTCGGCGCCAGCCCTTCCTTTCGACACAGCGTGGCGATGCTCTCCTCGCCGCGCAACCCTTCCAGCACGATCCGAATCTTTTCTTCCGCCGAAAACCGCCGGCGCGTCTTCCGCCGGATGTCCTGGACCACCTTCTCCGGTGTGCTTTCCTTCGCCATCGGGATCCTCCTCCCGTGGCTCGGAAGTGTCTCTTATTCCTGCGACCTCAATGGTGCCAAACGGTCTGAACCCTCACACCGCGTTCGACGGCGGAAACGTAGGTCCAGTGGAGTGATGCTCGTTCGGCAAGCTTCTCCTGCGACCAACCGCGCTCGTTCCGCAGTTCTCGCACTCGCTTCCCGAACGCCGCCCGCAGATCCTCCACTTGCGAGATGGTCTTGAAGTCGGGCGTGGACGAACACAGACAGTTGTGCTATACGAGCTACGTTCGCGGATTTACATAGATGGTTGCAAGCAATCGTTCATTCAGGGATCAGCCACCCGAAGTGGGCGGATGGCTGTTGGTCTTGTGTGTGTTGTTGACAGTCGTGGCGCCAGCGATTGGCGGCATGGCATTCAAGATCGGGTGGTCGCAAGCCGAGACGACGGCGCAGACTGTCGCTGTGATGCTTTCGGTCGTGCCGATCCTTTGGAGCATCTATGCAGGGGTCGGGCTTTGGGCGCG
>CAZKID010000632.1:0-1201 GCA_964552405.1 uncultured Thermoanaerobaculia bacterium
GGGGCGGCAACAGGTTCCGCATGCTGAAGACACCCTTCGAGCCCAAGCCCGTCGACCGGGTCCGCGGGCTCGTCGGCGGCGGGGTCGCGTACATCGGCTCGAGTGCCGGGACGAACATCGCCGGCCCCACGATCAAGACCACGAATGACATGCCGATCGTCTGGCCTCCGACGCTCGACGCGCTCGGCTTCGTGTCATTCCAGCTCAACCCGCATTATCTCGACCCCGATTTGAAATCGACGCATCGCGGCGAGACGCGCGAAGAACGCATTCGCGAGTTTAATGAAGGGGGCGGTACGCCGGGCATTGGTCTGGGTCAAGGCTGCGTGTGGCGGGTGGAGAATGGCGTCGTGCGGCTCATCGGATCTGCTGCTGCGCGAATTTTCAGGCGAGGTCAGCAGGCGATCGAGATCGAGCCAGGCAACGTGCTCGACCTATAATCAACGCTCCCGATGTCCACCATTCTGATCGTCGACGACAATCCGATGTTCCTCAACGAGGCATCGAAGATGTGCGAGCGCGAAGGGTTCTCGACGCTGACCGCGCGTTCGTGGAGCGAGCTCAACACGATTCTCGCGGACCGCGTACCGGATCTCGTCTTGATGGACATCGAGATGCCGAGCATTCCGGGCCATCGTCTCGGACAGTTCATTCGCGCGCGCTATCAGATTCCCATCGTGCTCGTCTCCGGTCACTCCGAAGAGAGGCTCAAGCGGCTGTTCTCCGCGTCGGACGCGGATGGATGGATCTGCAAGCCGCTCACGCGCGACAAGCTGATCGCGGCGGTCACGCGCTTCATGGATCCCAAACCCAGGAAGGTGGAAGAGGCGAAGCCTGCAGCTGCAGTCGCAGTCGAAGCAGGCCGTCCGACCGTTCTCCTGATCGAGGACGAAGCACTCATCGCTTCGCGCATCGAGTCCGCGCTGGCGTCGACGAGCGAAGTCACGATCGCCGAGGATGGCGAGGCGGCGATCGAGAAGCTATGGACCGGCAGCTATGACTGCATCCTGCTCGACCTGATGCTGCCGCGCCTCTCCGGCTTCGATGTCGTACGGCATCTCATGATGAGGCGTCCTGAGCTGTTGAAGGCGACCGTGATCATGACCGCGGCAGGAGACGCGTCACTGCAATTCATCGATCCGAATGCGATCGGGCGCGTGCTGCGCAAGCCCTTCGACATCGGGACGCTGCCGGGCGTAGT
>CAZKID010000632.1:1301-2479 GCA_964552405.1 uncultured Thermoanaerobaculia bacterium
TGCCGGTGTAGCCGTAGATCCTTCGCTTCGCTCAGGATAAAGTTTAACCATGCCCGATCGGGCGCGTGCTGCGCAAGCCCTTCGACATCGGGACGCTGCCGGGCGTAGTGGCGGAGGTGGCAAAGTTTTCATCCTGAGCGCAGCGAAGGATCTTCGGTTACACCGCGCGGGTGTTGCCTAAAGACGATGCCTCTGCCGGTGTAGCCGTAGATCCTTCGCTTCGCTCAGGATAAAGTTTAACCATGCCCTACGAAGAGGCTCCTGTCGCCGAGAGCCACGAGAAAGTCGAAGAGCCTCCGCTCTACAAAGTCCTCCTTCACAACGACGACTACACCACGATGGAGTTCGTCGTCTGGATCCTCACCTCGGTGTTCAACATGAGCGAGGACGAAGCCGTGCAAGTGATGTTTCACGTGCACGAGCAAGGCATCGGCGTTGCGGGGATCTACACGTTCGAGGTGGCGCAGATGAAGGTCGAGAAGACGATCTCTCTTGCGCGCGAGCACGAATACCCGTTGCTCTGCACGACGGAGAAGGCATGACCGAGCGCACTCTCCTGCTGCAGCTGATCGACGAGGCCTATGACCAGCCGTCACCACATGGGCCGAATCTCAGGAATGTGTTGCGCGGCGTTAGAGCGGCGGATGCAGTACGACGGACGGCAGCGGACACGCACAGCATCTGGGAGCTCGTGCTCCACTGCGCGTATTGGAAGTTCGTCGCCACGCGCCGCTTGTCGGGAACGAAAGTGCGTTTTCCTCGCAAGGGCACCAACTTCTTCGCGCTGCCTGAGGCGGCGGAGGAGAACTGGCGCGCGGACCTCGGGCTGCTGCAGGAATGCCACGAGCGATTTCGCGAGGCGGTTGCCACGGCATCGACACGCAAGATCGCGGAAAAGTCACGAACGATCCGCATGGTGCCGATGCATGATCTCTATCACGCGGGACAGATCCGGTTGATGGTGAGAATGGGCGCGCGAAATCCAACTCCGAACCTCAGCGTTATCCCTCACGCACAATGATCGCCAAACCGCTTCAAGCCGCCTTCGAATTCGCCGTGAACGAGGCGCTCACGCGCCGCCATGAATATGTGACGCTCGAGCATCTGCTCTTCGCGTTGCTACACGACCGCGATGCCGCGGAAGTGATCCGGGCCTGCGGCGGCGAAACGGAAGAGTT
>CAZKID010000633.1:0-2471 GCA_964552405.1 uncultured Thermoanaerobaculia bacterium
GCCGGCGAAGATCATGACACTCGAGCAGACCCTCGAGTGGATCGATGACGACGAACTGGTGGAAGTGACGCCGGAGTCGATCCGCATCCGCAAGAAGATCCTCGATCACTCGCAGCGCGAAGTCGCCCGCAAGAAGGCGAACAAAGCAACGGAGATGGCGGAGGCATGAGGCCTCGCGGGCTCGCGGTTACGCGGGCTCGCGGTCACATCACCCCCCCGGGCCCGCAAAACCCGCGCAACAGCGAAACCTCATGCAGATCGGAGTCAAAACCGAAGCGCTCGTCAAGGAGTTCGCGACCGTGCGTGCACTCGACGGTCTCACGCTCGCAGTGCGTCCCGGCGAGATCTTCGGCCTCCTAGGTCCAAACGGCGCGGGAAAGTCGACGACGGTCGGCGTACTCACGACGCGCGTGCGTCCGACGTCGGGCCGCGCATGGATCGGCGAGCACGACGTCTGGCAGAACCCTGTCGCGGTGAAGCGCCTCATCGGCGTCGTGCCGCAGCGGCCCAACCTCGACTTCATGCTGACCGCGCGCGAGATCCTCACGTTTCACGGCGCATACTTCGGCCTCGGCTCATCGCAGCGACGGGAACGCGCGGATGCACTGCTCTCCGAGTTCAAGCTGCTCGATCGTGCGAATGACCGCGTGATGGGATTTTCGGGCGGCATGCAGCAGCGCCTCTCGATCGCGCGCGCGATGATGCACGATCCGGACGTGCTGTTTCTCGATGAGCCGAGCGCGGGACTCGATCCGCAGACACGGCTGCTCCTCATCGAGATGATTCGCAACTACAACGCACGCGGCAAGACGATTCTCCTTACGACACACAACATGGAAGAGGCGGACAGCCTCTGCCATCGTGTCGCGATCGTCGATCACGGGCATGTCATTGCGCTCGGCACACCTGCGGAGCTCAAGCAGTCCATTCCCGGCGGCTATCTGCTGCGCGTCGATGTGAGCGCGGCTTCTGAGGATCTCGTGACAAGCCTCCGCGCGCTGGCAGGCGTGTCCGATGTGCGCACGAAGGACGGGCTGGAAATCGACGTCTACGCCGATCGCGGCGGTACGCTCGTGCCGGAAGTCGTCAATGCGGTGACGGCCGCGGGTGTGAGCATCCGCGACCTGCACATCGCGGAGCCGAGTCTGGAGAACCTTTTCCTTCATCACACCGGCCGGAGTCTCAGAGAATGAACTTCCGCACCTTCTTCGCGATGCTCGCACGCGACGCGCATGTGGCGCGGCGGAACGCAGTTACGCTGACGTTCCAGACGCTGCTGCAGCCGATGCTCTTCACGTTCGTCTTCGGCCGCGTGATGACGACCAGCGGTCTGATGAATCCGCAGTACAAGTCGCTGCTCCTGCCGGGCGTGATCGCGTTGGCAATGGTGATGACCGGCACCTGGGCGGTGACGATGCCGCTCATCACGGAGTTTCAGTACACGAAGGAGATCGAGGACCGGCTGCTGGCACCGATGAACATCGAGTGGCTCGCGATCGAGAAGGTGGTCGCCGGAATGATCCAGGCGCTCGTCGCCGGATTGGTGGTCATCCCGACCGCGTGGCTGGTGATGGGAGGCGCCTCGCTCGAGGCAACGCATCTCCTTCGCTTCGCGTTGATCGCGTTCCTCGTCTCCGCTTTGTCCGCCACCCTTGGGCTAACTCTCGGCTGCAGCATCGGGCAGCAGCATGTCGGCCTCATGTTCAGCATGGTGATGGCGCCGATGATCTTCTTCGGCTGCACGTACTATCCCTGGTCGGCGCTCGCGAAGTTCCCCATCCTCAAGCGCGTCGTGCTGATCAACCCGCTCGTTTACGCGAGCGAGGGCTTTCGCAGTGCCCTCGTCCCGAACACCCCTCACCTCGGCTTCCTCCTGATCATCGCGGCCCTGATCGTCTTCGATGCAGCCCTGCTGCTCTTCGGCCTGCGCCAGTTCCGCCGCAAGGCCATCACTTGAGTTGATTTTTGGCGGTCTGGCGGTATTCGTTCTTGTGGTTGCCCGGGAGTCTTTCGATGAACTGCAAGACCTCCGCGAGGCCGGCGTGCGGATCGACTCCCCTCTTCGACTGAACCTCCGCGCGGCGCAGCGCGGTCTTCGCGAGATTCCTCCAGCCGATCGCCAGCTCCGGATCGGTTCGCAGGGCGCGCTCGAAGCTCGCGATCGAAGCATCGAGCGCCGGCGTCGGGTCGCCGCCATGCTCGCTCTCGTATTGCGCGACCAGCCGGTACGCCTGACCGATGTTGTCCATCCCCGACGTATTTCGCGGATCGATCGCCAGCGCTTTCTCGTATGCCGCCATTGCCTCCTGCACCGTCGCACTGGAATCCCGATTCGTGCGGCTCTACCACCACGCGCGATCGAGCAACGTGTCGGCGAGTGTCAGAGTCGTCGCAGGATCGGCTGACGACAGCTCGGCCCGCCGCCACGCCAACGCGATTGCGCCGCACGAACTTCGCCGCGCGGTAGCCGA
>CAZKID010000634.1:0-2467 GCA_964552405.1 uncultured Thermoanaerobaculia bacterium
AGCGCGATGCCGATGACCGGAATCGAATCGGGATCGAATTTCTGAATGATCGGAGGATCGGCGTCCTTCGGCAGATCGCGCAGAATCGTATTCACCTTGTCGCGCACTTCCTGTGCGGCGACATCGGTGTCCTTCTCCAGCACGAACTGCACGATGACCTGCGACTGACCTTCCGACGAGATCGATTGCAACTGATCGATGCCGCTGATCGTGTTGACTGCCTCTTCGATCTTGTCGGTGATATCCGTTTCGATCTCTTCCGGCGCGGCGCCAGTGAGATGGGTAGAGATCGTGATCGTCGGGAAGTCGACCTTCGGAAAACGATCGACGCCGAGCTGCAGATACGCGAAATATCCGACGACGACGAGCGAGAGGACGAGCACCGTCGCGAAGACGGGCCGGCGGACGCAGAGTTCAGCGAGTTTGTGCATGATGAATCCAGTACTGAGTTCTGAGTACTGAGTTCTGAGTGACGGGGCCACTCAGAACCCGGCACTCACTTTCCCATCTCGACTCTCGCGAACAGGCCCGGCTTCAATCTGCCGTCGCGGTTCGCGAATTCGGTTTCGACGATGAACGAGCGCGTCGCCGGATCGACGACACCGCCGACGACAGACACATGTCCCGCAAACGTTTCACCCGGATACGGATCGACATTCGCTTTCACTGGCTGCCCTTTTCGAATCGTCGCGAGATAGCGCTCCGGCACACGGAAGCGGAGTTTCAGCGGCGACGTCTGCGCGATCACCACGGCCACGGTGTTGTCGCCGAGGCGTTGGCCGACGTCGGTGCGCTTCTCGGCGATGACGCCGTCGATCGGCGAGCGCAGGGTCGAATCGGCGAGCTGCTGGCGATACGTTGCCACCTGCGCCTGCGCCGATGCGAGTGCCGCCTGCGACTGATCGTAGTTCGCCTGCGAGCGATCGAAGGTGGCGCGCGGGATCGAATCCTTCGCGATCAGCTCCTTCTTGCGATCGAGATCGTGCCGCGCATCCTCCGCCATCGCCTTCGCCCGCGCCGCATCTGCCTCGGCTCGCTGCAGATTGAGACGCGTGTAGTCCGTCTCGATCTCGAGCACAGGCGAGCCTTTCGACACGTGATCGCCTTCGCCGACATACATCTTCGCGACACGGCCGGGAAGTTTCGAGGCGAGCTCCGAGCGCACTGGCGAGACGAACTCGCCGGTCGCGATGATCGTGCCGTTCTGAGTCTCAGTGGCGGCAGGCGAAGGCGCCTGCTCCCCCACCGGAACGGTTTCATTTGCGGCGGTTGCGACCTTCTGCACATCCGCGGGCAGTTGCGGTGCCTCACCTGTTTTGTTCGTGGTTGTGGCTTCGTTCTTCGTGCACGCCAACGCAAACGCAACGGTCATCATCAAAACGAGTCTCTTCACTTCGTCTCTCCTGCTGCCTGAATTCCCAGTGCGTCCTTCAGCTGTCCCGCTGCGTACCAGACCCGAAGCTCGGCAAGATCGCGATTCAGCGTTTCTTCCGCGACAGCGCGGCGCGCATCGGCGAGCGAAGTCTCCGACGCCGCGACATCGAGCGATGTCGACTCCTGTGCTCGATAGAGCTCGAACGATTGCTGATACTCCGCGTCCGCCGCGGCGAGCTGCTCGCGCGCGAGACCGAGCGCGGTCTCCGCGGTACGCAGATCGATGAGCGCCTTGCGCACGTCTTCGCGGGCGCCGCGCTGCGCATCTTCGAGCGCGAGCTGCGCTTCCTTCTGCTTAGCCTTCGCCTGCGCGATGCGCGCTTCGACTTCACCCGACTGCAGCAGCGGCACGTTGAAACGGATCGCGCCGTAGCTGTAGCGGCTCGCGGGGAAGGCCGACTTCTGATTGACCCAGCCGCCGTCGAATGTGAGTGTCGGCAACCAGAAGCCTCGCTGCTTCTTCACCTCGAGATCGGTGATCGCCGCGATGTTCTTCGCTGCCGCGACATCGGGCCGCGTCGCTTCCGCGCGCCGCTCGAGATCCTCTTCGGCGGGCAGCGGCGGCAGCGGATGATCCGGCGGCGTGACTTCGATGTCGCCGTCGAGATCGAGATCCTGCCGGAGCACGCTGACCGCGGTCTGACGCGCCTGCTGCGCGATGGCGAGCAGACGCTGCGCCGACTTGATCGCGGTCTCGGCGCGAAGCACATCGACCCTCGTCGTCTCGCCCGCCTCGTAAAAAGCCTGCGCCTGCTTGCGCCGTGATGCGGCGATCTCCATGTTCTTCTTCTCGACAGTGATGCGCGCATCGGCATCGACGACCGCCTGATAGTTCGACGCGACGCGCAGCAGCACGGCATCCTCAGTACCGCGCTCCGCCTCGCGCGCGTTCTGGACGCCGAGCTGCGCCTGCGAATAGGCGCGGAATTCACGGCGGCCCGCATACAGCGGCTGCGAGAGGACGACCCGATAGTTCCAGTCATTGCGCGGAAGCACGGTGCGCGAATCGCCTCCGCTGCCGAACGCGACTTCT
>CAZKID010000635.1:0-2459 GCA_964552405.1 uncultured Thermoanaerobaculia bacterium
CGTGGCCGCGATGAGCTGGCGATGGCGGAAGAGGGAGTGGAACTCGTTCATGCAGGTTACGCGGTTGCGCGGTCACGCGGGTTCGGGGTTCTATTACCGCGAGCCCGCGTATCCGCGAAACCCCGCAACCTAGCCTTCATCGGTCACGATGAACATCAGCGTCGTCCCGCCAACGAGGAACTCGGTTTTGTCCTGAATCTCCGTTGGCTCGGTGATGCGGCGGCCATCCATCAGCGTGCCATTCGTCGAGCCGAGGTCTTCGAGCAGGTAGATCGTGTCGCGAATCTCGATCGCAGCATGTTGCCGCGAAGATTCTGTGTCATTCAGCGTGAGATCCGCATTCGCGCGGCCGATCGTGATTCGCGGCTTCTCGATGCGATAGACGCTCCCCGCGTCCGGACCATCGATGATGGCCAATGAGAGGCGCTTCCCGACGGGGAGTTGCGCGACGGTGGTCTTTCCTGTACCTCGCGCATTGTCGGGAAGCGGCGACTGCTCAGTCGTCTCTTCCTTCTTCGGCTCCAGCTTCCGGTGCTGCGTCGATTCGCGCGACATCGTCGAGTCGCCGTCCATCTTCGGCTTCGCCGGAGCAGCAAATGCCGGGTTCTGGATTTCGAAGACCGTCTGACACTTCGCGCACTTGATCTTCTTCGACGGCTTACGGTCGAAGCGATCTTCGTCGTACTGGTACTTCGAATGACAACTGGTGCACTCGATGATGATCAAGCAGGCAACTCCGGCGCGGACGATAACATAGCTCCGGCAGGCGTAGAATTCGCGCCCATGAAACGCCTTCTTCTGCCGCTCCTCGCCTTTGCCCTCGCGTGTCAGACGACTGCCCCGGCACCAACTGCACCGACGGCGCCCAAAATGACTGTCGCGGCCGACACGCCGCAGCGTCTCGCGCAACTTCCGCGCACGACCATCAACTATGACGCCTCTCTGTTGAGCGAGAACGATCGAGCCGTCGTCGCCAAACTGATCGACGCATCCAAACAGATCGACGAGCTCTACTGGCGCCAGGTCTCGGAGGAGAATCCGAAGTGGCGCGAGGCACTCGCGAAGCAAGCCTCGACGTCAGCGGTGGAGCAGGCCGGCTTCGACTACTTCATCGCGAACAAGGGGCCATGGGATCGTCTCAAGTCCGATGAGCCGTTCGTGGGGACGATGAAAAAGCCGGAAGGCGCGGGATTCTATCCAACCGACATGACGAAGGAGGAGTTCGAGAAGTACGTTGCAGCGCATCCGAATCAGAAAGATGAGCTGACCGGACTCTTCACCGTGGTGCGGCGCGACGGAGTCAACTTCGTCGGCGTTCCCTACTCGAAGTACTACCAAGACTTTCTCCAGCCGGCTGCACAGAGCCTGAAGGCAGCAGCGGAGATGTCCAACGACGCGTCGCTGAAGGCGTTTCTCAACAAGCGCGCCGATGCCTTCTTGAGCGACGACTATCGCGACAGTGACATGGCGTGGATGGATCTCAACGGCTCGCTCGAAGTCGTGATCGGTCCCTACGAGGTCTACGAAGACAATCTCTTCAACTACAAAGCCTCGTTCGAGGCATTCATCTGCGCCGTCGACAAACCTGAATCGGCGAAGCTCGCGGGCTACGCGAAGGCGCTGCCGGACATGGAGCGCAACCTTCCGGAGCCGGAGGAGTATCGCAATCCGAATCGCGGCAGCGACTCGCCAATCAAAGTCGTGCAGGAGCTCTACACCGCCGGCGACGCGAGGCGCGGCGTGCAAACGGCGGCGTTCAATCTGCCGAACGACGAAGTCGTCCGCGAGAAGAAGGGCTCGAAAAAAGTTCTGCTCAAGAACGTGATCAATGCGAAGTACCGCCAAAGCGGCGAGCCGATCGCGCATCGCGTGCTCGATGACTCACAGCTCGCGATGCTTTCGTTCGATGCCTTCTTCGATCAGATCCTCTTCCACGAGCTTTCGCATGGACTCGGTCCCGGCATGATTGCCGGACCGGATGGAAAGCGCATCGAGGCGCGCATCCCGCTCAAGAACCTCTACTCGACGATCGAAGAATCGAAAGCCGACGTCCTCGGTCTCTGGAACATCGTCTATGCGCAGAAGCACAACCTGGTGTCGGGCTACGATGAGAATCAACTGTACGCGACGTATGCAGGTCTCCTTTTCCGCTCGCTGCGCTTCGGGATCGGCGAGGCGCACGGCCGCGGCTCGGCACTGCAGTGGAACTGGCTGCGCGAGAAGGGCGCGATCAATCCGAACAGCAACGGCCGCTACACCGTCGACTTCGCGAAATTCCGCGATGCGGTGAAGTCCCTTGCGACGGAACTGCTGACGATCGAAGCGACCGGCGATTACAACCGCGCGAACGCGCTGCTGACGAAGTACGCCGTGGAGAGCAGCGAGATGAAGTCGGTGAACGCAAAGCTTGCGGACATTCCGGTCGACATCACGCCGGTATTCCCCGCGGCTGGCGAGAA
>CAZKID010000636.1:0-2447 GCA_964552405.1 uncultured Thermoanaerobaculia bacterium
TCCGCGTTGTGATCCCGTGTTTTTCCCAGGCCGCTATCCTGAAATACCGGCTGTTGAAAATCGAATACATCATAAAGAGGACGGTGGTGTATGCGGTGCTCAGCGGCCTGCTGATCCTCCTCTACCTCATTCTCGTCGGCGGAATCGGCAGCCTCCTCATCCGCATCGCGGGCGTCGAGAACCAGACGATGGTGGTTGCCGCGACGCTCGTCCTCGCACTCGTCTTCGTCCCTCTGCGCAATCGCCTGCAGCAACTCATCGACCGCAATTTCTTTCGCAGCCGCTACGACTATCCGCAGGCGCTGCGCAGCATCTCGGCCGAATCGGTGATCGCCAAGGACCTCACGATGTTTCTGCAGTTCGTCGCGGAGACGCTGCAACAGTCGCTGCAGACGCGAGGCATCGCGATCTTCATCCGTAGACAGAGCGACTTCATCGCCACCGCCAAAGTCGGTTTCCCCGACTCCATCCTCGGTACGCTTCACATCGCGGCATCGCCGGAGCTCACCGCGATGCTCGATCGTCCGTTCGCACCGCACCGCAGGCCGATGGCCGAAGCCGACAGCCAGGCCTTGCGCCGCGTCGATGCGCAACTGCTCGTTCCCGTGCGAACGCCCGCGGCCGTGCAGGGCTTCATTGCACTGGCCGGAAAACTCTCCGATCGCGAATTCGATCTCGACGATGTCGACTTCCTCTCCTCCGCGTCGGATCACGTCGCGATGACTGCCGAGCGCATTCGTCTGCAACGCGAAGAGGTCGAGTTCGAACAAGCGCGCGATATGCAGCGCACGCTGCTTCCGCGCGAATTGCCGCGCGTCGCGGGGCTCGATGTCGCGGGCCGCTGGGAACCGGCGCGCACCGTCGGAGGCGATTACTACGACTGCCTCGATCTCGGCGACGGTGCGCTCGCGGTCTGCATCGGCGATGTCGCAGGCAAGGGAATGCCTGCAGCTCTGCTGATGGCGACGCTGCAAGCCGCCGTTCGCGCCTCGGCCGAGGCGGAGGTGTCGCCCGCAGCGTTGTGCGAGCGCGTGCGGCGCGTCGTCGTCTCCAGTCTCACGGGCGGAAAGTTCGTCACCTTCTTCTTCGGCATCGTCGACCTGCGGAGCCGCACGCTGCGTTACTGCAACGCCGGGCACAATCCGCCGATCGTCGTGCGCGGCCACGGTTCCGTCGAACAACTCGAGACCGGCGGTCCCGTGATCTCGCGGCTCTTCCGCGAAACCTCGTACAGTGAAGGGACTCTGCCGCTGGAAAGTGGCGATCGCATCGTCCTCTTCACGGATGGCGTGACCGAGGCGCGCAACAGCGCCGGCGAGGATTTGGGAGATGAAGGACTCGTTGACCTGATCGTCAGGAATCGGCAACTATGCGCGGCTGCGCTGCAACAAGCCGTCATCGATGCAGTATCGGCGTACAGCCGCGGGATGTTCGAGGACGACGTAACAATGGTGGTTGTCGGTGTTCAATAACTCGAGCTTCGCAGACAATCGCGCGCCGGAAGGCGCGCCTCGAGGACAGTAGCCAGTGGTAGCGCCGGAGGCGCGACCACTGGACCGTGACGAAAGCAAACAGCATGTTCGTCTGGACGCGGAATGGCGTGGTCCCGCACCGCGTTGGACGAATCCGGTACGCAATGGACAAAAAGAAGATCATCAACGAAATCCGTGTCTTTGCCTTGATGCTGCTCGTCGTGACGTCTCTCCGCTCGGCGCTCGCCGATTGGAACGACGTTCCGACCGGTTCGATGAAGCCGACGATTCAGGAAGGCGACCGCGTCGTCGTCAACAAGCTCGCCTATGACCTCAAAGTCCCCTTCACGACGTACGAGATCGTGAAATGGGGCGACCCGCATCGCGGAGACATCGTCGTTCTCTTCTCACCCGAAGATGGCGTGCGCCTCGTCAAACGCGTCATCGCCATCCCTGGCGATACCGTCGAGCTGAAGGAAAATGTGCTCTTCCTCAACGGGAAACAGCAGCCGCGCTCGGAGACGGGATTCCCCGTCGACGATCCGATGCAGGGCCGCACGTACGTGATGAACGAGAAACTCGACGGACATGATCACAAGGTGATGATCACTCCCTATGCGATGTCGGAGAAGAGCACGTACGGTCCCTTGACGGTGCCGGCCGGCAAGTACTTCGTCATGGGTGACAATCGCGACAACAGCAAGGACAGCCGGTACATCGGTTTCATCCCGCGCACGCAGATCGTCGGCAAAGCGCTGGCCGTCGCGTTCTCACTCGATCGCAATCACTATTACGTGCCGCGATTCAGCCGGTTTTTCACGGGCCTGAAGTAGTAACGGGTTTCGCGGGTCCGCGGGCTTGCGGTGGTTTTACCGCGTACCCTCGCGCCCGCACATCCGCCTCGCCTTCTCAGGCCGCCTTCTTGCCGCGCCCTTCCCTCTGGGTCCAGCTATTTTTGCACCTTCCCCACTAACA
>CAZKID010000637.1:0-2423 GCA_964552405.1 uncultured Thermoanaerobaculia bacterium
GCCCGGCTCTATGGAAAGTAAGCGGGCCGCCCCCGTCATCCCGAGCGTAGTCGAGGGACCTGGGCGGTGGATGGCGCGCTGCTCGTGCCGCCCTGCCACCCGGGTCCCTCGACTACGCTCGGGATGACGGGGGCGGCGGCGCATGTTCTCGACTGGTTAGCAATGATCGCCAAACAACTCCAGGCCACCTTCGAATTTGCAGTCAACGAGGCGCTGACCCGGCGTCACGAATACGTCACACTCGAACATCTCCTCTACGCCCTGCTGCACGACCGCGAGGTCATCGACGTGGTCCGCGCCTGCGGCGGCGACATCGACGAGCTCAAGAAACAGCTCGACGATTTCATGAACAAGCCCTTCGAATCGCTGCCCGAGGACACCACGGTGCAGCCGGTGTTGACGACCATGCTGCAACGGGTCGTGCAATACGCGCAGCTGCACGCACAGAGCTCGGGACAGAAGGAAGTCGACACCGGCCAGATGCTCGCCGCGCTGTATCAGGCCGAGCGTTCGCAGGCCGTCTATCTGCTCCGCAGCCAGGGGATCAACAAGATCGACATCCTCAACTATCTGGCGCACGGCATCGCGAAAGGGGCACAGCCGAAGGGCGAGCCGGCATTCGTCTCGCCGGACGATGACCAGCCGCCATCGGCCGATCCGCTCAAGAGCTTCGCGGTCAACCTCAACGAGCGCGCGGAAAAAGGTGAGATCGATCCGCTGATCGGCCGCGGCGCCGAGCTGGAGCGAACGATTCAGATTCTCTGCCGCCGCCGCAAGAACAATCCCCTGCTCGTCGGTGAGCCTGGCGTCGGCAAGACCGCGATCGCCGAAGGACTCGCGCTCAAGATCCACAAGGGCGAGACACCCGCCGTACTCAAGGATGCGCAGGTGTGGTCGCTCGATATGGGAGCGGTGCTGGCGGGGACGAAGTATCGCGGCGAGTTCGAGGAGCGGCTCAAAGCGGTCATCACCGCGCTGCTGGAAAAGAAGGAAGCGATTCTCTTCATCGATGAGATCCATACGATCGTCGGAGCCGGCGCCGTCAGCGGCGGGACGATGGACGCGTCGAACATCCTGAAGCCGGCAATTGCATCGGGAAAACTGCGCTGCATCGGCTCGACCACTTACGCCGAGTACAAGGCGTCGTTCGAGCGCGATCGCGCACTCGCGCGGCGCTTCCAGAAGATCGAGATCGGCGAACCGAGTGTCGCCGAGACGATCGAGATCCTGAAGGGACTCAAGAGCTATTACGAGGAACATCATCAGGTGACGTTCACCGATGAGGCGCTGCAGCTCGCCGCGGAACTGTCGGCGAAGTACATCCACGATCGCCATCTGCCGGACAAGGCGATCGACGTGCTCGACGAAGCCGGCGCACGCGCGCGAATGATGCGCGGTGTAGGACAGGCGCCATCGCCTGTCCCCCCGGCGCCATCGCCTGTCCCCCAGGCGCCCCCACCGGATGAAATCGGCGTCGACGAGATCGAGCAGGTCGTCTCGAAGATCGCGAAGATTCCGCCGCGCACGATCGCGTTGACGGAGAAAGAGCGTTTGCAAAATCTCGAGGCGGATCTGCGACGAGTCATCTTCGGACAGGATCACGCGATCAAGCAGATCGTCAGCGCGATCAAGCTCTCGCGCTCGGGACTCGGCCACCTGGAGAAGCCGGTCGGCTCGTTCCTCTTCAGCGGACCGACGGGCGTCGGCAAGACCGAGCTCGCGAAGCAACTCGCCGCTTCGCTCGGGGTCGAGTTCATTCGCTTCGACATGAGCGAATACATGGAGCCGCACACCGTCTCGCGTCTGATCGGCGCGCCTCCGGGCTATGTCGGTTTCGATCAAGGCGGTCTCCTCACTGACGCGATCATCCGCACTCCGTATGCGGTGCTCGTGCTCGACGAGATCGAGAAGGCGCATCCCAATCTCTTCTCGATTCTGCTGCAGGTGATGGATCACGCGACGCTGACCGACAACAACGGCAAGAAGGCCGACTTCCGCAACGTGATCATGATCATGACGACGAACGCCGGGGGCCGCGAGATGACGGAGGCCGGCATGGGCTTCCGCAACAATCCAGGAACGGGGCGCGGACGCGGCGTCATCGAGCGCACGTTCGCACCGGAGTTCCGCAACCGGCTCGACGCCTGGATCGCATTCGATCCGCTGAGTTTCGACGTCACGGAGAAAGTCGTCGACAAATTCATCGACGAGCTGCGCGTGCAACTCGCGCCGAAGAACGTCATGCTCGAGCTGCGCGAGGCAGGCCGTGCGTGGATGGCGAAGAACGGGTATGACCAGTCGTTCGGCGCACGCCCGATGGCGCGCCTGATCTCGACCCGGATCAAGGAGCCGCTCGTCGATGCGGATCCTTTGCGCTTGACTGCCCACGGCCGCCACGGCGCCTTCCACCGCTCCAAGCGCTT
>CAZKID010000638.1:0-2413 GCA_964552405.1 uncultured Thermoanaerobaculia bacterium
AGCATGGACAACGGCAGGATCAGGATGCCAAGCATGGCCATCTTGACCTCCTTCGCCTCCAGCTTCTTGCCGAGATATTCCGGGGTGCGGCCGACCATCAAGCCGGCGACGAACATCGCGACGATGACGAACAGCAACATCCCGTAGAGGCCGGAACCGACGCCGCCGAAGATGATCTCACCCAGCATGATGTTGATCATCGGCACCATGCCGCCGAGCGGTGTCAGACTGTCGTGCATGGTGTTGACAGCACCGCAGGATGCGTCGGTGGTGACCGTGGCGAACAGCGCCGAGTTGGCGATGCCGAAGCGAACCTCCTTGCCTTCCATGTTGCCGCCGGGCGCCATGGCGGTCACGGTCTGATCGGCACCTGCTTTCGTCAGCAGCGGATTGCCGCGCGCCTCTGCCCAATACGCCAGCGTGACGCCGCTCATGAACAGGAACGCCATCGCCGCCCACACGGCCCACCCGTGCGCGCGCGAACCGGTCATCGAGCCGAGTGTGTAGGTGAGCCCGGACGAAATCGCGAAGATGGCAAACATCGCCAGGAAGTTCGACAGCGGCGTCGGGTTCTCGAACGGATGCGCGCTGTTGGCATTGAAGAAGCCGCCACCGTTCGTGCCGAACTGCTTGATCGCTTCCTGCGATGCGACGGGCCCCTGCGCGATGGTCTGCTGCGTGACCGTCTGCGTCTGCTGCTTGCCGTCGGCGCCGATCGTGCTGACCGTCTGCGGATCGATCAGCGTCACCTTGTCGTACGCCTTCAGATTCTGAACGGCGCCCTGTGACACGTAGATCAGGGTGCCGACGATGCAGATCGGCAGAAGCACCCAGAGCGAACAGCGAACCAGGTCCACCCAGAAGTTGCCGAGCGTCTCTTTCTCTTTCTGCGCGATGCCGCGGATGAACGCGATTGCGATCGAGATGCCGACGGCCGCGGAGACGAAGTTGTGGTACGCGAGCCCCGCCATCTGCGTGAAGTAGCTCATCGTCGACTCGCCGCTGTACGCCTGCCAGTTGGTATTGGTCGTGAACGAGGCGGCGGTATTGAACGCGAGGTCCGGCGCGACAGGGCCGAAGCCCTGAGGGTTGAACGGCAGCACCTGCTGCAGCCGCTCCATCGCATAGAGCAGGAGCATCGAGACGACGCTGAAAAGAAGCATCGCGACGGCGTACTCGGTCCACTTCATCTCGTGTGCTTCATCGACGCCAGTGAGGCGGTAGATGCCGCGCTCGATCGGCCGCAGCGCCGGATCCAGCCACGTGCGACCGCGCTGGAACACGACCGCCATGTAGCTGCCAAGCGGCGGCGCGACCAGGAAGATCGCGAGCAGGAAAAACAGAATCTGAAGCCAGCCGTTGAGGGTCATGTCAGAACTTCTCCGGTTTGAGCATCGCGACGACGAGGTACGCGAGCATCGCGACGCTCACAAGCAGACCGACGATTGAATCGAAACTCATGACGTCACCTCACTTCATCAGCCGATCGCACGCGGCCACATAGCCGATGCTGACGACGAAGAAGAGGAGGGTGACGGCGACGAAAATCAGGTCGAGCACGATAGTCTCCTTAGGAGGAGTGGCCTCTCTGAAGCAGGTTACGACGCAGCATTCCCGCTGCCACCCGCACGTCGCGCCACGTCACGTGGCTGCGCCGCGGCGCTGGAGAGATTTCGCCTGACGGTGCCGAGGAATCCTCGGCAATCGACGCGCGAAGCTGCTGCAGGTGACGCAGCAGCACGTCGAGGGTGTGCAATTTCTCGGCACGTGTGCCGCGCAGACTGACAGACGGAATGAAGTGTTCGACGTTCACCTGCCGATCGGGGTCCACGGTGTGTCTCCATCCACACGATACGGCCCGGTCGCATCAAGGGGCGCTCAAAACCTCGCAAAGAAGTGATGAAACCGTAAAGAAGCCGTAATGGCGAAGCACGCAACGGCAGGAAACGCGTACGATCACCATATGGCGGAGGTGGCAAGGCCGACCGGCGAGCAGATGCTGGCGCGCATTCACAGCGCCGAGCGTGCCAGGCTGCGCATATATATAGGTGGCGCGCCGGGGGTTGGGAAGTCCTACCCGATGCTCGAGGACGCGCACGCGTTCCGCCGCGAAGGCATCGACATCGTCATCGGCTTGATCGAGACTTATGGGCGGACCGAGACCGACGCACAGGTCCGCGACCTCGAGATCGTTCCCAAGAAGAAAATTGAATACCGCGGCGTCGTGCTCGAGGAGATGAACGTTGACGCCATTCTGAAGCGCAAGCCGCAGATGTGCGTCGTCGACGAGCTCGCGCACACCAATGCGCCCGGCAGCAAGCACGAGAAACGCTACGAAGACGTTCTCGATCTGTTGAATGCGGGGATCAGCGTGCTCACCGCCGTCAACATCCAGCATCTCGAGACGCTGAAC
>CAZKID010000639.1:0-2404 GCA_964552405.1 uncultured Thermoanaerobaculia bacterium
CGCGAGAGCGCCCGCCGGAAGAATGAACGCAACGGCCAGAATCACCGTCGCGATCAAGGGAAGGTTGTGAGAGGTTGCGTCGAAGATGGCGAAGTCGATCGTCGCAGGAACGAACAACGCGACGAATGGCCGGTTCGCGATGGCTGGCCGGAAGCCCTCCGCGCGAATCTTGCGCGCCATGAAGATCGCGGCTGCGACGCCGGCAATGAGCAGCGACGCGGCAACGCGATCGAGAATCATCGCCGGCTTTTTCGCGGTCGCGGTGCAAAGGAGGATCGCGCTCGCGATGAATACGGCGCACGCCGGTGCTGCGTAAATCCAGCGGATGATGTGCGGCCGCTTGCGCACGATCGGCCGGTCGTGCGGAAAGATCAACGCGAGGTGCAGCGTGATCGGCAGAAACGCGATCCCGCAGAAGAGGACCATGATCTCCGGCACGTTCGCCGAGGGGCGGAAGGCGATGCCGCGCGCTTCGGCGGTGGCGGTCGCGGCCCCGATCGCGACGATCATCGACGTGACCGAGGCGACGACCATCGCATAGAAGACGACGGCGCGGCTGTCATCGCTGCGCCGCAGAAAGATCACGAGGCCGACCAGCAGGAAGCACGCGGCGACGCCCAGAGTCGCGATCGACTCGCGCAACAGACGCGGTTCGCGCGCAGGCGAGGAGAGTGTGACGCGCAGCGGAAAGGTCCGTCCGTCGCGCTCGATCGCATAGACGATCGAGTTGCCGGTGCGCACGCGATCATCGAGTTGCAAGAGGCCGGCGGTATCCGTCAGCGGGATGTTGTTGACTGCAAGGATGCGATCGCCGCCGCGGATGCCGGCACGCACCGAGGGGCTGTCGGGAAACGTCATGAGCACGCGGCCCGTGCCGAGCTTCGCCGCGCGGCTCGATGTGCTGCGGATGAAGAGCACTCCCGTCCAGCCGCGCGAGTCCCATTCGCTCATGACACTGGCGGTCCACACGGCGGCTGCCGCGAGCAGGACGGTCGTCAGGGTCAGACCGATAGCGATCCGGCGCGCCGGGCTCATCTCACGATAGTACGTCGCGGAGCGGCCGCGGTTGCGCCGATGTCAGAGGTAATCCTGAGCGCAGCGAAGGATCAACCAAGGCGCCGGGAGAACCGAGCCGTCGTGAGTAACGCCTGAAGAACGCGCAGCGCGGCGCCTTGGCTGACGCTTCGCTGCGCTCAGCGTGAACTCTCTCTAATCCCTCTGCCCGCGGCGATTCACGATCGACATGAACTCCTGCCGCGTCCTCTCGTCCTCCAGAAACTCGCCGCGCAGCACGTTGGTTTCCATGAAGGACGACTCCTGCTCGACGCCCCGCATCACCATGCAGAGATGGATGCCGCCCATCCAGACGGCGATGCCGCGCGGCTCGAGGATCTTCTCGATCGTGTCCGCGATGTCGTGCGCGAGATGCTCCTGCGACTGCAGCCTCCGCATGTGTACGTCGACGACGCGCGGGATCTTCGACGCACCGATGATCGTCTTCTCCGGAATGTAGCCGACGATGAAACGGCCGAAGAACGGGAGGATGTGATGCGCGCAGAGCGTCTTGTACGTTCCGCCGATGACGACCAGATTGTTGCACTTCTCGTCGGCCTGCGAGCAGGTCTTGCGGAACAAGGTGGTCAACTTCTTGACGTCTGTGAAGTCGTAGCCGCTCGTCATCGTGACGAGCGACTCCGCCCAGCGCCGCGGAGTATCGCGCACGTTCTCGTCTTCGAGATCCACGTGCAGCAGCCGCAATACTTCGGTGAGATGTTCGGAGATCTTCTCGCGATCAACCGTAGGGCGGGCGGGGGCGAGGAGAGCGTCGAGCTCGAGTTCACTCATGGCGGGGTAAGTGTATGGGACCTCTGCCAGGAGTCTCGCGGCAGATCCTGTCTGGTCTTTTCCTTGCTACAGTTGAGTGACCGTTGACACTGAATGAACACTCATTCATAATCCATGAGTCCCCCGAACTCTGTCCCTTCTTGAAGGAGCATCACCATGGCCGAGATCAAATCCAAAGAAGCAATTGAAGCGATGGATGTCGCTGAGGCGTCGCGCGAGACCGAGTGGGAAAAGCCCTCGTTCGTCGGCGGTCTCTTCCTCGGCAACCTCGACGTCGACCTGATTCATCCGTTCCCCGAGCAGCCCGCAGCCGACAAGGCCGAGGCAGATGACTTCCTCAATCGTCTCGAGCGCTTCCTCGCGGAGAGCGTCGATGCCGAGAAGATCGACGCGCAGGGTGAGTACGACTACGAGCTCTTCAAGGGCTTCAACAAACTCGGCGCATGGGGAATGAAGATTCCCAAAGAATACGGCGGACTCGGCTTCAGCGCGACGAACTACAACCGCGCGATTGGTCTCGTCGCCACTTGGTGTGGATCGAGCGTCGCCTGGCTCTCCG
>CAZKID010000640.1:0-2387 GCA_964552405.1 uncultured Thermoanaerobaculia bacterium
CGCTTCGCGCACCTTCTCCCCTCGCGGAGGGGAGAAGGAAACTGACGGCCAGAGCGCCACGAGTTTCTCATTCTCAGTCGCGGCGCTGCGCGCCGTTGGCCGCTCGGGATGACGAAGCCCCCAGAGGTCCCATCCCTCCCAGCGTTACACTCCTGACCATGCACTGTCCCGGCTGCGGCATCGAGATGCAGCGTTTGACGCTCGACGCGGTGCTTGCCGCGACGGTGGACATCGATGTCTGCACGACTTGCCGCGCCTTCTGGTTCGATCCTTACGAGTCGTTGCACCTGACCGCCGCCTCGACCCTGCAGCTGTTCAAACTGATCGCGGGTGCAGCGAATGGTCAGGCACGCCCGGCTCATGAACCGCGCTGCCCGTACTGCAAAGGCCGGCTCGTGCTCGCGCACGACCGGCAGCGGAATGTGCCGTTTCAATACTGGCGATGCGATCACGACCATGGACGCTTCACCGGATTCTTCGATTTCCTGAAAGAAAAGAACTTCGTCGTTCCGATGTCGGAGAGCCAGATCGTCGAGTTGCGCAAGAAGGTGGCGATGATTCACTGCGCGAACTGCGGCGCACCGATCGAGCTGGCGAAGACGTCCGTCTGCGGCCACTGCGGCTCGCCGCTCTCGATGCTCGATCTGCCGAAGATGGCCGAGACGGTCCAGCATCTGGAGGTCTCGGCGACGAAGGCAGCCCATCCTCCCGCGCTCGTGCCGGTGCATCATGAGCCGGTGAATCTGCTCGAGTGGGGGCTCGAGGCACTCGCCGAGTGGCTGGGCTGGTGATGAAGCGACTCGCCTTGCTCGCGATGTTGATTCTAGGTGCGCTGCACGCACGCGCGCTCGACCCGTCACGCCCTCTCGATCTCTACGCGCTCGACGTCTGGCGCGAAGGTCTGCCGCAATACATGGTGCGCACCGTCGTGCAGACACGCGATGGATATCTCTGGGCCGGCACGATGGAAGGCATCGTCCGCTTCAACGGCGTCGAGTTCGAGATCTTCGACACGCGCAACACGCCGGCGCTCGCCGATCAGCGCATTCACATGATGTACGAGGACCGCGCGGGCACGCTGTGGATCGGCACGTTCAGCGGCGGCGCGCTCCGCGAGCGCGGCGGAGTCTTCACGCGGCTCACGATGAAAGACGGACTTGCCTCGGACGATGCAGTCTCGATTCGCGAGACACGCGATGGCAGCATCTGGATCGGCGGCGCGGGTGCGATGACACGCATTCGCGGCGCGCAGTTCACTCGCTTCGGTGCGAGCGATGGTTTGCCGCAGGGGGCGATTGACGCCATCGCCGAAGATGCGCGCGGCACGTTGTGGATCGGAAGCGAGAAGGGCCTCTATCGCTTCGACGGCAAACGCTTTGCGCAGGTGCGGCCCGAGTCGATCCCGAGTCTCACCGTCAGCCGCGATGGCAGCGTGTGGGCCGGCACGGCATCAGATCGCATCTATCGCATCGCACCGAATGGAACGATCGACACGATCACCACCGGTCAGCCGACGCTGTACGTCAATGACCTGATGGAGGACAGCCGCGGCACGATGTGGATCAGCACGTCGCCGACCGGCTTGATCCGCTATCGCCAGGGCAAGCTCGATCACATCGACAAGAGTCAGGGACTGCCGAGCAATGCGCTGCATGGTCTGCTCGAAGATCGTGAGGGAAGCCTCTGGTTGGGCACGGACGGCGGCCTCGCGCGTCTCAAGGATTTGAAGTTCGTCACCTACACGACGCGGCATGGACTGAGCGATGACGCGATTCGTGTCGTGATGGAGGCGCGCGGCGGAGGAATGTGGATCGGCACCTACGGCGGCGGACTCGATCTTCTGCGCGATGGAAAGGTCACGTCGTACGGCGCCGCGGAAGGGCTGAAGAATCTTTTCATCCGCACGATCTGCGAAGAACCGAACGGCGACCTCTGGATCGGAACCGACCGCGGTGTCAGCGTGCTGCACGATGGGAAGATCACGGCGCGGCCGGAGATCACGGGCAAGATCGATGCGCTCGCACAGTTGCGCGACGGGCGCGTGCTCGTCGCAACCTCGAGTGGTGTATGGGCGAAGCGCGGCGCGGACGCGCTGACGCTCACGTATCCGCTCACCGGCAATTCCGAGCCGCGCGTCATCTTCGAACGTGCGAATCGGGACCTGCTCTTTGGCACGTACGCGGGGCTCATCGACGCGAAGAGCGGCCGTCGCTGGACGACCAACGACGGACTCCCGAGCAACATGATCTTCGCGATGCCCGAAGAGTCGAACGGCCATCTCTGGCTCGGTACAACCCACGGGCTCAGTCGGATTCGCAATTGCCGGTTCGACTGTGTCCCGACCCGCCCGCGTCCTCCCGACGGGCTTCTGTTTCCGTATCGTGGAG
>CAZKID010000641.1:0-2375 GCA_964552405.1 uncultured Thermoanaerobaculia bacterium
CGTCGGACGACGCCGTGCAGGAAATTCCGGTGGCCGAGGTGCGCGACTTCGTGCTCTTCGATGCGAAGACCAGCGTTCCGGCAGCGACCGCCATCTATCGAATCGTCCAGCTCTGAAGCTCGGCACCTCTGCTACGATTGTTTGCTCGTAGCGCAAATCTAGGTGCCATGCCGAACCAGGTCCTCATCGTTGCGACCGCTCCGGTTGCTCGAACTCCCGCCGACGTTGCGCGATCCCTCCAATGCACGCCGGTGATCGTCGGCTCGGAAGATGAGGCGGTTGCGATGCTGGATCAGCAACCGTTTGCACTGATCGCGATTGCCGGATCAGCAACGGCGCAGCGGCTGCGCGATGCGGCTGAGAGCAAACAGCCGATGGCGCGCGTACTCGAGATTCCGGATGAGGCCAGCGACGGTCCATCCATGCGCAAACTGATGGAGCGCTATCTCGATCGTCGCGATCCGGCGCGGCCGCACTTTTCTGCTGAAGAGCGCTATCGCTTCCTTTCGAACATTCTCGAGTCATTCACGGCCACGCTCGAGTTGCGCGAAGTGCTCCGCCGCATCGTGACCGTCACACGCGAGCACTTCAATGCCGATCGCGCGTGGCTTCTTCACCCGATCAACGAGCAGGCCGAATATGCGAAAGTCGCCTTCTCGATTTCATCGCCCTCGATGCCCGAGGATCTCGCTGAGGATCGTGCGCCAATTCCTCTTGCGGGATCGCAGGTGCTGATCCGAAGGATGATGGAAGCGCAGCGCCCGATCGTCGTTCATGAAGGTGATTCCGAGCTCGACGCGGACCTTGCGCGGCGCTTTCACGTTCGCTCGCAGATGGTGCAGATTCTCCGGCCGCGCGAAGACGAGCCCTGGGCGTTCGGAATGCATCAGGCAGGTGTCGACCGCGAGTGGTCCGACGAAGAAATCGAGCTCTTCGGCGAGATTGGCCGCTACGCAACGCTCGCGCTCAACAACACGCTGCTCCACGATCGCGCGGTGCGCGAGATGGCGAAGGTCAACGCGATCCTCGATCAGATTCCCGAGTCCGCGGCGATTTATGACGGACAGGGAAAGCTCGAGCGCATGAATGCGGCAGCGCAGCGCGAGCCGGGACATCTTTTCCACGTCGATGCCGAAGCGAAGATCCGCGGCAGCAGGCATCGGTATGTCGACGGAAGTCCGCTCACGCCGAGTGAGATGCCGTCGATGCGCGCACTGCGCGGCGAGAACGTGAAGTCCGATTACCTCGTGCACGATCAGCGCACGAGCGACGATCGCGTCGTCAATCTGAAAGCAGCGCCGATTCGCGACGATCAGCAGCGCATCATCGGCTCCGTCGTCCTCTCTCGCGACGTGACCGACGAGCGGCAGAATGCCGAGCGCGAAGCCTGGCGCCGCCGTCGCGCGGAATGTCTCGCCAACCTCGGTCTCGACATGGTGCAGACCACGTTCGATGACCTCAACGATCCCGCGTCTCGCGTCGCGCACGCCGTCGCGGGGACGGTCACGATTTACCTCTATCACCAGGGTACGGGTTTGCTCGATCTCGTCGGGTTCGCCGCGCAGCCGGTGGAAATGGAACACTTTCGCGGCTACTTTGCCGAACATCCGTATCGGCCCGGCGAAGGTCTTCCGGGTACGGTCTTCCAGATCGGGCGCCCGCTGTTTTTTTACGAGATCCGTGGCAATGCCGTCGTCGACTTCGGGCGTGACGATGAAGAGAAGCGCGTGAAGGCGGCGATGCGTGAGCAGAGTCTCATCGCCTGTCCGATCGAGTCGTACGGTGAACGCATCGGCGCGATTCTCGTCTCGCAGTCCGATCCACGACGCAACTTCGATGCGGAAGATCTCGAGTTCGTGCAGGCGGTGGCCGAGCGCATCGGTGCCGCGAGTCACATTCAACGCCTGACGCGCATCTCGCTCGAAGGCCATCGCGCGGCAGAAGAGCTCGCGCGCCGTGAGGTCGATGCGCGCGTTCGTTTCGAAGCAGTGCTCGAGACTGCGCCGATCGGTGTTGCGGTCGTTTCCGCCGACGAGCTGCGGTTCGAGCTCGCGAACGTGCGCATCTACGATCTCGCCGAACGGCTCGGCCGCATTTCGCCCGATACGAAGTTCGTTGGCCTGCGCGTCAACGAAGTGCTGCCCGGCTGGGAGCAGACGCTCAAGCAGGTCGCAGAAAGCGGCGAGACGCGCATCGACGAAGCGTGGGAGATTCCAGGTGCGCCTCCGCTGTATGTGAACCGCATCATTTCCGCCGTTCGCGGGCGATTCTCAGGCATCACGCAGAGCCTGACGATCCTCGTGACGGACGGGACCGAGCAGGTGCGTGCAAAACGCGAGAACGAAGCGCTGGCGCAGATGATGGCCGAGCGCTCC
>CAZKID010000642.1:0-2373 GCA_964552405.1 uncultured Thermoanaerobaculia bacterium
GCACGTCGTCCGGTTACCGGGGTGAACAGTCTCCTGACCCCGCAAAGCGGGAAATTCCATGATTAAACATTATTATTGGGTGCGGCGAATCAATCCGCGTCTGGCAGCGGACCGTGCGGGATCAACGTGCGGACCGTTTTGAGCAGAATATCCAGATCGACCGGCTTGCGGAGTAAGGCATCGGCCGACAACATGCGTGCGATTTCAGAAGCTTCGTTGTGACCCGACATGAGCACTACCGGAATGTGGGCTTTGTCGCTTGAACGCAACGCCTTCAAAAACTGTTCTCCATCCATGCGGGGCATCATCAGGTCCAGCAGGATCACGCCGGGGGCGGGACTCCGCTCCAGCATATCCATGGCGTCCAGCCCATCTTTTGCCGCAGCGACTCGATATCCTTCGGATTCGAGCACGAGCGTTCCGATCTCACGAATGTCGTCGTCGTCATCGACGATCATCACAGAAGCGATCGCATTCATGGCGCGGATCTCCTCGTCGGCAGCCTGACGAATACGGTAGTGCCGCTGTGGGGCGCGCTCTCGAGCCAGACCCTTCCTCCGAGGCCTGAAACTGTAGTGCGGACGATGTGCAGACCCAAACCCAGCCCGCCGTAATGCCGGGCCGAGACTGCGCGCTCGAACGGCCGGAAGACCTGCTCTTGCTTGTCTTCCGGGATTCCGATGCCGTTATCTTTTACCGTGAACGTTACGTTTTCCCCGTCTCCATGAAGTCGGATCTCGATTGGTTTTCCCAGACCGAATTTGATCGCGTTCCCGAGGAGGTTCGTCACCACCTGGTTGAGCCGGAAACGATCCCACACTCCCACATTGCGTCCCTCGGTCAAGATCGACAACGGCGAGCCTGAGCGCGTCAGCTCGCTGCGAAGCCGGGACGTGGCCTCCTGGACCACCTCGTCAAAATCCACTTCCTCAAAAGTGAAATGCAGCTGGCCCGCGCGGATTCTGCTCAGATCCAGCAGTTCATCAACAAACCTGGCCAGCCGCCGATCCTCCCGCTGAATGATATCAACCGCTTTTGCCAAGGCGGCCGGCGACGTTCCCTGCTGGATCATCTGGGCGGCAAGGTGCATCGACGTCAGTGGGCCGCGGATCTCGTGAGCCGCGATGGAGAGAAACTCATCCCGCGCTCTTAACGCTTCCTGCGCCCCACGGTAGAGCTGCGAGTTCTGCACCGAGAGCGCCGCGCGGCGGGCGAGCTCTTCGGCGAGTTCGAGATCTCTTTCGTTGTAGCGGCGTGCCGGCGGGGCCACAAAGGATAAGGCTCCAACCACGGTGTCCTTGATCACCAGCGGCGCCGCCATGCACGATATCGAACCGACCGTGTAGATGGCGGGATGACCTGCCAGCGCCGTCGTGTGCAGTTCGATGAGCATCGGCTGGGTGGGGTCGCGGGAGACCACCAGAAGACGGCGAGGGCCGCCATTGCCCAGCAGGTCGACAGCGCAGCCGTCACCCAGATATGGAACAGCCATGTGCGCGACAGCCTCCAGGGCCGGTTCCACGTCGAGCGATGCCAGCACCCTGGTTGTGTCCGCCAGGAACATCGCACGCCGGAGAATCTGCTCGCGCTCGCTGACGTCCCGATAGCTCCAGACCCGGCCGACAATCTCGGTGCCGACGCGCTGAGGACGCGAATAGCGTTCGAAGAAGCGCCCGTCGCAGAATCGGAGTGAATCGAAACTCTCAGCTTCCGGGTGAGCTTCCATTTCCCGTACCCGTTGCAGACACGCCTCACCATTCTCCAGTTGGTCGTGCACGTAGGTAAGCAGTCCCTCGAAATCCCGCTTTTCGACTTCCCGGCTGGGAATCTTCCAGAGATCCAGAAGCCTGTTGTTGAAAGCGGCGATCTTGCCCTGCCGGTCCACGACGAGAAGGCCGTCGGCAGTTGCGTTGATTGTCGCCTCGACCAGCGATAGCGAACGTTCTAGACGACGAGTGGCTTCGGTCAGATCCGTCACGTCCCAGCAGCTCCCGGCCATGCGGACCGGATTCCCCTTCTCGTCTGAAATCACGTCGCCGCGCGTGTGGAGCGTGCGCACGGCTCCGTCCGACCGAACGATGCGATGGTCGTAGACGAACGCGTTGCGTGTGCGGAACGCTTCGAAGACGACGTCTTTGGTATGTTCGAGATCGTCCTGGTGAACACGTTCGAGGAAGGATTCGAAAGTGCCCTTAAAGTTTCCGGGATCAAGGCCATAAATGCGGTGGAGTTCGTCGGACCACGTCACGACATTGGCGCCGATATTCCATTCGAAACTGCCGACGTGAGCTACACGCTGGGCCTCCTCCAGGCGCTGCAGCACGGTCCGGAGGTCGCATTCCACGCTTCTCTGACGAGTCGCGTCCACGGCTA
>CAZKID010000643.1:0-2368 GCA_964552405.1 uncultured Thermoanaerobaculia bacterium
TCATTTGATCTTCACCGGCGCGTTAGCGCCGTTCACCCGCTCGGGATGACGGAGATTCTGCATTTCGCTTTTCGTTCTCTTCGTGGATGGTCCATCCACGGAGCGTCGTCCCCGTCAGCGGCTCGGTCACCACGTCGCCATGCACACTGCACGGAACCGCGATCAATTCGACCTCGCCCGCGGATTCGGCGAGCGCGCGCGCTTCCTCCACTCCCCGCCCGAGCGCTACATCGCACGGACCGTCAGTGAACTCCAGAGCGCTCGCCTTCCGTGCGAGTGCGGCGGCCATCGTGTATCCATCCTTCCCCGCATTGCGAAATGCCGGGAACCATCGTTCCTCGCTCGCCGTGCGAAAACGGTAGAACGGCAGGACGAGCTCGCCTTCGCGTCGGACGCGGCGGCACCGGATGCGCGCGACAGGAGTCGTGAAGAGATTCACTGCCACCGCGCATGCACTGCACGGCATCCAGGCCACCCCGCTCGACGCGATCAGCAGCGCGCCGCAGTCGGGACACTTCCGTCGCACGATTCGAGGAGCGCTCATCCCACTTTGTCCATGATCCACGCTGCCGTCTTGAACAGCCCGTCGCGCACCTTTTCCGGCGCCGTTCTCTCCGGCCGGTTGATCGCGACGAACGTGCGTTGCGTTCCTTCGATCGCGAGCTCGTAGCGGAAGCGAAGGCGATCCCACGACCACGCCACGATCCAGACGAGCAAGCCGGGAATCGCCAGCATGATCGCGAATCCGAGCGAGTCGAGATTCGAGAGCCAGCCCGCAATCGTGATCCAGCCGCGCGCAGGCATCCCGGTGATCAATGCGAGCAGATAGATCGCGGCGATCGACTGCGGCAGCCGCGAGTCGCGGCGCGTCGGAGCACGGCCGGTGATCGGAGTGCCGCTGATCGCGTCGACGTACAACTCATACAGATTGCGGCCGTAGCGGCAACGCACGAGCCACAACGGAACGAACACGACTCGGCGGCTTTCGACGACCGTCGAGTTCTTGCGCGGCACTGCATCCGCAGCGTCGATCAGCGGATCGAGTACGGTGCCGCGGCGCTGCAGCGCGAGTGCATCGAATGGTTGGCGCGTCTCGCGCGACGCGTGATCGCCGATCTTCTCCAACGGCAGGCCAGGCATCTTCGTCGCCGGAACGAAGTAGCGTTCATCGTGCAGTTCGCCGCCGCCTGTCGTCCGCTCCACTTCCCAGAACGCGACGAACAGCAGGTGTGGTTGCCCCACCTGCTCCGGCGTTCCGAAGCTCTGCGGCACGAGCTCGTTCTTCCACGCCTCGCGCGCACACTCGACAACGCGATCCGCATCGAGCCGCGGATTCACGAAGGATCGCGGCGTGATGTCAGGGTCATAAACCGCGAGCCGCTCGCCACACGCCGCGCAATCGACCGGCCCCATCGACGCCGCACCGGGAACCGCTGCGCCGCACTGCGGGCAATTGAAGGCCGAGGTGCTCATGCGCTCTCCGAGAGCGCGATCAGCTTGCGCGACAGGAACAACCCGACGGGTGCAGTCAGCACGATGATGAGAACTGCGATGACCTTCGGGCCATACGAGAAGACGCGATGGAACGCGAAGAAGAGTAGCGCGTACATCGCGAAGAGCAGTACGCCGTACGTCCAGTCGAGGCGCGACTCCGACGTGACGGGCAACTGGAACGCGAGTACCTGGCCTGATGCCGCATCGATCCAGATCCTGTAGCTCCGTTTCCACAGCGTGAAGTTCACTTCCCAGAACGGGAGATGAAGCAGGCGCGCGTCCTTCGCGAGCTGCTCCGGAACCGCCGCTTCCGGAAGCACCGTCGGTGCGATGTTCTCCGCAGCGCTGTTTCGCTCCTCGCGATAGCTCTTGAGGTCTCCCGAAGGAAGCGCGAACTTGTCGAGATCGAGCGCGAGCAGAGGAGCGGCCGGGACGATCATCGATCGCGTACCGCTCGGAAAACTCCAGAAGGGAAAGAAGAGAAGGCGCGTCGTGATGCCATCCGGCTTTCCGAGAGCTTCGCGATCATCGAGCCACTTCGTGAGCCGCGTGGGAAGCTCGCGCGAATCGATGGCTGGCTGCAGGAGAAGATCGCGGCTCGCCGCGTCGCCGAGATGAAGCAGCGACCCGCAGAACGGGCAATGGACGAACGAGTCCTCTTCCTCTAACTGGACGCTGCCGCCGCACTGGGGACACCGAGAGCCGTCTTGCATGTGCGGACGAGGTTAAACCCGGAGGGCTCTGGGGTGCTTGGGTGCTGGGGTCCTGGGATGCTGGGATGCTGGGTGCTGGGGCGGCGGGGCGCCCTAACACGACGCCGCGCCAACAGAGATCCCGGCCCCGCAAACGCCCAGCACCCCAACACCCACCCCCC
>CAZKID010000644.1:0-2364 GCA_964552405.1 uncultured Thermoanaerobaculia bacterium
AAGCGGCAGACACACGCATTCCGATCCTCTTGCAGATCGCGGCGGCCGTTCGGTTCCTATCGGTCGAGCCACTGCTCGGTCCCATCGAATTTTCTAACGTAACGAGGCGATCCGGCGCGGTTTTACAGCTCGGGAAGGTGGCTCTTCACGGCATCCATTGGGTGATCGTCGGTGGTGAGAGCGGCCTCGGCGCGCGTCCAATGCATCCTGAATGGCCGTATGAGCTGCGCGATCAATGCACGGCCGCGGGCGTCCCCTTCTTCTTCAAACAGTGGGGCGAATACGCGCCGATGGTGCTCTCGTCGTCGCCGAGCGTCGCTGTCGATTACAGGGGTCGTGTGACGAAGGACATGTCTCGCGACTCGTTTCCTTCAGGTGCGTCATCCGAAGATCGCTGGGCGGCGATGTACCGCGTCGGAAAGAAGAACGCTGGTCGTCTTCTCGATGGTCGAACGTATGACGAGTTTCCTGTTGCTCTTGCAGCGCAGTAGATCACGCGAAATGGGAGAGGGAGATTGTCAGGCTCCGATGTGCTGCAAGCGGTTCTCGGGAAGCTCAACAAGGTCCGTCGCGCCGGCGATGGATTCCTTGCGCTTTGCCCTTCTCACGACGATCGCCGGCATTCTCTCTCTGTTGCGGACGGTGACACAGGTGTCATCCTCAATTGCCACGCCGGCTGTCGCACTGATGATGTCGTCGCCGCGATCGGCATCTCGATGCGCGATCTCTTCTACGAATCCGCGCCGAGCAGCTCGAGCAGCTCCTCGCCGGCGATCGCGGCCGAGTACGAGTACCGCGACGAGAACGGAAAGCTCGTCTACGTCGTCGAGCGTCGTATCCCGAAAGACTTTCGTCAGCGCCGGCCAGATGGACACGGTGGATGGATCTGGAACCTCAAAGGCGTCGAGTCATTGCCATACCGGTTGCCAGAGGTCCTCGGCGCCGATCTCAACGAACCTGTGTTCATCGTCGAGGGTGAAAAGGATGTCGACAACCTTCACGCGCTCGGCTTCATCGCAACATGCAACTCCGGAGGTGCAGGGAAATGGAAGCGTTCACATTCGTCCTATCTCACGGGCCGCCACGTCGTCATTCTTCCTGACAACGATGACGCTGGACGTGAGCACGCGACTGTCGTCGCGAAATCTCTCGCCGGCGTTGCTTCATCCATCAGGACCATCGAGCTCCCCGGGTTGCCGGCGAAAGGCGACGTCTCGGACTGGTTGGCGAGCGGTCACAGTGCACAGGAGCTTCGCGAGCTCCTCTCGCCCGTGGCGTCCGTGCTCGAGGACCGATTCATCACCGTCGCTGATTGTGAGGAACCTGAGCCGCAACGATGGATCATCGATGGATGGATTCCAGAAGGATTCGTCACCACGCTTTTCGCACACGGCGGATCCTCGAAATCGTTCCTGAGTCAGTACATGGCTATGTGCGTCGCACTGGGTCTGAAAGTATTCGATCACGACGTCGCTAAGGGCGCTGTCCTCTTCCTGGATGGTGAGCTCGACTGCGACTCGTGGCTGCGTCGAGGCTACATGCTTGCCCGCGGGCTGCGCCTCGATCGGATACCACGAGGGCTCACGTACCGGCATGTCAGCCGTTCACTCATGGACGCTTCTACGCGTAAGGAAATCGTCTCGTTCATTCGATCGGAGAAACCTGTACTCACCATCATCGACAGCTTCACAGCGTGCCTGCCAGGCGAGGACACGAACAGTCTCGACGACGTCACGAGCCGGTTCCACGTTCTCTCCGAGCTCGGCACGGTGCTCGTCATCGATCACGCGGCGAAGGGCGCAGATATGACGCTCACGGCGACGGCGATCGGC
The DNA here is from genome assembly GCA_964552405.1 of uncultured Thermoanaerobaculia bacterium. Lineage (GTDB taxonomy): Bacteria > Acidobacteriota > Thermoanaerobaculia > Gp7-AA8 > Gp7-AA8 > JAJPHC01. The sequence continues at coordinate 1,833 of CAZKID010000644.1, forward strand.
AGCGTGGCGAAGATGATGTTCTCGAGGAGCGCTCTCCAGATCGCCAGCAGTGAGTCAGGTGGTTCCGTTCTACAGCACAAGAAATCCAACTTCGGCCCGCTTGCCGATCCCGTCACGTACTCGCTGAACATCGGAGGAGGCCTCGCCATCTTCGATCAGATCGGCTACACGGACGAGCGGTTAGAGGGTGTCGAGAAGGCGCTGCCTGTCGCCAAGCGGATCATGGCTGCTTTCCGAGGTGGCCAGTTCCCCGATGGGGCGTCGACAAAGGATGTTGCGGACGCGCTCGAGGTCAACGAGAAGACCCTCCGCAACAAAATCAATGTGCTTCGGCAGAAGGGCGAGCTCGTTCACGATGGACGGCTCTGGAGACTCGCTCCGCCACCCAATTTCAATGCATCACAGAGTTCCTTCATGCCGTACAAGGATGCTGAATGAAAACATTGAATAACCAAAAAGTGCCCCGGTTGAGTGCCCCGGGGCACGAGGCGGGGCAGGTGAGTGCCCCAACACCCCCCCCTTTAGGGGGAGG
>CAZKID010000645.1:0-2355 GCA_964552405.1 uncultured Thermoanaerobaculia bacterium
AAAATGGCAGGAGGTAACGAAGTCCGCTGCAGCAGTGGGAAACATGCGCAGGGTTTCCGTGGCATCACCAACGATGTCGACACTGTTCCCGTCGATGGCGTCGATTCCGATCGAGCCTGGATAGCGCTTCCTCTCCCCGCAACCCAATTCGAGCGTAACGACGCTGCGGTCCTGAAGAAGCGCCAGCACCGCCCGATTGTCGGGAGCGCTCGGATACCTCTGTGAGACCAGTGACTGACGCACGGTCAAAACCTCCCTTAAACAGATAATGGGTTCCACCAAGATACGCCTGCGCGGCGCCGTGGGAGCGAAAAATCAGAACATCGGGAGGGATGTGATCCAGTTGCATGGTTCTGGCATTTGCCGCGCGAAACGTGCGGAGCGGCTGCGGGCTGTCGCGCTGACCACGTTTCCGGTGACAGCTGCCGCGACCCGTTTCCGCGTCGTTCAATTCGTCGAACGTCTTCGATCGCATGACATCGACCTCACCCTGCTGCCCTTTCTTTCGGAGGAGGCATTCGCCGGTCTATACAATCGCCGGAAGGCCTTTCTGACGGCAATGCGCCTGTTGCTCGCGCTCTTGCGCAGGCTCGCACAAGTGCCTCGAATTCTGAGAGCCGACGTGCTGCTCGTGCAGCGTGAGGCCATGCTCTTCGGCCCTCCCATCATCGAATGGCTGGCTGTGCGCGCAGGAGTTCCGTTCGTCCTCGATCTCGATGACGCCACCTGGATTACCCTGCGCAGCCCCGTGTATGGATGGCTCGCCGGGCTGTTGAAATTCAGAGGCAAGACAGACTGGCTCATACGTCATGCACACTCCGTGATCTGCGGGAATGAGACGATTGCGACCTATGTCCGTGCTGCTGGAGCGCACGCGCTCGTGATCCCCGCCATCGTCGACGCCGACGTGTTCAAGCCGCGGCCGCAACAGCGGGAGCCGCGCAATGGCCTTCCTGTCGCCGGCTGGATCGGAACGCATGGCACATGGGACTACTTTCGCACGATTCTTCCGGTGCTGGAGACGGTGGCGGAATCGGTTCCGTTCCGGCTGCGGATCATCGGTTCGGGTCAGGACCACCTTCATCTGCGCGGCATCGAGGTCGAGCTCATGAGCTGGCGGGGAGATCGCGAGGTGCAGGATTTTCAGATGCTGGACGTGGGACTCTATCCTCTGCCCGATGACATTTGGGCCGGAGCGAAGTCGGGTCTCAAGGCCGTTGAATATCTGGCGTGCGGTGTTCCGTACGTCGCCAGTCCGGTCGGCGTGGTCGCAGAGATCGGTGAGCCGGGTGTGACGCACTATCTCGCGGCGACACCGGAAGAGTGGCGCGTGACACTCGAGCATCTTCTTCGCGATGAAGATGCGCGCGTGCGAATGTCCGCCGCGGGCCGGAGACATATGGTCGAGCACTACGACATCGACGAGGTCGCGTGCACGCTGGCCGGGGCACTGCGGCTCGCGGCCTCGAGAGCGAAACCGTGAGTGCGTTGCAGAGGTGGGGCAGCCGGCTGGCCGGCCTGGTGAATGTCGTTCCGCTCGTGGTGTTCCGCGGATTGAACGGCGGGATGCCGCTCCTCCTCGGTCTCTTCATCGGTCATCGATGGGGCTTGCCGCTTCTCGGCGCCTACACATGGGCGAGCGCGTTTGCTGCCGTGGGGTTGATGGTGGTCGACTGCGGATGCACGCGCTGGCTGCCCCGAGAGTTGGCCCTCGTGCTCCTTCGCGAGGGCAAAGGAAACGCAGTCGCTACGACCAATACCGTACGACTGATCATCGCCACGTTGTTCCTGATCCTGACCCTCCTGCTTCAAGTCGTCGGTCATCTATCGACTGACACCGTGCGGTTCGCGCTCGAGTTGGCGATGCTGTATCCGCTGTCGATCTTCAGCGTCAATGGCATCAGCGATCGCATCGTGCGGAGAGAGTTCGGCGGGATCGGAACGGCAGTGGCAGCCGGACTGGCGACCTTCGCCACGCTCGCATGGATCACGCTGCAGGCAGCGCTGGGACCTCATGCGCTCGTGCTGGCTCATATCGTGGGGAAGGCGGTCGAGACGCTGCTGTTGATGAGAGGCCGGCTGCACCTGTTTCGATTTGCACGAACTCATGCAATCGCTACGTTGGTGACGCTGACACCATTCAGCGTTCAGGCGGTCCTGGCGGTCATCTACTCCCGCTTGTCGGTGTTCATCGTTGAGCACCTTCGGCATGCCGACCTCGGTCTGGTCGGTGCCGCAACGGTCTTGCAGAAAGTGCTGCTGATCGCGCCCATCTCCATCGCCCTTCTTACCTATCCCGTGTTTACCACGGCCTGGGCCCGGACTATGACGCCGCCGTCTATCAAGAGGCGCTCG
>CAZKID010000646.1:0-2352 GCA_964552405.1 uncultured Thermoanaerobaculia bacterium
GAGAACGAGCGCGCCTACCAGCAGATTCAGGGCACCAAGCCGCAGACGCTCGGCTTCTCGCTCGACGACTCTCCAGCCGGGCTCGCAGCATGGATCGTCGAGAAGTTCCACGCCTGGTGCGACTGCGACGGCAACGTCGAGAGCCGGTTCACGAAAGACGAACTCCTTACGAACATCACGCTCTACTGGGTCACCCAGACAGGCACGTCGTCGACGCGCATCTACTACGAAAACCGCGTCGCAACGGGCAATCCCGGGAAAGTGACCGTTCCGACCGCGTGCGCGCTCTTTCCGAAAGAGATTACTGTCCCGCCACGAAAGTGGGTCGAGGCGCGCTACAACCTGGTGCGTTGGACGGAGATGCCGCGAGGCGGTCATTTCGCCGCCCTTGAACAACCGGATCTCCTCGTGAACGACGTGCGCGAGTTCTTCCGCGGGATAAGATAGGGGGGATGGCCGAAGGCGCGCCAAAGACCGCGTTCGAGATCGCAATGGAGCGTCTCAAGAGCCGCGATGCCGAAGCGGGCATCGAGCACAAGCCGCTCACCGACGAGCAGAAAGCCGCGATCGGAGAGATCCGGAACTTCTATCAAGCGAAGCTCGCCGAGCTCGAGGTCCTGCATCAGGGAAAACTCAAGACGATGATTGACCCCGCAGAGCGCGCAGCGCGCGAAGGCGAGTACAGGCGCGATCGCGAACGCCTGACGTCGGAGCGCGACGCGAAGATCGAGAAAGCCCGGGTCTGACACAATGGACGCTTCCGAACGCTACGAACAGCTGATTGCCTATCTCTCGACGCATCTTCCCACGCCCATCGAGCAGGAAGATCACGATGGGCTGCTGATCATGACCGGTGGAAATCCGGGCGAAGTGATCGCGCGCCTCACCCACACGTCCGTGATCATCGAAGAGTACGGCGTCCGCTGGGAAACGCCGTTCAGGCCAGTCGTCCATGCGCGCCGCGTCGGCATCGTCAACTGGCGCCGCCTGCCCGAGTCGATTCTGATGACCGTGATCGGCCAGTTGATCAAGGGCGCCCGGGAAATGCGGCTTTCCCGCTATCGCACCTGCCGCTTCTGCGGCCGCACCAACCCGCCCGAATGGCAGCACGGAGAAGACACCTGTCAGTCGTGCGCCGCCAACGAACTGGGTTCAGTCCACTAAAATTGGCCGCGGAGTGCGCAGAGAACGCGGAGAAATATTTGGCTCTGCGAGCTCTGCGTGCTCAGCGGCTAATTTACTGATCCATGTCTCCCGTGCTCGCTTCGCATCGCGTGGTCTGCATTGAAGATCTCCGGCAGGCCGCGAGGCGTCGGCTTCCTCGTGTCGTCTTCGATTACATCGATGGCGGTGCGGAGGCTGAGCGGACGCTCAGCGAAAACTGTCGCGCCTTCGATCGCATTGCGCTGCGCCCGAGATCTGCAGTCGCAATCCCGGGCGTCGACATCAAGGCGACGGTTCTCGGCACGCCGCTCGCCCTCCCGTTCATCCTGGCGCCAATCGGCAGCAGCCGACTGTTCTACCCGCATGCCGAAGAGCACGCTGCTCGGGCAGCAGGAGCAGCGGGAACCGTGTACACGTTGTCGACGCTCTCAGGAACGAGGCTTGAAGACGTCAAGGCGGCAACACAAGGACCGGCGTGGTACCAGCTGTATCTCGTCGGGGGACGCGACGTGGCGTCGGCTGCTATCGAACGGGCACGAACGGCCGGCTACTCCGCCCTCGTCGTCACGATTGACACACCCGTCGCAGGAATGCGGGAGCGCGACCTGCGCAACGGAATGAAAGCGCTCGTTGATGGACGGCTCGGCCCGATGCTTCCGTTTCTTCCGCAGTTCGTCATCAGACCCGGGTGGGTCGCCGGCTTTCTCAGCGACGGTGGCCTGATGAACTTTCCCAACGTCATGCTGGCCGACAAACGTGCGATGCCGTACGCCGACGTGGGCGCCGCCCTCGCACAGTCGGTGGTGTCGTGGGCCGATTTCAAATGGATCCACGACGTCTGGAAAGGACCGATTGTCGTGAAGGGCGTGCACACCGCCGACGATGGTCGACGGGCGGTGGACGAGGGCGCACAAGCGATCGTCGTCTCGAATCACGGAGGACGCCAGCTCGATGGCGTAGCCGCAACGATTCGCGTCCTGCCCGAGGTCGCCGCCGCGGTGGGCGATCGTGTGGAAGTTCTGATGGACGGTGGAATCCGCCGTGGCAGCGACATCGTGAAAGCGATCGGCCTCGGCGCGCGCGCCGTTCTGATCGGTCGTGCCTACACCTACGGTCTCGCCGCGGCCGGCGAACCAGGCGTCACTCGCGCAATCGACATTCTGCGCGACGATTTGCTTCGCACGATGG
>CAZKID010000647.1:0-2342 GCA_964552405.1 uncultured Thermoanaerobaculia bacterium
TCCTGCATCAACACCGTGACGCGGGGGTTGTGCGGCTGATAGATCGCGATGTGATCGACGCCCATCCGCTTCATCGACTGCTCGCATGCGAAGCGGATGAACTTCGGCGACATGTCCTGCGGCAGCTCGCGCTGTCCGCGCGGACGCTCGGGGTTGTTGTAGAAGTCGTAGCCGAACTTCGTGCCGACGATCAGTTCGGGATGATCCTTCAGGATCGGCGCGAGGATCGTCTCACCGCGGCCATTGCCGTAAGCATCGGCCGTGTCGATGTAGTTGATGCCGTAGTCGAGAGCGCGGCGGATGATCCGCTGCGCGTCCGCGTCGCTGTAGTCTCCCCACCAGCCCGTCGACACGGTCCATGTGCCGAAGCCGAGCTCGGAGAGTTGCAGGTCGGTGTTGTGCAGTTTGCGATAACGCATCGGGGTGGACCTCCGGTCCGCGTAGAGTATCACCGCCGCGAAGTACGACGGCGCGGCGGCACCACCTCGAACGTCACCTGACGCGTGAATGGGTAAAGCCCAAGAGAGGTCTTCGGCAAGAGAGTCATGTCATAGACCCAACTGAGGTGGTAGGTCCCCGGCGCGAGCGGACCGAGATCAACCGTTTCCGAAACGCAGGAAGGATGCTGAACCGGGATGCCGGGAACTGTCGCTGGCTGTTGAATCGTGACCTGATCGCCGGCGATGGACATGAGCATCGGCCGGCCCGACGGATACGCATTCGTGAGAAGGTCTTCGAAATGGAGCTCGTATCCGCGCTTGTCCGGCGAGTACGTCGCGGACGCAGCCGCTTCCGATGAGCAAAGGGGCGGCACCACGAGGCTTCCCATCCGAAACTGCGATGTGCTCGAACTGCCTTTCGAACTAACTGTCAGCTGCAGCACGAGGTCGTACGAACCTGCCTGCAAGGGCAGGTTCAGCACTTCGTGATCGATTGACTCGGGACTGGTGCCGTCCAGAGCCGCGGTTTGCAGAATGGTGATCGTGTGAGGTTGACCATACAACCAGCTTCCGAAAAACGCATACGGCTCGACGGTCGCTGTCCCGAATCGCGCGGAAGGTGTGATTCTCTGTGACCAGCGGACTTCCACGGCTCCGCCATCGACTGGATGGAGAGGATTGAATTCCACCACCGGCGGCTCGATCGTCTGCGCCGTGGCCCGCAAAGCGAGCAGTGAAATCGCGAAAAACAGGCTTCTCATCTCACTGTGCGCCTCCGTGGCACGCCGACCTCGATCGTCGCCTCATGAATCGACTCGAACACTCCCGGAGGTCCAAGAGCGTACGTCAACGAGTCGATCCAGGTTAGACGATAGAAGCCAGGCGCGAGCGCACCAACGTCGATCATCGTATCGACACAGCGCCAGAATTGCGGCGCCGCATCCCCGGAAATCATCGGCTGCCGTACCGTGATGTGATTACCCTCGACGGTCGCTGTTCCTCGTGCGTAGTACGCTTCGTTCGAGGCGAGGAGTGTGTCGAAGTGCAGCTGATACGTGCGCGTTCCCGGCGAATAGGTCGTGAACGCGCTCACAGCCGGATAACACGACGAAGGCACTACGAACTCGGCGAGCGGATACCTGATCGTCGCCGGCCCTCCTTCGTTCAGCACGGTGAGCTCGAGTGTGACCGAGTAGGTCCCCGCCTCGACGTAGATCGGTACGGAGTCGTGATGCTCCGCCTCGCCGGTCGCGTCGGGCCTCGCCGTCTGGCGAATCGTGACGTTGTGGGGCGTGCCGTACGTCATGTACCCGGGATAATTGCTCCACCATGCCTGATACGGAGCGACGGGCGCGTCGAACTTCATCGCCGGCGCCACCTTCTGCGACCAAATGATCGTCACGGTGTTCGCATCGCGCGGATGCTCGGGCACGATCTGCGCGACAGGAGCAGTCGTCGCCTGAGCCAGCAGCGGCAACGCGCACGAGAGGGTCAGCAGCACGACCACGCTTCGATTCGCCATGACACAGCTCCTGAAAAACAAAAGGCGCAGCCGAGGCTGCGCCGTCCGTTGTTCGATGTCGTTGCTCGTAGTCTACATCACTTGCCGGCGAATGCAGGCTTGCGCTTCTGATTGTACGCGCCGAGGCCTTCCTTCGCATCTTCGCTCTGGAAGAGCTGCTGCTGCAGCTCGCGCTCGATCGCCAGCGCGGATTCGAACGGCACTTCCCAGCCGCTCTGCACCGAACGCTTGATACGTCCAACCGCTTTCGACGCCTTGTTCGGCGGGCAGAAGCTCCACGCGTATTCCATCACGCGCTCCCACCAGCCCTCGGCCGGCCAGAGCTTGTTGATGATGCCGAGCTTCTCGGCTTCTTCGAACTCGATCAGTCCGCCCTCGAT
>CAZKID010000648.1:0-2342 GCA_964552405.1 uncultured Thermoanaerobaculia bacterium
CGGCTTGACCGGCCGAATTTCCACCGCCGACCACGATCACTTCTTCGCCGGCGCACAACTGCGCCTCCATAGGCGTCGCGCCGTAGTAAATGCCGGCGCCTTCGAACGACGTCAGATTGTGAAGGGCCGGCTTCCTGTATTCCGCGCCGCTCGCGATGACGATCGTCCGCGCCCGGACCGTGCGCCCGTCGTCCATCGCGATGGAATAGCGATGACCGTCGCAGCCAAGACGCGCGGCACCCTTGGCCACCATCACATGCGCTCCGAACTTGAGCGCCTGGGCGTACGCCCGGCCCGTAAGGTCCAGACCTGAGATACCTGTGGGGAAACCGAGATAGTTCTCGATCCGCGAACTCGATCCTGCCTGACCGCCTGGCATGCTGGCCTCCAGCACCAGCACCGCGAGCCCTTCGGACGCGCCGTATACCGCGGCGGCCAGACCGGCGGGCCCGGCGCCGACGATCACGACGTCATGCACCTGATTCTCATCGATCGTTTCGTTGAGCCCGAGACAATCCGCAATCTGGGCGTTGGTCGGATTACGCAGCACCGAGTCGCTTCCGCAGATCACCACGGGAACGTCGGCAACCGAGACGTGAAACCGATCCAGCGTTTCCTGTGCGTCGGTGTCGCGATCGAGATCGATGTAGTGGAACGGCTGGCCGTTACGGAGCAGAAACTCTCGAGCCCGCAGCGTGTTGCCGCTGTGAGTCGATCCGAGGACGACCACGCCGCCGGCCTCGCTCGCGATGAGTTCCAGTCGCCGCAGAATGAACGCGCGCATCAGAATCTCGCTCAGCTCCGCGTCGGTCTGCACGAGCGCGAGCAGCTCGTCACGCGGCACTTCGATCACTTCGCTCTTCGCCGTCGCGCGAATGGTCGCGATGGGACGGCGTCCCGCCAGCATGTTGAGCTCGCCCGTGAACGAGCCCTGGTGGTAGGTCGTGATGATCTCTTCGCCGTCGCACGTAGGGCGCACGACGACGAGCTCACCCTCCGTCAGAACGAAGAGCGGCGTTTCCTGCTGTCCCGCTTCGAGGATGACCTCGCCAGCTTGCAGCGAGCGGAGCCGCCCGTGCTTCGCGACGCGAGCGATCTGAGCGGCCGTGAGTGTGGGCCACAACTGATCCTCACGCGGCGCGATCGACAGAGGGACTCCGGAGGTCATTGGCGAAGGGCAGGATATAACGCGGAACGTTGCCAATAGAGTGCGCGTGCGAAAATCGGTGCAATGCAGTTGACGTTGAAGTCCGTGCGGCTGTTGCTCGCGCTCTCATTCGTGGCCGGCGCCTCTTCCCTGGTTTGTGAGACTGTCTGGATCCATCGGTTCAGTTTCGTATTTGGTTCGACGGCTCCGGCAGCCAGTGCCGTGGTCGCCGTGTTTCTCGGCGGTCTGGCGATCGGAAACTGGTACTTCGGAGCTCTCTCTGCGCGACAGTCGAATCCTCTGCGCGTGTTCGGCATTCTGCAGTTCGGTGTCGGTGTCTACGCCTTCCTCTTCCCCATCCTGATCCGCGGAGGGGAATCGCTCTATGCTGCGATCTATCCGCGCATCGCCGAAAGCGTGGCGGTCACGGCGGTCATACGAATCGCCCTGGCGTTCCTGATCCTGACGCTTCCAACGATCTTCATGGGCGGAACGGTGCCGCTTCTTCTGCAAGGGGGAATGCTTCGCGGCGAGTCGATCGGGCAGCGTGCCGGTTTGCTGAATGCGCTCAACACAGTGGGTGCCGCGGCGGGCGGCCTGCTTTGCGGCTTCGTTCTTCTCGACCGGTTCGGCGCGCAGAACGCGGGATTCGTTGCCGGCCTTCTCAGTCTTGCCGCCGGAATCTCCACCTGGTCTATGTCGGCGAGCACGCAACCAGCAGCCGTCGTGCTTCGCGAAGAAGAATCGGCAATCACTCGCGAGGCCGAGCCACTCCGTTCGCGATGGATCGTCCGCGCGACGATCGCCTGTTTCACAACCTCGGGATTCACGGGCATTGCCTACGAGATGTTGTTTCTGCGCGATCTCGTTCTCTATTTTCGGGAAACCATCTATCTTTACACCGCCGTCATTTCCATCTTCATCTTCTGGCTCGGGATCGGAAGCGCTGTCGCAGGAACGCTGCTGAAGAAGATCCGCTGGCCGTTCGCGGCGCTGGGATTCACACAGCTTGCAATCGGCGTCTTTTCGTTCCTCGCGTTCTACCTCCCGGCGCCATGGCAGCAAGCGCTTTTCCACGCAGGCCGGTCGAATCCTGCGTCTGTGTTCCTATTCCTCTTCTTACTGCTCGCGCTTCCGGCAACATTCATGGGGGCAACGTTCCCACTCGTCACTGCGATTGCGGTTGACGTTCCCC
>CAZKID010000649.1:0-2331 GCA_964552405.1 uncultured Thermoanaerobaculia bacterium
GAGGCCGCGTGGGTCTTCGGTGTTGCGGGCGGGATCGGCGCTGGGTAGGCGCGGCGGACCATCGAACCCCGGATCGCTCGCGTTGCGCATCGCACCGGTGAGGACGACCGGCTTCTCCGAATCGATCAGCAGGTCGAGTGCGAAACCCGTCTCTTCCATCGTGTCGGTGCCGTGCGTGACGACCACGCCCGCGATGTCGACGTCGCGCAACACTTCGCGCACCATCGCCGCGATCCGCAGCATCACGTCGGGCCCGATGTTCCAGCTCTGCAGCAGTCCGAAGTCGGCCGCACGGATCTCGTCCGCGTATTGACGAAGTGACGGCGTCATGTCGACGAGCTCCGTCGCCGTGACCGCCGGGACCGCGCCGCCTGTCTTCGGATCGACGCGGCTGCCGATCGTGCCGCCCGTCGTGATGATCTGAACTGCTCGCATAATCGAGCCCGCAGCATAATGCACGTTCCATGATCCGAAAGATTCTTGCGATCGCGCTCCTCTTTCCCACGCTGACATCTCTCGCGCAATCCGCCTCCGAGCTCGACGCGCGCCGCAGGAAGCTCGCGGATCTCGCCGGCGAGATCTGGGAGGCCCGGCTCCAACGCTCGCCGGAGCTCGCAACCTCGGTTGGCGATCGCCGCTACAACGACCAGCTCACCGTTCGCTCGCTCGCCGCCATCGACGCGAATGCGAAGCAGGACCGAGCGTTTCTGGCGCGGGCCGAGGCGATCGATACGAAGGGATTCGATGAGCAGGAGGCGATCACCAGGACCGTCGTCGTCCAGCAATTGCGCGATGGCCTCGAGGAGTATCGCCTCCGCGACCACGAGATGCCGGTCTCGCAGTTTCGCGGGATCTATCTCGATCTGCCGCAACTCTCGTCGCAGGCTCCGTTCGCGAACGAGCAGGATTATGTGAACTGGATTGCGCGCATGCACCAGGTCCCGCGCGTACTCGATGAGACGGCTGCGCTGATGCGCGCCGGAATGCGCGACAAACTCGTCATCCCGAAGCTGCTGATCGAGAAGATGGAGGCGCAGATCGCGGCGCTCGGAGAGAACGCCCCGGAGCAGTCGCCGTTCGCCGAGCCGCTGGCGAAGATGCCGGCGTCGATTCCTGCCGCGCGTCAGGCAGAGTTGCGCGAGCAGCTCCTCGCCGCGATTCGCGACGAGGTCCTGCCGGCCTACGCCAGGCTCGCGAAGTTCACGCACGATGAGTACCTCCCGCACGGCCGCGAGAACATCGGCATGTGGGCATTGCCGAACGGCACGCGGCGCTATGCGAGCGCGATCCATCGCAATACGACGACGAACCTCACCGCGGAGGAGATCCATCAGATCGGCCTCCGCGAAGTGGCACGCGATGAAGAAGAGATGCGCGCGATCGCGAAGAAGCTCGGTTTCGACTCACTTGCGGCGCTGAATGAATCGATCGATAAGAACCCCGAGCTGCACGCGAAGTCACGCGAGCAGATCCTCGACATCTATCGCACGTCGATCGCCGCGATGTACGAGAAGCTGCCGCTGCTCTTCGGCCGTCTGCCGCAGCAGAAGGTCGAAGTGAAAGCGACCGAGCCGTTCCGCGAGAAGACGGCGGCGACGCAATATCGACGCGGTACGCGCGACGGCTCGCGCCCCGGCTATGTCGTGGTCGTGACGTACAAGCCCGAAGAGCGGAAGACGAACACGATGGAGGCGGTCGCGTATCACGAGGGCGTGCCGGGACATCATCTGCAGAACGCGATCGCACAGGAGCTGCCGTCGCTGCCGCCGTTGCGGCAACAGGGTTTCTTCGTCGCATTCGGCGAGGGCTGGGCGCTCTACGCCGAACGCCTCGGCAAAGAAGTCGGGTTATACAAGGATCCGTACTCTGACTATGGACGGTTGCAGAGTGACATCTTCCGCGCCGTGCGGCTCGTCGTCGACACCGGCATGCACGCGAAGCATTGGACGCGGCAGCAGGCCGTCGACTACATGCACGCGCACACCGACGCGCCGGATGTTCAGGTGCAAAGCGAGATCGATCGCTACATCGCCATCCCCGGCCAGGCGCTCGGCTACAAGATCGGCCAGCTGGAGATTCTCAAGCTGCGCGAGAAAGCGGAGCGCGAGTTAGGCCCGAAGTTCGATCTCCGCGCATTTCACGACGAGGTGTTGTCGGCCGGCTCGACGCCGCTGGATGTGCTCGATGCGCGAATCGAACGGTGGATCGGAGAGCGGAGGGGCTCGCGGTCGCGCGGAGACGAGGGCTCGCGGTAGAACCACCACCCTCGTCCGAGCTTGAGATAGTCCCTTCTCCCCCGCGCACGGGGGAGAAGGTGCCCGAAGGGCGGAT
>CAZKID010000650.1:0-2315 GCA_964552405.1 uncultured Thermoanaerobaculia bacterium
GTTTTCCGATCGCCGTCACGAGCGCTTCCGGGTGATGTTCGAGGGGCGCGCCGATGGTACTGAGGTTGACCAATTGAACATGGACACCGCCGATCGTCGCTTCGACACCAGCCGGCAGCGACATCCGTGGTGCAGCGCGTCGTTCCTCGGTCATCTCGCGCTCATCTTAGACCTTCATTCGTAGCTCATGATCCAGGAGGTGACGTCCTGAGCGGAGGAATACGAGAAGGGCGCGACATCGCCGATGTACTTTCCCTGATGCGACTTTCCGTTCGCAACGTCCTTTCCGCTGCCGGAAAAGAACGAGCCCCAGATGCCGCGGCTGCTCGACTTCGCGATCTTCTCCGCTTCCAGCAGTTGATCGCGAAACGAATTCCGGGCTTTGCGATTCACGACACCGAATCCTTCGGCGACCAGCTTTTCATTGATGAAGGCGGAGTCGTGCCCGCCATACACCGCGGCCTCGACGAATCCATCGTCGCCGGGAATTGGCTGCGGTGTGAGGAACTCGAGGTAGACCCAGCCGGACCTCGTGTACTCGGTCAGGAACGCAGTGGCCTCGACACCGAGCTGTTTGAGGAGCGGGCGGGCATCATCTTTGGGATCGGGTGTCGCAACGCCGATGAGACGGACGCGAAGCTCCTTCCCGCGCACTTCGACTCGCATGGAGTTGCCGTTGATGACTTCGAGCACCTTCGCCATCGTGCCGGCGAAGCAGGGGCTCGCGAAAAGACAGAGAAAAACAACCGCGGCAGAAGAGAATCTGCGCATGGGGTCACTCCTTATGCAATTGTCACGGGAAATCCGGCTGACCGGGCGCGGACGATAACATGGGGAAACCAGAAACCAGAAACCGGTTTCCATCCCCCGTGCTAACGTTCGGGTGATGAGCGCCGCGGCCGAGCATCTTGCTTCGATTCTCGATCGTGGCGTCGTTCGTGTCGATTACGAGGCCGATTCGTTCGAAGAGGCAGTGCGCGGGCTGCTCGAACCTGCGCTGCAGGCGCGTGGTGTGGACGGTGATCGCGTGCGGTGCGCCATCGACGCCGTGCTGACGCGCGAGCGCAGCGGATCGACGTGCGCCGGTGAGCTCGCATTACCGCATGCGCGCGTTACGGGAGTTCCGGAGATCATCGCCTCGCTCGGCGTGAATCGAAAGCGCATTTATCCCGATGGCGACGTGCAGTTCATGATCGCGTTTGTGACTCCGCAGGAAGCGCCTGCGGAGCATCTCCGATTTCTCTCCGAAGCCGCCCGCACGTTTCGCGATCGCGCACTGCTGGGGAAGGTGCTCGCGGCGCCGGTTGCGGGCGAGGCCATCGACGCAATTCGCCACGCGTAAATCCCACTAGCCCGGGCTTGCGACTATTCAGCCTCCGTCATCCCGAGCGAAGTCGAGGGATCCGGGCGGGCGTGTGGTACGGAACTCATGTCGCGCGCCTCCCGCCCACCCGGGTCCCTCGACTACGCTCGGGATGACGGAGATCTGAGCTTGCTCAATCATTGGCAGATTACCCACTGAAAGCCGGGGGAGAAGGGAACTTCTTACAGGTGAAGCACGGCTTTTGCGATCAATAGATAGATCGCGAGTCCTGTCGCGTCGACCAGTGTCGTGATCAGTGGCGCCGACACCACGGTCGGGTCGATCTTGAATCGTTGCGCGAGCAGTGGCACGACGGAGCCGATGATGTTGGCCCACGCACACACGCTCAGAATCGTCAGCCCCACGACGAGCGCGAGTTGCGGACCGCTGCGCCATAACAGCGTGCGCAGCACGGCAAACACACAGAGCAAAAATCCGAGAAGGAAGCCGGAGCTCGTCTCGCGCAGCAGAACTTTCCAGCCGTCGCGCAGTTTGATCTGTCCGAGCGCGAGGGCGCGGATGATCGTCGACACGGTCTGGCTGCCGGCGTTGCCGCCTGTGCCGATGATCAGCGGAATGAAGAACGAAAGGGCGACGACCTTCGCCAGCTCCGCTTCGAAATAGCGCAACACGCTGCCCGTCAGCGTCTCCGCAACGAACAGCAGCAATAGCCATCCGACGCGCATGCGAACGACGCGCACGATCGATGTTCCGAAGTAGTTCAGCACTCCGCGATTCCACGGTTCATCCTCGGTCGCGATGCCGCCCATGCGCAGTGCCGACTCGGTGTCGCGCGCGACGAGCAGATCGACGACGTCGTCGACAGTGATGATGCCGGCGATGTGATTTGCGGCATCGACCACAGGCAGCGCGCTGAATCCGTACTTCGAGACGAGCCGCGCGACCTCGTCCTGCGGTGTGTCCGTCTGCACTGAGATGACTTCGCGCGTCA
>CAZKID010000651.1:0-2314 GCA_964552405.1 uncultured Thermoanaerobaculia bacterium
GGGTGGGGTGTCGAGACCGACATCCGCCGCGATGCTGACGGCCGCTTCTACATCTCGCACGATGCGATGCCATCCGCGCACGAAACGCCGGCTGAGGATTTCTTCGCGCTGTTCCGAGCCTATCGCGACGCGACGGTCGCGCTGAATATCAAAGAGCTGGGCGACGAAGAAGCGCTCGTCGAACTGCTCGATCACGAAGACGTTGCGAGCCAGACGTTCCTGTTCGACATGGAACTGCTCGAGCGAGAGGCCGGGCACACTGCCCGGACGTTCAGGAATCTACATCCGACGATCCGGATCGCCGCGCGCATCAGCGATCGCGGTGAATCGATCGATCAGGCGCTTGCCATTGACGTGGCCTCAGTGATCTGGCTCGACGAGTTCGACGGACCGTGCTTCACGCAAACGGACATCCGCCGCCTGAGAGAGGCCGGTCGAGCGGTGTTCGCGGTTTCTCCGGATCTCCACGGCAAGTCCGCTGCCGACTGCCGGCGTCGATGGCTCGAATTCATCCGCTGGGGTGTCGATGGCATCTGCACGGATTACCCCGCAGCCCTTGCGCGTGTCTCGAGAGCGGTCGCGCCAGAGGCCGCCGCATGATCGTCCGTTCACTCAACGAAATGGTCGGTGGCTGGATCGTCGGCAACTTCGAACCGTCGTGTCTCAAGACGACCGCGTGTGAAGTCGCCTGCAAGCATTACGAAGCTGGCACGGTGGAAGCCGCGCACGTGCACCGAATTGCCACTGAGGTGACGCTCATTGCCGCCGGTCGCGTGTCGATGAACGGACGAACGTTTTCGGCCGGAGACATCATCCTGCTCGAGCCCGGCGAAGGCACCGACTTTCAGGCGCTCGAAACAACGACCACCGTCGTCGTGAAGATGCCAAGCGTGATCGGCGACAAGTATCCAGTTGCAACGGGAGCAGGACGATGACGCGCATTTCCTGCGTGCTTTTCGATCTCGACGGTGTGCTCGTCGACGCGACCGAGTGGCACTACGTGGCGCTCAATCGGGCCCTGGCGCTGTTTGGCTTCGACATCACACGCTACGAGCATCTGTCGGACTACAACGGTCTTCCAACTCGCAAGAAGCTGCAAATGCTCAGCGTCGAAAAAGGACTGCCGCAGGCGCTGCACGACACGCTCAGCCGCTTGAAGCAGGTGTACACACGAGACGAGATTCTCACCAGATGCCGCCCGGTCTTCGAGAAGGAGTACATGCTCAGTCGCCTCCGCAAGGAGGGATACCGGATGGCCGTTTGCTCGAATTCGATTCGCGAAAGCCTCCGGATGATGGTCCAGCAGTCAGGCCTCGAGACGTACTTCGAATTTCTGGTGAGCAACGAGGACGTCTCGCGCCCGAAACCTAATCCCGAGATCTACGCGACCGCGATGACCCGGATGGGCGTCAGGCCGACCGAGACGGTCATTGTTGAGGACTCGTTGCACGGACTGGAAGCCGCTCGCCGATCCGGTGCCTACATCTGCCAGGTCTCAGGATTCGCAGACGTCGATTATTTCAGAGTGCGATCCGCGATCGACCGGATCGAGCAGCGAGTGAAAGCCGCTGAAGGACAGAGCGGAACAGCGGTGGCGGCGTGATTCAGATCGTCGTGCCGATGGGTGGCGAGGGCCGTCAGTTCGCCGAACGCGGCTACACCTTTCCGAAGCCGCTCGGCGAGGTCGCGGGACAACCGCTGATCGAAATCGTTGTCAAGAATCTCACGCCGTCGTGCGAGCACCAGTTCGTCTTCGTCTGCAGGCAGGAACACCTTCGGAGCTACGCGCTTGGCGACGTCCTGCAGCTCGTCGCGCCGGGCTGCCGGATCGTGACGATGGCCAGGCCTACAGCTGGAGCGCTGTGCAGCGTGCTCCTCGGCATGGAATACCTCGCGCATGACGGCGAGTTGCTCGTGGCGAACGCCGATCAGTGGATCGACGGATCGATCGACAGCTTCATCACCGCCGCGCGCGCGAGCCAATGGGACGGCGCCATCATGACATTCCCGAACACCCATCCGAGGTGGTCGTACGCCAGGCTGGAAGGCGGGCTCGTGGTGGCAGTCGCCGAGAAACAGCCGATCAGCCGTCATGCGACGGCGGGCCTGTATTACTTCCGGCGCGGCATCGATTTCGTGCGTGGTGCCGAGCGGATGTTGTTCAAGAACGCGTCATTTGGCGGCGAGTTTTACGTTGCCCCCGTCTACAACGAGTTGATTCTCGACGGAAAACGTGTCGGTGTGTTCCCGATTGAGGCCGCGCAGATGCACGGCCTCGGGACACCCGAAGAAGTCGAGCGATTTCAGGCGCGTC
>CAZKID010000652.1:0-2298 GCA_964552405.1 uncultured Thermoanaerobaculia bacterium
GGGGATACGAACCGACGGGGCTGTGTTTTGCGGTGATCTGTCCCGTCAGCTTCACTTCGTAGCGCTTGTTGTTGCGCTGGTTCGTGTACGGGATGCCGGCGCTGGTCGCCGTCTTCACCGTGCTCTTGGCCTGCGACTCGTTGAACTTGCGTCCCGCGGCGAAGAACCAGAGGCGGTCTTTCATGAAGTAACCGCCGGCCGTTCCTTCGTACTGATTGTTCTTGACGTCGAGGTTGTCTGCTGCACCCGGCATCGGGCGCTGCCAGCTCGGGTTGGTGATGTTGTCGCGAACCGAGCCGCTGAACTCGTTACCACCCGACTTCGTCAGCGTGTTGATGACGCCGCCGGTGAAGCGGCCGTATTCAGCCGACACGCCGCCCGTGAGAAGCGTGGTCTCCTGAATCGCGTCTTCAACGAACAGGTTCTCTGGCTGGCCACGAATGGAGTCGTTCACGACGACGCCGTTGACCATGTAGAGGTTGTCGTAGGAAGGGGCACCGTTGACGATCGTCTGGTTGTTCGGACCCGCGTTGTTGACGCCCGGTGCGAGCTGAATGCGCTGGGCGATCGTGCGGCCGAGCGGGAGCGCTTCGACCTGCTCACGCGTGAGCGAGGTTCCAACCTGCGGAGTTTCGAGCACGGACGGTGTCGTCGCCGTGACCGTGATCGCTTCCGAGACCTTGCTGACCTTCAGGTCAACGTCGGCACGCGCGGTCTCGGCGAGACGCACCGTTGCGCTCTGCGTGACCTTCTGCATGCCCTCGAGCTCCGCGGTGACGCTGTACTTGCCCGGCGGAAGGGCGTTGAAGCTGTAGTCGCCGTTGGCACCGCTCACGGTCGTACGCACACCCTGCAGGGCGGGCGATGCAATCGTGACGGTTGCACCCGGCAGCGGTGCGCCGGCGGTCGTGACCGTGCCGACGAGCGTGCCCGTGGTCTGCGCGAAGGCACTGACGCCTACGAGCAGAATCGCGGCCACGAATACTGCTGTGATGAATTTCCTGACCATCTCTCCTCCTAATGGTTTTACTGCGTGAACTACGGGACGTTCTGGACGAAATCGCGCGCCATTGTAATGCATTCGAAACACCGGTATCGATGATATGTAAATTCTTTGTTATCAGATAGTTGTGTGGCGGGGTAGCGGGCCCGATTCAAGAAATCGAATTTTGGTGTGGGTTGGATTGAATCGGGCTCGGGGGCGACGACAGTCCGCGGGTGGGGAGGGGGTGGGACCGCGAGCCCGCGAAACCGCGAGCCCGCGTAACCCGATGAACTACCGCGACAACTGCCGATAGCGAATCCGATGCGGCTCCGCCGCCTCGGCGCCGAGGCGCTTGCGCTTGTCTTCTTCGTACTCGCTGTAGTTGCCGTCGAACCAGAAGACGCGGCTCTCACCTTCGAACGCGAGGATGTGCGTCGCGACGCGGTCGAGAAACCAGCGATCGTGCGAGATCACGATCGCGCAGCCGGCGAACGTCTCCAGCGCTTCTTCGAGCGCGCGCATCGTGTTCACGTCGAGATCGTTCGTCGGCTCGTCGAGCAACAAAACGTTCGCGCCTTCCTTCAGCATCTTCGCGAGATGCACGCGGTTGCGCTCACCACCGGAGAGCACGCCGACTTTCTTCTGCTGATCCTGTCCCGAGAAGTTGAAGCGTGCGACATAGGCACGTGAGTTCATCTCGCGAGTGCCGAGTTGCACGAGATCGGTGCCGCCGGTGATTTCTTCGAAGATCGACTTGTCGGGATCGAGCGGCCGGTTCTGATCGATGTACGCGAGCTTCACGGTTTCGCCGAGCTTGATGTTGCCCGCGTCCGGCGCGTCCTGACCGACGATCATGCGGAAGAGCGTCGTTTTGCCGGCACCGTTCGGACCAATGACTCCGATGATGCCTCCCGGAGGAAGCTTGAACGTCATCTCGTCGATGAGCAGCTTGTCGCCGTAGGCCTTGCGCACATCATCCGCTTCGACGACCACATTGCCGAGACGCGGTCCCGGCGGAATGTAGATCTCGAGCTCGTTGACCTTCTGTTGCGTCTCCTGATTGAGCAGCGACTCGTATTGATTGATGCGCGCTTTGCCCTTTGCGTGACGTCCCTTCGGCGACATCTTGATCCACTCGAGCTCGCGCTCGAGCGTCTTCTGGCGCTGCGACTCCGACTTCTCTTCGCGACGCAGACGCTCCTGCTTCTGTTCGAGCCACGAGCTGTAGTTGCCCTTCCAGGGAATGCCCTCGCCGCGATCGAGCTCGAGGATCCAGCCGGCGACGTTGTCGAGGAAGTAACGGTCGTGCGTGA
>CAZKID010000653.1:0-2287 GCA_964552405.1 uncultured Thermoanaerobaculia bacterium
GTTCGGGCCAAAGGTCAGGCCGCTGTTGGCGAAATTGATGAACACGCCGAGATTCGAGAACGGCAGGTTGAGCGGTCCGGTAGCATCGACGATTTGGTTGTGAAACTTGAGGTACTCGAAGCGCACGCTATGCGTCCAAGTTCCCTTGTTCCAATCACCGCCCACGAGGAAGGTTCGCGTGACGTCCTTGTTGTCAAATGGCGAGAAGCTTGCCGGGGAACTTCGCATGCACCGCTTCGGCGAACTTGCGCGCTTCTTCGATGTCGGGCGTCGACGTCTCCATCCAGAGCAGATCGGCGTACGGCGCGTAGGCCAGCGCACGTGCGATCGCCATCTCGAGTCCGCCGGTGATTCCGTAGAAACCTTCGCTCGTCCGCTCGCCGGTGAGGAACTCGGCATCGCGCTCGTCGATGTCGCTCGTCATCAGCGTCGCGGAGCCGGCATCGGTGCGCGCCACGATCAGTGACGGCACGCCACTCACATCGGCAGCGAGACGCGCGGCCGTGAGTGTGCGAATGAACTGCGACGTCGGCACCAGCACTTTGCCGCCGAGGTGGCCGCACTTCTTTTCGGATGCAAGCTGGTCTTCGAAGTGAACGGCGGCGGCGCCGGCTTCGATCATCAGCTTCATCAACTCGAACGCGTTCAGCGATCCGCCGAATCCTGCCTCGGCGTCCGCCACGATCGGCGCGAACCAGTGCGTCGTCGGCGTCTTCCCTTCGGCACACTCGATCTGATCGGCGCGCTGCAACGCCTGGTTAATGCGCTTCACGACCTGCGGCACGGAGTTCGACGGATAGAGGCTCTGATCCGGATACATGTGTCCGGCGTTATTGGCGTCCGCGGCGACCTGCCATCCGGAGAGATAGATGGCTTTGAGTCCGGCGCGAACCTGCTGAATGGCCTGATTGCCTGTCAGCGCACCGAGGGCCGCGACGTATGACTCTTCCTGAAGAAGGCGCCAGAGACGGTCCGCGCCCAGCTCGGCGAGCGTGTACTCGATGTCGATCGAGCCACGGAGACGGAGCACGTCTTCGGCCGAATAGGTGCGCGTGATGCCTTCCCAGCGCGGGTTGGTTTCCCAGTCACGTTCGATCTGCTTCGGGTCGCGAACTGCTTTGAGCTTTGCCATTCGTTCTCTCCTTCTTGTGTACGACAGGCGCCCCCGCCTGTCGGTCCTTCATCAGGACAGGCGAGGCGCCTGTCCTACATTGATCAATTCCTGGTATGCGGGGATCGTCAAAAAATCAGCGAGCTCTTCGCTGACGATGAGTTGATTGAAGATGTGCGACGCGCGATCGACGTGTTTCTGACCGGCGATCTTCGCGAGCTCTTCGTCGCGAATCTGTTCGTAGAGCTCGCGCGTGAACGCGCGGCCGTCGTCGAGCGTCGCGTTGTGGTGCAGCCACTGCCAGAGTTGCGTGCGTGAAATCTCCGCGGTCGCCGCGTCTTCCATCAGGTTGTAGAGCGGCACCGCGCCGTGACCATCGAGCCACGCAGCGAGATAAAGGATTCCAACGTTGATGTTCTGACGAACACCTTTCTCGGTGATCGCGCCTTGTGGAATCTCGAGCAGTCCCTCACCGCGAGCCCGCGAATCCGCGAGCCCTCGAAACCCAATCTGGTTCGCCCCCGCCATGTGCTCATCGAACACATCCTTCGCAACGGCCACGAGTCCCGGATGCGCGACCCACGTGCCGTCGTGCCCCGCCTTTACTTCGCGCAGCTTGTCGGCGCGAACCTTGGCAATGGCTGCGTCGTTCGCAGCAGGATCGTTCTTGATCGGAATGAATGCCGCCATGCCGCCCATCGCGTGAATGCCACGGCGATGGCAGGTCTCGATCAGGAGATCGACGTACGCGGCGAGGAACGCCTTGTCCATCGTGATCGAGCCGCGATCCGGTGTGAGGAAGTTCGGATGCGCTCTGAACTTCTTGATGAACGAGAAGATGTAATCCCACCGCCCGCAGTTGAGGCCCGCGGAGTGATCGCGGAGCTCCCACAGAATCTCGTTCATCTCGAACGCGGCGAGAATCGTCTCGATGAGCACCGTCGCGCGGATCGAGCCGTGCGGAACGCCGAGCGCTCTCTGCGCGTGCGTGAAGACATCGTTCCAGAGCCGCGCCTCGAGGTGCGACTCCATCTTCGGCAGATAGAAGTACGGGCCGGTGCCGCGCGAGACGAGCTCCTTCGCGTTGTGGAAGAAGTAGAGAGCGAAGTCGAAGAGCGATGCGCTCACTGGCTTACCGTCGACGAAGAGGTGCGCTTCGACGAGATGCCAGCCGCG
>CAZKID010000654.1:0-2269 GCA_964552405.1 uncultured Thermoanaerobaculia bacterium
CGGAGGAATCCTTCGCCCTCCGGGCCGAACGCCGAGCCCGGCGCGAGGCCAAGTCCCTGCTCGCGCACGAGGCGCTTACAGAACGCTAGACTGTCGGTCATCCCTTTCACGCGAAGGAAGACGTACATCGTGCCGTCGGGGACAGCAACCTCGACTTTCGGCAGCTCGCGCAGGCCGGCGACCAGGAAATCCCGCGCGCGGCGGAAGCGCTCGCGCGTGTGTTCGATCAACGGCTCACCTTCAGTAACCGCCGCGATGCCTGCGCGCTGCACGAAGATCGGCGTGCACGAGGTGTTGTACTCGATGAGCTTGCCGAGATCGGCCACCAGGCTCGGCGGTACGACAAGCCACCCGAGCCGCCAGCCCGTCATGAGCCAAGACTTGGAGAACGTATTGGTGCTGATGATGCGATCGTCGCCCTGCATCGCGTCAAGGAACGATGGCGCCACACCGCCTTTGCCGAAGTAGAGTCGCTCATAGGCATCATCGGCAAAGATCCAGATGCCATGGCGGCGGCAGTGCTGAAGGATCGTCTGCTGCTCCTTGCGCGAAATCGTCCAGCCGGTCGGATTGTTCGGTGAATTCAGGTAGAGCACCCGCGTGCCCGGCGTCAGCGCCAAGAGCAACTTCTCCATATTGAGCGTCCAGCCGCTGGGTGCGAAGTCCAACGGGACCGTCGTGACGCGCGCACCGAGGATCTTCGGGATCTCCTGCAGATTCGGCCACAGTGGCACCACTTCGACGACGTGATCGCCAGGATCGACGAGGAGCTGCGACGCGAGCATCAGGGCGTTGACGCCGGCGCTCGTCACTGCGATCTGGTTGGGATCGGTTTTCCTGTGGAACCGCGTGATGTATGCCGCAAGGGCTTCGCGCAGCTCCGGGATGCCGAGGTTGTGCGTATAGAAGAGCTCACCCGCGCCGATCGATTCAGTGGCTGCCTTGCGGATGAACTCCGGCGTCGGCTCGTCCGGCTCTCCAACCCAGAACGCAAGGATGTTCTTTCGGCCGATACCTTCGTTGTAGAGCTCGCGGATCTTGGAGGCTGCGAGCGCCTGGACCGATGCGCGCGCCCCGAGAGGAGTTTCGAACTTCATGAGTGCCTCTATTTTAGACTGCGGCGCCGAGGTCCCCGGATAGGAAAAGAACGGCCGGCCTTGAATCGGAATAGATCCCTTTATTTGGCCGGCATGCTTCTTATGTTCACCGTATGGGGGCGAAGTCATGTTCCGCGTTACCAGTCAACGTCAGAGCATCGGCCTTAAGTACGAACCCACGTTGCACGAGTTCGTCGACAACCCGTTTTACCTTCCCCATGTATGCAGTTCGCGTCGGGTAGAGCATCTTCAACTTCTGAGCTTCGAATGGGATGTGTGTCCCCAGGAGAACGCAGAAACTGTCCGTAGGATTCGTGTCGTCGGCTGGGATATTCTCGCCGGTATTCAATGCTGTTGGGACGGCAACCCTCGGTAGACGGATGCCCCCGACTGCCACTCCGTTGTTGTCGCGGACCAGCGCGGCAAGCTGAGGCGATTGCGGCGATGCTGAAACTTCGATCGGCAGACCGACGGGCGGCGTAATACTCTTCGTTACCCAGCGATCAAGAGCGTGATAAGCGGCTGAGACTACCGCCCAGGTCTCCACGTCAGAGGCATACGGCCGGACGCACTGCGGCTGCTGAAACTTCAGAGTATCGCGATCGTTGATGCCCACGAAGATCGCACGGAAGTTGTTCTTGTCGATCGATAATCCGGTTGCCCCAACATGAGAACCGCCCGCTATTTCCCATGTATGCGCCGAGTTTGTGTCAGACGTACGAACCGCGGCTTGCCCGCGCCAGACATCGGTCTCGGTATAAACCTTGAACAGCTTTGCTGCCTGGTCGAGTCTTGGTTTCCCGCCGCCAGACCTGACGAGGAAACCGTCATATAAGTTGGCGAGGGGCTGAACGCTATTGTAGTAGCGTACCAAGAAAGTCGCCGACTGTGAGGCACCACTCGCGTAGACCCGCTGCACCTTCATACCATCGAACGGATTGACGCCGGTGGGATGCTTGAGCATCTGAGCGATCTGTGAATAGATGTCGTAAGACTGCGAATCGTCGAGAACCGCACCACTATTTGTGACGTCGAGCGACTCATAGCGCGCCGGGCTCCACTGCTTCAGGCCACGATTGGCAAATGGGTTCGGCGAATCGAAGCCGTGCACACCGATCCGTTGCACAGACGCACCAACCCAAGCCCATCCGGTGCGAACGAAACATTCTCCA
>CAZKID010000655.1:0-2268 GCA_964552405.1 uncultured Thermoanaerobaculia bacterium
GCTGACTCTGCATAACGTGAGCGGCGCTGCGTACAACGCGAACGTCATCTTCCACGACGGCAACGGTGCAACGGCACCGGTCGCAATTTCGATCGCGGCCCGTTCGACGACCACCCTCGCCGATGTCGTGAAAAACACCTTCGGCCGCTCCGGCGGAACAGGCGCAATCGAAATCGCGGTCGCCGATGCAGATCTCGACCATCTCGCCGTTTCCTCGCGCACCTTCAACACGTCCCCATCCGGAGAATTCGGGCAGGACATCCCCGCCTTCAAGGCCACCGACGCAGCCGTGCCAGGCGACATCGTCGTCATCGCCGGCCCATCTTCGGTCGCCCAATACCGCTTCAACTTCGGTGTCTACGCCGTGACCGACACGAAGGTCACCTGGTCGCTGCTCCGCGCCGATGGCACCGTTGCGGCAGAAAAGGAAGTCTCCTACACCGCCGGGACGCAGAACCAGTACGCGTCGGGCGTCAGCGCTCTGCTCGGCGCCGAGGCGAAGAACGATGACACGCTGCACATCTCAGTGAACAACGGCTCCGCGATCTTCTACGGCAGCGCGGTCAACAACGCGAGCGGAGATCCGACGTTCGTGCCGCCGGTCAAGGCCCGCGAAGAGATCCGCATCAACTTCGTTGGTATCGATGTGAATCAGGACGGCGTTGCCGAGGCGAAGGATGCAAACCATGACGGAGTGATCGACAGTCCGGTCGATGTCTTCACCACGACCGGGTTCCCGAACTACTTCCGCCTCATCGCGACTGGCGAGCATGGCGAGCCAGCAACGTTCGAGCTCATCGACGCAGGTTCGGACGCCACGCTCATCGACGCAAACGGTACGTTTGTGTGGGCGCCGTCGGCTGCCAAGCGCGGCGAGACAGGCTCGCTCAAAGTCCGCATCACTGCCGGCGGATCTTCCGTCGTGGTGACGATCCCGGCGAACTACCGCTAACCCGGGGTCACTCTCCTCCTGGCTCACCGGCCGCGCGACTCGCGCGGCCGGTTTTTTTTGAGTTCCAGGGCCAGGCGAGGGCGCCTGTCCCTCACTCAGCCAAACGTGATCTTCGCAAAACGCCGCTTCCCAACTTTCAACATGTAGCTCGTTCCGGCCTTCGCATCGAGAGCACGCCGCGAGTCGTCGATCTTCTCCTCGTCGACCAGCACGCCACCCTGGCCGATCAGCCGTTGCGCCTCTTTGTTCGTCGGCGCGAGTCCTGCTGCGACGATGATCTTCGACAAGAGCTGCGGCTCGTCCGACGCGGGCAGAGTCGACTCCTCCAGATCCGTCGGCACCTGCCGGTCGCTGAACACACGGCGAAACTCTGCTTCTGCCTCCGTCGCCGCAGCTTCATCGTGAAACTCGGCGATGATGATCCGCGCAAGCTCGCGCTTCGCATCCATCGGATGCGCGCTCTGCTTCTTCTCCTCGATTTGCGCAGGAGTGAGATCAGTGCAGAGCAGGTAGTACTTCCACATGAGGTCATCGGAGATCGACATGACCTTGCCGAAGATCGAGTCCGGCGCCTCGTTGATCCCAATGTAGTTGCCGAGGGACTTCGACATCTTCTCGACGCCGTCGAGCCCTTCCAGGAGCGGCATGGTGAGCACGACCTGCGGCTCGAGTCCGTACTCGCGCATCAGATCGCGGCCGACGAGCAGATTGAACAACTGATCCGTTCCGCCCATCTCGACATCGCACTTCAGCGCGACGGAGTCGTATGCCTGCGCCAGCGGATAGAGCAGCTCGTGAATCGCGATCGGCTGATGCGCGTCGAAGCGCTTGCGAAAGTCATCCCGCTCGAGAATTCGCGCGAGCGTGTACTTCGCCGCGAGCCGGATCATCCCCTCGGCGCCGAGCGCACCCAGCCATTCGGAATTGAAGCGGATCTCGGTCTTCACCGGATCGAGAATCTTGTAGACCTGCTGCTTGTACGTCTCGGCGTTGGCGAGCACTTCTTCTTTCGAAAGCGCAGGCCGGGTCGCCTTCTTGCCCGTCGGATCGCCGATCAAGCCGGTGAAGTCGCCGATCAAAAAAATCACGCGGTGTCCGAGCTGCTGGAAGTGCTTCATCTTCCGAATCACGACCGTATGCCCGAGATGGATATCGGGCGCCGTCGGATCGAAGCCGACTTTGATCGTCGGCGGTTTGCCTCGATGGGACTTTGCCTTCAGATCGTTGCGCTCGACGAGATTGACCGCTCCCTTGACCAGGAAATCGAGTAGTACGGAGAGGGCGAGACGAAGACGGTCGCGTTCATCTTCGAGTGG
>CAZKID010000656.1:0-2220 GCA_964552405.1 uncultured Thermoanaerobaculia bacterium
ATCGTCGGCGGTATGTCGCGCGTGTACGAGATCAATCGCAACTTCCGCAACGAAGGGATCGGCTACCGCTGGAACCCCGAGTTCACGATGCTCGAGTTCTACTGGGCATACGCCGACTACAACGATCTCATCGCGCTCTCGGAAGAACTGCTGAGCGGCATCGCACGCGATGTGCTGAAGCGTGAGACCGTCACGTATCGCGGCAACGAGATCAGCTTCAAACAGCCCTTCGCGCGCTTCTCGATGAAGGAAGCGATCGCGCACTTCGGCAAGATCGACGTAATTGAACTCTCCGAGCGCGCCAGGCTCGTCGAGCTCGTAAAGCGCCATGGCGAGCACGAGGATCCGAAGGACGTCGAGAAGCTCGGCGACGGAAAGTTGATCGCGGAGCTCTTCGAAGCCGTCGCGGAGAAGCACCTCATCCAGCCGACGTTCATCACCGACTTCCCGACCGAGATCTCGCCGCTCTCGAAGCAGCGCAAAGACGATCCGAACTACGTCGAGCGCTTCGAGCTCTTCATCGGAGGGATGGAGATCGCGAACGCGTTCTCCGAGCTCAACGATCCCGACGAGCAGGATCGCCGCTTCCGCCAGCAACTCGATGAACGCGAGAAGGGCGACGACGAAGCCATGCAGATGGACGAGGACTACGTCAACGCCCTCGAATATGGCCTGCCGCCAACCGCCGGGCAGGGCATCGGCATCGATCGCCTCGTCATGGTCTTCACCGATTCACCCACGATCCGCGACGTGATTCTGTTTCCGTTGATGAGACCACGGTCATCCTGAGCGAAGCGAAGGATCAACCAAGGCGCAGGCAGACTTTCGCCACAAGCTTTGCATGTGGGTTGCACCGGCGAGGCGCCTTGGTTGATGCTTCGCTACGCTCAGCATGCCGTTGGAAACGACCATCGCTCGCCGCTATCTCTGGGCCGCTCGCAAAGAGCGCCACATGGCCTTCCTCTCCCTCATCTCCATCCTCGGTCTCGCTCTCGGCGTTGCCGCGCTGCTCATCTCGATCGCATTGCTCTCCGGCCTGCAGGGCCGCATCAAGGGACAACTCATCGCATCGAGTCCGCAGCTTCTGATCGAGCCGAGCGGGAAGAACACCATCGATGATGCGAGCTCGATGACGACCGAGGCGATCGGAATGGGCGTGACGTCGGTGCAGCAGATTGTTAGTGGTATCGGCTGGGGGGCGAACGAGGATGAAAAGCGCGGTCGCCCGCTGCGCATTCGCTCCTATGACACGAACCACGAGCCGCGCCCCGATCCGAACGTTCGTCGCGCGATTCTTCCCGCGGCCACGGACGATCCGTCGATTTTCATGACCCGCGACTCCGCCGCCGCGCTCGGCCTCGACCTCGGCGACTTCATCACCGTGGTCGCTCCGCGCACGCGGCTCACGCCGTTCGGCCCGGTTCCCGTGTGGCGAAAATTCAAGATCGTGCGATTCGTCACCACGGGCTCCGGCGAAACCAGCGAGGCATATCTCTCATTCGAAGACGCGGGCCAACTCTTCGGAACCGATGCGAAGCCGACGTCGATCGAGATGTTCGGCAGCGCGGATCGCGCAGAAGAGATTCAATCGAAGCTCGCCGCGAGGTTTCCCGAGGTGCAGGTAAAGACCTGGAAAGAGATCAACCGCCCGCTGTTCCTCGCGCTGCGGCTGGAGAAGATCGTCATGTTCGTGACGATCTCGCTGATCATCTTCGTCGCCGCATTGAACCTAGTCTCGTCGATGGCGATGCTCGTGCTCGAGAAACGGCCGTCCGTGGGCGTGCTGCGCACACTCGGCGCCAGCAATCGAATGATCATGTCGGTTTTCCTGCAGGTCGGACTCTTCATCGGCGTCACCGGCACACTGCTTGGCAACATCGCCGGCCTCGGATTCTCCTGGCTCGCGGACCACTATCAGTTGATTCCCCTGCCGAGCGGCCTCTACTTCTTCCGCCACCTGCCATTTCAGATCGACGCATCCGACGTGATCGGCGTGAATGTGATCGCGATCGTGCTCTCGGTTCCCGCCGGCGTCCACTCGGCGCGGCGACGCAATGGCTGGAGCGATCGCTTTATCAGCGTGATCAGCCTGTTCGGCCTCTCGTTTCCCAATTTCGCGTTAGGACCAATCCTGATTTTGCTGTTCGCGGTCAAGCTCGGTTGGTTGCCGGTTTCCGGTTCCGGAAGCATGGCGAATTTAGTTTTGCCGGCGATCACCAT
>CAZKID010000657.1:0-2142 GCA_964552405.1 uncultured Thermoanaerobaculia bacterium
CGCTGCTGCCATTGGCGATCGTGTAGGAGTTGACACCGGCGGCTGCCGACGGGCAGACCGGAACGCTCTGGAGATCCTTCTCCTTGGCGATGTCAACGGCTCCAACATAGGTGCTGTAGTCCGGGTCGCGGTTCTGGACTTTGGCCGCCTGGACCGCGTTTGCGATGGTCTGCATATTGGCCCGGCAGGTCTTCCTCTCCGAGTCGGCTACTGCGCTAAGGTAGAGCGGTAGGGCGACGGCCATCAGGATGGCCAGGATCAGCACGACGATGAGGAGCTCGATGAGCGTAAATCCTCGGCGGGTGCTGTTCTTACGTACGTTGCGAATCATTTGATACGACTCCTTTCCTTGATCCTCTCGAGAGCTTCGCGGGAGACCGTCTGAGGCGGATCGATGAGGCGATTCACGACGACGCCGTTCGTGCCGACGATCACGCACATGATCCGCATCTCGGAGATGAGGACGAAGTCCATGCTGCGTATCGCGAACTGCAGCAAGGTCGGCATGAAGACGACACCGATCTGGTCGCTGAGCTTCGAGATGACGCTGGAGGCGAGGTGGAGGATTTGCTCGATCTCGCCGGCATTCGCGACTTCGCCATCGATGGTCTCGCGCTCGCGCTGCGAGATGACACGCGATCGCATCAGGTGATTGATGAAGAATCGATAGCCGCGGTCGGTGGGCACGCGACCTGCGGAGGTGTGCGGCTGTGCGAGGTAGCCGAGATCCTCGAGGTCGGCCATGACGTTGCGCAGGCTGGCCGGAGACAGCTGGAACTGCCCGCATTTCGAGAGCGAGCGCGAGCTGATCGGCTCGCCCGTGGCTACGTGCTGCAGAATGATTTCCCGCAGGACGTCACGCGCACGGCTGTCGAGCTCGTCGCCTCCGATGTCGAGTTTCTGTACCATCCCTTTGTTTCGCGCTTCTGCTACCGCAGTTAGCACTCTCACAGCGAGAGTGTCAAGATCAACGAACGGCGGATGACGATGATTTCACGACAGTTAGCCCGCTCGGCCGTAATGCTCCTGCTCGCCATGACCGCCGCGGGCGAGACGATCGACCGCATTGCGGCTGTGATCGACCGGCAGGTCATCACGCTCAGCGAAGTGAATCAGATGGTCGCGCTTCGCTTTTTCCCTCGCGGGAAGAATCGCGACGAGAGCGAGTATCGCCACGATGTGCTCGAAGCGTTGATCGCGCAGGCACTGCGCTATCGCGACGTCGAGCGATTCGGCGCGCAGGACATTCCGAAGGACTCGATCGAAGCGCGCTACAACGAGATGGCGTCACGATTCGCGTCACCATCGGCATTCGGCATGACGATGGCGTCGGTCGAACTGACCCCGGATGAAGTGCGCGCGCTCGTGAAACGGCAGTTACAGGTCGAAGCGTATGTCCAGGAGCGCTTCTCGCCGCTCGTCTTCATCTCGAACGAAGAGATCGAGACGTACTACCGCGGTCCCTGGTCAGAGCAGCGCCGCCAGCGGGGGCTCGCGCTTCCGCCGCTGGCCCAGGTGCGCGACGAGATTCGCGCACTGCTGAAGTCGGAGCGGCTGCAGACCGAGATCGACAAGTGGACGGCGCAGTTGCGCGCAAGGGCGAACGTCGACGTGTACGCGTGGAAGTGACTGCGCGAAGCAACGTCCCTCATCCGCCCCTTCGGGGCACCTTCTCCCCCTTGACCGGGGAGAAGGAACTGCTCGTGTGGTACAACCGGATCGTTCTGCCGATCCTCTCGAATGGCTGCTGGGTGAGCCACGTGTACGCACGCGGATCGCGTACCTGTGCCGGGATGATCAGCGACTCGCTCACTGCATACCATCCTGGCGCGCCGTGCAGCGGATCGATCTCGTGCACCGGCGGCATCCCGATACGCTTCATGTCGACGGTGCCGAAGATCGCAACGCCGATCTCCTGGATTCCTTTCGCGCGGCACGCATCGCGGAGGCGCACGACATCCTGTCCCCAATCGAAGTTGCTGTCGAGGACCACACGCTCCGGATGCGTTCCCGCGAAGGCGTTCATCCACGGCAGATAATCCGGATGCGCGATGAATGAGCCGGCAATCAGCCACGCATACCACGGCACGGCCCAGCGAATCCGCAACGCTCCGGCGGCGAGAATCGAAAGCGGCACATAGA
>CAZKID010000658.1:0-2136 GCA_964552405.1 uncultured Thermoanaerobaculia bacterium
CCCCCACACGCCGTGTACGGGGCTTCGCAGCGGGGGTATGTGCCCCAGTGGCGGGACCGGCTGTCGCGCGACATGAGCGCCGCGCCGATCGGCATGAGGCCGCCGCCGAGAGCCTTCGCGAGAATCAGGATGTGGTGGGCTTCCTGTGGGGGCACAGGCGCCCTCGCCTGTGCACGATCGACAGGCGAGGGCGCCTGTCGCCCCACGGGATTCCGACTAAGCGTTCCACACCTTCCCATCCCCGTCTGCACTTCATCGACGATGAACAACGCGCCATGTTTCTCGCACAACTCCGACGCCCCATCGAAATACTCGCGCGATGCGATCCTCGCCCCACCCTCCATCTGCACCGGCTCGATGATGAACGCGGCCGCGTCACTCAGCACACGCGCCAGCGCGGAAAGCTCGCCGAACGGCACGGCCACGCGCTCATGCTGCTCGAACGTGACGCCGTGATACGCGCGCTCCGCATACACGATTCGCGATCGCCCCGTCGCGAGCTTCGCCGCTTTGATCGCCGCCTCCACCGCTTCCGATCCGCTGCTGGTGAAGTGCGCGATCTCGAATCCCGTCGCGGCACTCAGTGACTCAGCGAGCGCACCCGCGAACGGATTCGCATTCTCGGCGAAGAGATTCGGCACACCGGCCTCCAGCACTTCCTGCAGCGCGGCGACGATTGCCGGATGGTTGTGCCCGAGGTTGAACGTACCGAAGCCCGAGACCCAATCGTCGAACTCGCGCCCCTCGGCATCGAACAGAGAGGTTCCGCACGCACGCACGAGCTGCAGTCCGCGTCCGGTCATCGACAGGAATCTGCCGAAGACCGGATTCACATACTCCGTGAATGCCGCGACGGTCACAGGCCTCCATCCATCACGACGGTCTCGCCCGACATGTAGCTGTTCGCATCGCTGACGAGGAACGCCGCGAAGCGCGCGACTTCCTCGAGCCCGCCGAGTCTTCCCAACGCGCAGTGCTTGAGGTAATCGGCGAGGCGATAGTCGGGCAGATTGCGGCCGACGCCATCTTCGAGCAAGCCCGGCGCAAGGCAATTGACGCGAATGCCGTAGCGCGCGACTTCTTTCGCCAGCGCTTCCGTGAGTCCTTTGATGGCGGCCTTGCTCGCGCAGTAGTGGATCGGCGCTTCGATCATCCGCACGCCGACGAGCGAGCCGATGTTCAGCACCACGCCGCGCTTGCGGCGGATCATGCCGCGCAGCACCGCCTTCGACGTGAGGAACGTCCCCTTCACGTTGATGTCCATCACGCGGTCCCAGTCTTCCTCCTCCATCAAAGCGAGCGGGAGGTTCTGACTGATGCCGGCATTGTTGACGAGGATGTCGATCGCGCCCCACTCCGCCTCGAGCTCCGCGATCATCGTCTCGGTCGCCGGTGCGTCGAGCACTGAGACGCGATAGGGCCTGGCGGCGAGACCATCGATCGTCTTCTGCGCACCAGCATCATCGCGCGCGTACGTGAACGCGACCTTCGCACCGGCCTCGGCAAACGTGCGCGTGAGCGCGCGGCCGAGGCCGCGCGAACCGCCGGTGATGAGCGCGTGCTTGCCCTCGAGCATCAGGCGACTCTCCGGAAAAGGCGGAACAACTCCGCGGCATGCGCGGCCGCAAGCGGGATCAGCGTGCGTGCCTGCTCCTCGATGACGGATTGCGGCACGGGCGTTCGCAGCCCAACGCGGCGCAGCACGCGGCCCACGGACCACCGCGTGCGATCCGGCTCATGCTGCCTCGTGATGTTTGCGAGCGAGACGACGAGGTCGTCGGGCGCGTGCGCCGTTTCGATCGAAGGCAATGGCAGCCTGCGCAACTCTTCGTGATGCGTCTCGACGTACCACTCATACGGATCGCTTTCGTGCACGACACGATGCACGTGGACCGGACACGCCATGTCGGCGATGAGGTGTGTCGCCTCGCCAAGCCGCACGTAGGCGGCGGCCTCGCGGCCGCTGCGATATTCCTCGAGCGCCTGGGCGAAGTAGTGGCGCGTCATCGTTCGCGTGCCTCGCGTGAGAAACGGGAGAAAACCTCCCGGCGCGTTCGTGCGATAGAAGTGACTGAAGGACAGATGCTCAACCACGCGCTGCATCATGGGGACATACCAGACATCCGCGCGCATCGC
>CAZKID010000659.1:0-2135 GCA_964552405.1 uncultured Thermoanaerobaculia bacterium
GAGTCACCTGTTCGAATGCGCCCTTGATCGCGCGATTGATGCCGAACATGAAGCGGCGCGACGGGCACGCAACACGGATCGAGCAGAGCGCGTGACCACTGTCGTCGACCGATTCGCATTCGACGAGATCCCACGGCCCCTCGAGCGTCTCGATGATCTGCCCGAGCGTCACGACATCAGGATCGCCGTCGAACGCATAGCCGCCGCCGGCACCGCGATAGGACTGCACGATCCCACCGGCGTGAAGCGTCTTCAGCACCTTCGTGATCATCGGCAACGGCAGGTGATAGAAGGTCGCGATTTCACGGGCCGCCACGACCTCACCCGGTTTGCGGGCAAGATAGACGGTGGCGAGAAGGCCGTAGTCGGTGAGTCGGGAGATTTTCAGCATCGGTTGACTTTCCGCGGACCGCGCGGGCCGCAAACAGTACCACCTTGGTACGGTTTCTACAACCGAGTGCTTTCAGTGATTCTTCCGCACCACTGAAGTTGCTTTAGGAGGTGCGACCTCCAAAACCTACTTAACGGGACTGTGGCACGCGAAATGCGACATCCATCGGACAGGTCACGTATGAAAAACCATCTCGCATTCGCGCTCGGCATCGCGATCGTGATCGCCGCCTGTCATCGCGGATCGACCTCAATGCAGCGCGAACAGAAAAACTATGACGTGGTTCAGGAAGGGCAGGCCAGCGGCGTCTCTTCGACGATCAGCGCGCCGGGGGAGACCCCTCCTCCGATGTCGAATACGAACGCAGACACGACGAGCAATTTCACGATTGCTCCAAACATCGACACGACAGGAACGACGAACACGGCCGTGCCGATGCCGCCGATGACCTCTGCCGTTCCTCCGCCTTCGCCACCGCAGCCACGACGGATCTCGCCACCACGGCAGGAAGTGAAGCCACCGACCGCGACCGACACGATCGCGAACACGAGCACGCTGCCACCAACGGACACTACGACGACAGCAGCTCCGCCGCCGCCACCCGATCAGCAGCCCCCCGATCCGCAGGATCAGCCGCCTGCCACCCAGACGGATACTCGGGGCTGAGGACCAAAAGCGCTCAAAAATCGCTAGAATGCGCGCCTCATGGCGCGGGTCACCTTTCAATCACTGATCCTGACGCTCCAGAATTTCTGGGCTGAGCGAGGCTGTCTCATCGAGACGCCGCTCGACCTCGAGGTCGGTGCGGGAACGATGCATCCCGCAACGTATCTTCGCGTTCTCGGCCCCGAGCCATGGAACGTCGCTTACGTTCAACCCTCTCGCCGTCCGGCCGACGGCCGCTACGGCGACAATCCCTTTCGTCTCGGCAAGCACTATCAGTTTCAGGTCATCCTGAAGCCATCGCCGCTCGAGGTGCAGGAGCTCTATCTCGACTCACTGCGCGCCATCGGACTCGACCTGACGAAGCACGACCTCCGCTTCGAAGAAGACAACTGGGAGTCGCCCACCCTCGGCGCCTGGGGCGTGGGCTGGCAGATTCTGCTGGACGGGATGGAGATCACGCAGTTCACCTACTTCCAACAGGCGGGGGGAATCGATCTCGCGCCGATCTCGGCGGAGATCACGTATGGTCTCGAACGCCTCACGATGTTCCTCTCGCGCAAGGATTCGGTGTACGACATCGAATGGACGAGCGGCGTGGGCTACGGTCCCGTGCGTCATCAGGAAGAGTACGAGTTTTCGAAGTACTACTTCGAAACGGCTGACATCGATCTGCACTGGAAACTGCTCGATGCATACGAAGGAGAAGCTCGCCGCTGTCTCGACGCGAACCTCGTCCTTCCCGCGTACGACTTCACCTTGAAGTGCTCGCACATCTTCAACACACTCGATGCGCGCGGCGCGGTTTCGGTGACCGAGCGCGTCGGCGTCATCAAGCGCGTGCGCGATCTCGCCATCCGCTGCGCGCAGGGGTACTACGCGGCCCGCGAAGCCCTCGGCTTCCCGCTGTTGCAGGGAGGATCGACGAATGTCTGAGTACTTCTTCGAGCTCCTCACCGAAGAGATCCCCGCCTGGATGCATGAGGCCGCGGCGGCAACGCTCACACAGCGTCTGACGAAACTCGTCGAGGAGACCGGCGGTGACTCCTCATCGGTTCTCGTCAACACCACGCCACGCCGC
>CAZKID010000660.1:0-2108 GCA_964552405.1 uncultured Thermoanaerobaculia bacterium
CATGTCGGCAACCGCAGGATCGATGGTCCCGATATTGGCGGATTCGCAAATGAATCCGTTGTTCATCATCAGCAATTACCCCGGTGGAGATCCCGTCGTCATCCTCGGCGGCGTGACACTCACGGCCGATGCGGATTACTACGCGTCGCTCCGCGCATCAGCGAGCGAGCTGTGGCTCACGCTGAATGCAACTCTGACCGGGGCCACGAATCATCTGCAGATTTCCGGAGTAGCCGGCGCGCCGTCTGCACCGGTGAATCTCGCGGCAACCGCGATCACGACGACGCGCATCGATCTGAGCTGGACGAGCGTGGGCGGTGCGAACTCGTATCAGGTCGATCGCAAATCGACGTTCGATACGGACTATGCGCAGATCGCGACGCCAGTCACGAACTCATACTCCGATACGGCGGTGCTCGGAGGAAGGTCGTACATCTATCGTGTGCGCGCCGTAAACGGCGTCGGAGCGTCGGGAAACAGTTCGCCCGATCTCGCGACGACGTTCTTCTTCACGAATCCAACGCTGACCGCGGGCATGATCGTCAAGGCGGTCGATCTCTCGGAGTTACGCACGACCGTCGATTCGGTGATCAAGCTCGCATCGGGCGGCGCTGGCGCTTACACGGACGCCGCGCAGAACGGCACGCAGATCAAAGCCATCCACATCACGGAGCTTCGCTCGCAGCTCGATACCGCGCGCAACACGCTCGGCTTGTCGACGGGCGGCTTCGCGAACGCGCCGCTGACGCATGTGAAAGTCAGAGCGCTCGACTTCAACGAGCTGCGCACGCGCGTGCAGTAGTGCCTGCTTCATCAATGTCGCGCGACGTGCCGATGCGTCGTTGGCTCGAGCTCGTCGTGTGCCAGCAGGATGTCCACTTGAAACGCATTGGCGTTGGACTGAAACACCTCGATGTATTGCGCTCGCAGCGTGTCGCTGATCCCCAGCGGATAGATGCCTGTCTCCAGCATGGTCATGAACGTCTGCGTCGTACACGGCGTCGGATTGGTTACCGGCTCCGAACATGCGGCGCCCTGTCCCGTCGAACCGAGGTATTCGTTCGTCTGAAAGGCGGCGAGGGTTCCGAGATTTTTCGCCGCGTCGGTGACGGCAGACGATGCGGCCTCGCCCGGCATCAGAAAATCGAACTGCACGACGAGGCGCCCGCGCATCTTCTGGCTTGCGAGAGTGAGTAGCGGCAGATTCGCATCGGGCGGCGTCCCCTTGATCTGCGAGCCATCCTCCGCGATTGCCGGGAACGCGTTCTTCGGGATGATCGCTACGCTGAACGTCTTGTCGGGGAAATTGCTCTGAAACGCAGTCGTGATCGAATCCCACGCGGCAAGCAGTCGCGAAGGCGCATAGCCCGCCTGCTGCCAGATCGCGATCGCGTCGGAGACACAGGAGAGCCCAGTGCTCTGCGCGGTTTCAGCGGGTAAGCGGAATTCGTCGGTCGTGCGATTGATGCCGGTGAGCTTCACGAGGGTGACCGAGGAGTAGGTCCCGCTCGACTTCAGATGTGCGGCCAGTGCGGCGAGCATTTCCGCCCAGCGATTGAGGAAGACGCTGTCCCACGGCGCGGCGATCGTCTCCGAGTCGCACTTTCCGGTCGCGCCTGAGTGTGGCGAGATCGTAAACGCCAGTGGTTTCGCGCCTGCAGTGAACAGCCAGGACGGAGTGTCCGAGCCGGCAGTCACATCGAGGTCGATCTTCTTTCCGAGCGACGTCGCGAGGTGCATCCACTGATCGAGCACGTCCCACTGGAACTGACCGGCTGCGGGCTCGATCGCATTCCAGCCGATCACGATCACGATTCCGTCCATGCCCGGAACTCCGAGCGCGGACGTGATCCCGTTCACCACCGGCTTCGACAGAAGGGAGACGTCGTTGGTGTAAACGTAGATGCCGCGAAGGTCAGCGGCGAATACAGCATGCGTCGCGAGAAGCAGAGCGATCAGTACAACACTTCGCGGGGCAGGAATCGTCATCGTCGTCCTTCCCCGGGCCGCGACGAATTCTGCAGCAACCGAGCTCTCGCTGCAATAGTCCCTTCTCCCCCGCGCACGGGGAAGAAGGTCCCGGAAGGCCGGATGAGGGCCTGTTTTAT
>CAZKID010000661.1:0-2088 GCA_964552405.1 uncultured Thermoanaerobaculia bacterium
CTTGCGGCGCAGCGCCTGCACGACGACGAACATGCGCGCGATGATCGAGGCCCCCACACCGAGCCACGCAGAGATCACGAGTCCGAGAAGGGGAATCGCGATCGCGAGTGCCGTCAATGCGAACGTGACGAAGACGACATCGGTGAGCGAGAACTTGAGCAGCGCGATGCTCAGCGTGAAGAAGAAGAGGATCAGCAGCAGCGGAACGAACGCGCTGCCGAGCGACGCCGCGATCGCGGCCGGCTCGCCTGCCCGGCGCACCGTCATGAAAATGAGCAGCAGGAGACCGAGCGTCCCCTGAGACGCAAACACGACGAGCATGTCTCGTCGAGAAGGAGACCGATGCGGCTGCGCAACAAGGACCATTGGTTGCGGTACTTGTAAGGAATGGTACGCCTATTCAGGCAGCAGGCAGCGGACAGCAGGCAGCGGGCAGCGGGAGCAAGCATGCAGACAACTCGAAAATCTGCCGTCTGCTGTCTGCTGTCTGCCGTCTGCTGCCTGTTTCCAGCGGCCCGTCATGCGAACGCTGCGCGCAGCGCGGCCACCGGCGGCCGGTGCGCCGGCTCGAAATCGAGCGCCTGCATCACCGCTGCTGCCACCGCCTCAGGCACGTTTTCGTTCAGCTCGCGCAGCGCCCGCGGCTTCGTCGTCAGATGGAGATTGATCATGTCCGGCATCGATGCGCGCGTGCTGTTCGGGAACGGAAAGTCTCCCGCCAGTGCCTGATAGAAGAGCACGCCGACGCTGTACACGTCGGAGCGCTCGTCGTAGGGCCGCCCGATCAGACGCTCCGGCGCCATGAACTGGGGCGTGCCGAGCAGCGTCCCGGCTTCGGTGATCCCATCGAGATCGGCGGGGCGCTCGGAATCCATCAGCCGCGCGATTCCGAAGTCGACGACCTTCACGATCTCCTTTCCTGCACTCTCGTGCAGAAACACGTTATCCGGCTTGATGTCGCGATGCACGATGCCCGCGGCGTGCGCCGCACCGAGCGCCTCGCACACCGGCACCGCGATGCCCGCACATCGTTGCAGCGGAAGACGCGGTGTCTCGCGCAGCAGCGACCCCATCGTTCGGCCCGTGAGCAGTTCCATCACGAGATACGGCATGCCGGTGTGCGAGATCGCGAAGTCGAGCACTTCGACTGCGTTCGGATGATTGATACGGCACGCGGCCACTCCTTCGCGCCGGAAGCGGAGAATCTGCTCGCGCGAGTTCGCATCGGGTGACGGCCGCAGCACCTTGATCGCAACCGGACGTCGCAGCTCCACGTGCGTCCCGCGAAAGACCGCGCCGAATCCTCCCTCGCCGATCTTCTCCTCGAGCCGGTAGGTCTCGTCGAGGATCGTGCCCGTGAGCGCGTCGGAAAGCGCGCCGAACATTCGTTGCGTGTGATCCTGCGCGACGAGCAGCTGCTCGTTGCGCCGCTGCAAATCGAAGTTGCGCTGACGCAGCTCGCGCTGAAGGCGGAACAACTTCACCTGCGTGCCGACACGCGCCAGCACTTCGGCGGGCTCGAACGGCTTCATGATGTAGTCGACTCCCCCCGCCTCGAACGCCTTCACCTTCTCGCCGACATCCTCCACCGCCGAGATGAAGATCACAGGAATCTCGCGCGTACGCTGCATCGACTTGAGCGACTCGCACACTTCGTAGCCGCTCATCTTCGGCATCTGAATATCGAGGAGGATGATCTCGGGCGGCTCGAGCTCGATGATCTGCAGCGCATCGCGCCCGTTGGACGCGGAGCGCACGACGTAACGGGCCTGCTCCAGGATTCCTGTCAGGAGCATCCGGTTGACACCGTTGTCATCGACTACGACGACGTTTCCACTGGACATGAGCAGACAGCAGACAGCAGGCAGCAGGCAGCAGACAGCAGACAGCAGGCTAATGCGACAGCGGCCTGGCAGCGCTCCCGATCGTCTGGATTCCCATAGTTTACGACCGGGCCACTCCCGCTGTCTTCTGCCAGCGAAATGCAGAATGCGGAATTTAGAACCTTGCGACTATTCAGTGGATAACTCTGACTAATTCTACTTTGTCATATTCATCCTTGAGTTGCTGACGAGGGTCCGTACAATT
>CAZKID010000662.1:0-2074 GCA_964552405.1 uncultured Thermoanaerobaculia bacterium
GGTGTCCTGGTTCCGCGGCCTACCTTGCGGTTCCGGCACGGGGAACGGACTCGGATCCCTCTTGCCAGGGAATCGGGAGTTGTTGCCCATCACCCCTGGCCTCTCTCCCCGCTTCGCGGGGCGAGGGAAACTGCGACAGTAGTTCCGCATCACGCATCGCGTTTTCTGCATCGGTGACAATTGACACGCCATCGATCGCGATCGTGATTGCGGACTCGTCGCGCGTCGATTCGTTCACGCGGCGCGCGCTCGACACGAGGCGGACTCTCGCCTTCAGCAGGTCGCGCGCGATGCGGCGCATCGGCTCCATCGCCGCTTCTGCGCGCTCGAGGAGCAGGGGATCGCAGCGGTCGATCGCATCGAGCTCGAGTCCGCGGCATTGCGTCTCACCATGCGACGTGCGCGACTCCAGCAACACGCCACCTGCCCACAGCTCGTCACGCGCTGCCGTCGAGAACAGGTAATGCCCGTGACGTCCGGTGGGGCGACAGGCGCCCTCGCCTGCCGGCTCGGTGCACAGGCGAGGGCGCCTGTGCCCCCACAGGACGTCGCTGTCATCCATCTAGTCGATCTGGTATTCGAATTTTTTCGACGCCTGGTCGTAACTGACCTGCAGCTTGTGCGATGCGCCGGGCTGGAAGTTCTGCTTGATGGTGTGATGCTCCTGGATCGACAACGAGGGAACGACGACCCAGATTTCGATGTCCGTATTGGCAGGCGTGATCTCTTTCGTCACGTTCACCGCACGAGGACTGCGGCGATGGAAGAAGCGCCCTTTCTCTTCCCACAGATTCTCATGCGCGACGATCTGACTGCCGACCTTCACTTGAATGTACCCGTCGGTGAGTTGGCCGTTGAATACCGTCGTCAGCTGCGCAGGCGCAGTGGTTACGGTCGAACGAAGCTCTGGTCCGCGCGTATTCGCCAACGGCACGGTGGGGGTCTTCGCCGCGATCTTCGTCGAGGTCTTCTTCGCCGTCTTCGCCGCTTCCGCCTTCTCCTGCTCCTGCTGAGCGAGCTTCAAATAGTTCGCGGCTTCATCGGAGTTCGGGTTGAGATGAAACGCTTCTTCGAGCAAAGGGATCGCCGCAGCGTAGTCCTTGTTGTTGAACGCCGCGATGCCATCGGTCAGCTTCTGTTGTGCCTGTTCCTGGAGCTGCTTGCCCGTCTCCTGTTTCGCCCGTACGGCGTTCAACTGGGCGACGATGTTGTTGATCGCAGGACTCGCCGGCGCAATCTTCAACAGCTCGGAGAACTTCGCGTAAGCCTCTTCAATGCGTCCCTGATGAACGGCATGATTCCCGGCAACGCGCAGCTGGCGCTCTTTGAGGTGCTTTGCCTCAGCGCGCTGATCGATGGCGGGCACCGCGACTTGCTTACGCTGGAGCGACATCACCGTCAGCAACAGACCGATGACGAGCAGCAGCGTGATCGCGAGAAAGAGCGGCGGTGAAATTCGGCGGCCCAACGTCGGGTGCGTCCGCACGTTGGTCAGTGTCTTGCGGAAGCCTTGTGGTGCCTTCGCAGGTCTTGGCTGCGGTGTCGGAGTCGGAGTCGCAGCCGCAGCCGACACGGCGGTCGTCGCGACCGGGAGAGGAGTCGCGTCTGCAGATTCCGCCTCGGGGAACGGAACCTCGATCGTCGGAGTCCGATCATGATCACGCCCGCTGCGAGTGACGACCGTTTCATCGGCCATCACCGGTTCCGGCGCCGGCTTCTCGCCACGAATCACTGCGCGCAGCGCGCCGGCGAGATCCTTACCACGCTGATAACGCCGACCCGGATCCTTTGCGAGACACTTGGCGACGATCTCTTCGAAGCCGTCAGGAATC
Source organism: uncultured Thermoanaerobaculia bacterium (assembly GCA_964552405.1). GTDB lineage: Bacteria > Acidobacteriota > Thermoanaerobaculia > Gp7-AA8 > Gp7-AA8 > JAJPHC01. The sequence goes on from CAZKID010000662.1 coordinate 1,833, forward strand.
TGCGGATTGATTTCATGGAGCGGCGGAAACGGCTCGTGCACGATCTTGTACGAGATCGAGGTGAGCGAGTCGCCGCCGAAGGGCTTGCGGCGCGTCAGCAATTCGTAGAGACAAATGCCGAGCGAGAAGAGCTCGGTGCGGCCATCCACCGGCGCTCCCTTCACTTGTTCTTGCGCCATGTAATTCGGGGTTCCGAGGAACTGACCCGTCCCGGTGAGGTTGGCAACGCCGGGCGCGTGCTT
>CAZKID010000663.1:0-1720 GCA_964552405.1 uncultured Thermoanaerobaculia bacterium
ACGTGCTCATTCTTCCTGCGATGGGCATCGTGGCGGAGATCATCGCGAACAACACGCGCAAGTCGCTGTGGGGCTATCGCTCCATGGTCGGCGCGTCGATCTTCCTCGGCTTCATGTCGTTCATCGTCTGGGCGCACCACATGTTCATGACGGGGATGGGGCAGACGCTCAGCGCGTTCTTCCAGACGACGACGATGATCATCTCCATTCCGTCGGTGATCATCCTGAGTGCGTTGTTCATCACGTTGTGGGGCGGCTCGATCCGCTTCAACGTGCCGATGCTCTTCGCGCTGGCGTTCCTGCCGATGTTCGGCATCGGCGGACTGACGGGACTCCCGCTCGGTCTTTCGACGACCGACATTCATCTGCACGACACCTACTACGTCATCGGCCACTTCCACTACGTGGTGGCACCGGGAACGATCTTCGCGCTCTTCGCCGGCATCTACTACTGGTTCCCGAAAGTGACCGGCCGGCAACTCAGCGAGAAACTCGGCAGGATTCATTTCTGGGGTTCGTTCGTCTGCATCAACGGCATCTTCATGCCGATGTTCTACCAGGGGCTTGCGGGCGTCTCGCGCCGTCTCTATGACGGCGGCATTCAGTACGCGCATGCGAAGGAAGCTGCCTCGTCGACGAATCCGTTCATGTCGGCGTGTGCGGTCGGGTTGTTCCTCTTCCAGCTGCCGTTCATCTTCAACTTTTTCAAGAGCATCAAGTGGGGAGAGCGCGTTGGCGCGAATCCATGGCACGCGAACACGCTGGAGTGGGTGGCGACGACCTCGCCTCCGCTCGGCCATGGCAACTTCGCAACGGCGCCCGTCGTCTATCGCGGACCGTATGACTACAGCCTGCCGGGAGCCGCGGACGACTACACGCCGCAGACGACCCCCGATCCGGGAACGACACCCGCGCCAGTGATTGCGCCGCCGCATGCGCCGGCGGTGGCGTAAGGAGAGCGAATGTCAGCAGAAGCACATGGACACATGGAGATTCCGTACACCGTTCATGCACGCCCCGACACGGGGCTGTACAACGGGAAGCTCGGAGTGTGGTTGTTCCTCGCGTCGGAAGTGATGCTGTTCGGCGCGCTCTTCTCGTCGCTCATCCTGATTCGCACCGGCTATCAGGGAACCTGGCCGGAGGGTTGGAAAGAACTGCACGTCTGGCCCGCGACGATCAATACCGGCGTGCTCATCGCGTCGAGCGTCTTCGTCGTCATGGCGTGGGCCAACATGCGCCTTCGCAGGCCCAACATCGCGCGGAAATGGATCGCGGCAACGCTGCTCTGCGGCTTCGCGTTCATGGGCATCAAGGCCTACGAGTACTCGCTGAGCTTCGGACATCATCACTTCCCGAAGACGAACAACTTCTTCGCGATCTACTTCACGATGACCGGCCTTCATGGCCTGCACGTGCTCGGCGGCATGGTGGTGTTCGCCTACTTCCTCACGGCTGGTTGGAAGATGCACGAGACTGAATACCAGCGGTTCACGAATCGGATCGAGATCGTCGGTCTCTACTGGCACTTCGTCGATCTCGTCTGGATTTTCCTCTTCCCGACGTTGTACCTGCTGTAGGAGACATGAGATGAGCGATCACGCGATCGAACAACACGAACATCACGACGACCACGATTCGCCGGAGAACATTCAGAAAGAAGTTCGGAAGTATTGGGCCGTCTTCTTCGCTCTGGCCGTCGGCACAGCTCTCACCGTCT
>CAZKID010000663.1:1730-2069 GCA_964552405.1 uncultured Thermoanaerobaculia bacterium
AGATGGCCGAGCTCACGCCGTCCGACACGAAGCAGCTGATCTACAGCGTGCTGATTCTTACCGTCGTCTTTTTCGCAGTGCTGATGTATCTCCCGGTCACCGAGGTGCTCGGCAAGTTCGGATACAAGTAAATGTCCCTGCGGATCTTTCACATCATCTTTGTGATGGTCTGTGTGGCGTTTTCGATCTGGGTCGGCGTGTGGGGGATTCGCAATCACTCGTCGCTGCTCGCAGTCGTCTTCTTCGCCAGCGCGGTTGCGCTGGTTTATTACGGGATCAAGGTGTACGGGAAACTGAGGGATTTGCCATGAGGGGTTTCGCGGTTTCGCGGGCTCGCGG
>CAZKID010000664.1:0-1663 GCA_964552405.1 uncultured Thermoanaerobaculia bacterium
CCGCCGGACAATCCATCAGCTCGTACTCGAAGGGGATGAAGCAGAAGGTGCTGATATGCGCCGCGCTGCTGCACGATCCCGACGTCCTCGTCTTCGACGAGCCTGAGTCCGGCCTGGACGTCGGCGCGGTACTCGTGCTTCGACATCTCGTCCAGGCGCTTGCTGCGCGCGGCAAGGCGATTCTTTACAGCTCACACGTGCTCGAGAGCGTGGAGAAGGTCTGCGCGAACGTCATCGTCCTGCATCGCGGCCGCGTGGTTGCGGATGCCTCCGTCGAGCACCTGCGCAACGTCATGTCGCGCGACTCCCTCGAGGAGGTCTTCTCCGAGCTTGTCCTTCGCGACGATCCGGCGCGTACGGCCAGCGACATCGCCGACGTTGTCGCGATCCGGTGAAGCCGTGACCTCTGGTGCGACCAGGCATCGGCTGCTGAGGGATCACTTCCTTCAGCGATTCATCGACAACGATCTGATTTCACCGAACGTCGATCGCCACGACACCCTCGTGCTCATCGCGACGATGCTCGCGGTGCCGGGCCTCGTGGTGACGGTGCTCCTGATCGGCGTGAAATATCTCTTCGGGATTCCGACGCCTGCGCTGACGTCCATCGCGTCGCTCGACGACAAGTTTCTCTACATCAGCGTGTCGATGCTCGTGATGGCGCTGATTGCCGCCGTTCAGTGGGACGCGCTCGATCTCGATGCACGCGACGAGGCCATCCTGGGTCCGTTGCCTCTGCAGCCCGCGGACATCGCACGCCGGAAGGTATCGGAGCTCGTCATCTTCGTCTCCGCGTTTGCGATTGCGCTCAATCTCGTTCCCAGCGTGGTGTTTCCACTGCTCCTCGTGTCGCACTTCCACGTCAACATCATCGCGGTGGTTCGGATGATCGCGGTGCATGCTTCGGTTGCAACCGCGTCAGGGGCATGGGCGTTCCTGTGTGTCCTGCTGTTGCGCGAAACGCTTCGTGTCTGTCTGAGCGCGGCCTGGTTTCGTCGAGTATCGAGCGTCGTGCAGGGAGTGCTCGTCCTCGTGTTCGGCAGTGCGCTGCTCCTGACTCCGTGGACAGCGACCAACGTCCCGGCGAAGTGGATGCAAGAGCCGAGCGTGCTGCGTGTGCCGCCGCCTGTGTGGTTTGTCGGTTTATACGAGTCGGGGACGAAAGGAATCACGCTGACGATCCGCGGTCTGCGTCCCCGCATCCCGCGCGGTCTCGTCGTGCCTGAAGGCAACGCGCACGCGCTGTACGATCGCCTGCTCCCATACTTCGGGCCGCTCGCCACGACGGCGATGCTGGTGTCGGCGGCAACCTTGCTGGCCGCACTCGCGCTTTACGCGTGGAACAACAAGCAACTGCCCGCGCCCGCAATCGCCGCCCGCCGCCGCACGACGCACCATTCGTTGGCGATCGCACTGCTTGAAGGAATCGCCCTCCGGCGTCCGCTCGGTTCGCGGGGAGATCGTCACTCCGAAGTACCCCTCGTCCTCGTACTTCTGGCGGATCGACTCCTCCGCGCGCTGAATCGCGTCGGGGTTGTAGAGGACGCCGACTCGCAAGGCCGCCTTCTCGCGCAAATCCTCCGTCTTCAGCTCGACGTTGCCTTCGTAGGATCCCTCTCGGAGAATCGGGCGCTCCACGACGACGAAGATCCCGCGCACACCC
>CAZKID010000664.1:1673-2055 GCA_964552405.1 uncultured Thermoanaerobaculia bacterium
GGGGCCGGCTTCTTTTTCCCCCTCGGTACCTGGGCGCGCAGCGTGTCGCACAGGAATTCGATCGCTGCGGCTGGCGCGGTCGCCTTCGCGGTGTCCGTGATGTTTCTCCACGGCATCCGGGTCGCCAGCGGCGTCGCCTACGCGGAAACACGCGTACTCTCGCTGCAGACTATTGCGATCGTAGTCGTGCTCGTCGGCATTCGAAGGGCGCTCGCCATTCCGGCGGAGCTGCGTGCGAACTGGATCTTTCCGATGACGTGGAACGGCGACGTCGCGCCGTACATGGCGGGCGTGAAGCGCGCAGTGGTCGTTGCTGCCGCCGCGCCTCTGCTGGCCCTGTTCTTCGCGTGGTGCGCCATCGGCATGCCGATCGCCTTCGCCA
>CAZKID010000665.1:0-1567 GCA_964552405.1 uncultured Thermoanaerobaculia bacterium
GGGCGCGCCGCAGAACCCCGCCTCGCTGTCGCAATCCGCCGTGACCCATCGGTAGTTTTCATGGCCGGTAACGAGTCGAAGTGTTGAGGTCAGCGGGGGTGTAATTTCGGTGCACGACGGAAACCCTGAGCAGCGGAGAAGACGACCGGCGCTGGTGGTCACCCAGACGTCGCTAGCGCTTGATCCCCAGACCGAAACCAGTATCTCGTTGGCGGAACCGGGAGGCAGTATGGACTGGGTACAATTCGTACCAGGGCTTGCGCTACCGCAGTGCAGCAGATGATCAGCATAGGAGGTTAACCATACGTCGTTCAGGCCCGATGCCCAAATCGCGGTCGGCGTCACAATCGACGCACTGTCACAAGACGAAAAGTCGCAGTGAACGACAACCCCGGTCGCCGGACTAAAGGATCCTCCGGCAAACCAAACCTCATGGTCGACCCCCCAGGCCACAAGAAGTGGAGTCGGCGTCGTCGAAGATAGAAGCCCACAGACTGCTGTCGCGTCAGCGCAGTAGACAACCGTCCCTGCGTCGCCTGCGATCCAGACTCCAATTGGAGCCTTCCATGCTGCATCCAAATTCTCGTTCGTCCCCGACGCTACCTGCGAACACTGCGACGCTGACGTGCAGTGAACGACAGCCCCGGAATCGCCAACCATCCACACAGTGGAGCCGCTTCCCACCACACCACGCATGCTGATGACATCGGTAACGCCCGGAACCTGAACCGATTTCCACCCGACCGTCACGCCATCGTTCGGCGTAGGCGCATCGACGAGCTGGGCATCCACCACCGGCCCATCGGCACGAAAATTCCGCGTCAGGCTCGCCGTATCGAAGCAACCGGAAGCCACGAGCGAGATCCACGTATAACGATAGGCGACAAGAAGCCCCCGCACGGGGTTGCATCTTAACAAAGGCCCCCGTCCGGAACCGGACAATCGCGTCCGCTTGCGGACGCTCGCTTGTGCGTCCGGCACGACACGCTTCCTGAACTGCCCCCAAAAGCCATCTCCTTACGGATACTTACATCATCTCACCTTGCCCGCAAAGTTGGCGCGCCATGTGCTCAATGTCCAATCATGCTTGCAACGAAGGTCGTAGACATCACGAGGTCGAGGGGGAGCTCGGACCTGCGAACGCTTCCCGATCAGGCGCTGCTGGGCTGGGTGCTCGCCGGTAAGGCGAATGCCTGGAACGAGCTGGTTCGGCGCTTCCGCGGCCTGATTTTCCGCTGCGTCACGAAAGTCACGGCAAAGTATCCGAACGTGCTTTCCAATGAGGACGCGAGCGAAATCTTCGCCGAGGTTTGGCTGAACCTCTTGCGCGACGACATGCACAAGCTGCGCGCCTACGATGCGCAGCGCGGTACGAAGCTCGGCAGCTGGCTCGGGCTGATCGCGATCCACACGGCCTACGATTATTTGCGCCGCGTGTCGCGACACCCGATGCTCGACCGCTTGGACGGAGCCCAGGATCGCGAGAGCGGGGAGCCTGGCCCCGAGGATCAGGTCATCGCATTCGAGCGCTGGAGCCACCTCGGTCGTCTGATCGCGGACTTCACGG
>CAZKID010000665.1:1577-1981 GCA_964552405.1 uncultured Thermoanaerobaculia bacterium
ATCGCATGGCGCACGGCGTACGACTACTTGCGCCAGGTTGCGCGGCGGCCGGTCGTCGATCAACTCGACACCGAATCACAGTGGCAGTCGCACGAGCCGAGTCCCGAAGATTACGCGCTCGAAAACGAGCGCCGCGACGCCGCGCGCCAGCTGTTGTGTGAGTTTTCGGATCGCGACCGCGAGTTTGCCGAGCTCTACTTCGCGCGGGGTCTCGAACCCGAGGCGATCGCTGAAGAGATGCACATCAGCGTGAAGACGGTCTATTCGAAGAAGAACAAGATTCAGAACCGTCTCGGCCGCCTGGCGCAGGAAACGCCGCTCGCCGCCTAGTCGGTCACCCACCAAGCCCCCTCTTGAAACTTTCCCGAAACAACCCTATGGTCTTTCACTTCGATTTACAAAAA
>CAZKID010000666.1:0-1976 GCA_964552405.1 uncultured Thermoanaerobaculia bacterium
CCAGCACGGGTTTCTGGGCTACGCGGCCGGGCCCATGCGCGACGAGCTCGAAATCTCCGCCGCATTTGTTCACGGCGCGTTGGCATTCGGCAACGGGCTAGGACTCGTCTACAACCTTCGGCGCCGGCAGTGGATCGATTCCGCGATCCATACGGCCGCGCTGATCTATGACACGCGCGCCGCGGTCCTGCACGCACGTGATGCTCGATGAAAGGATGAACATGAAAAACCTGAGTCTGTTCGCGCTTCTCGTCTGTCTCTGTCTCGCATCCGGAGGATGCAGGTCTCTCGATCTGCCTCAGCAGATTCCGGATGCGATGAAGTCGGCGTGCTCGATCTATAGCAAGTCGAAGCCTCTCGTCATTCAGTTCCGAACGTTTGCGATCGCGCACTGGAACGACAAACGTGCTGACGGATCGGATGTCATCCCTGCCGAGATCAAAGCAACGCTCCTCGAGCTCGATGGCTACCTGCCGGAGCTCGATCGCGCTGGCCAGGCGATCTGTTTCGCTTCCGAAGGCCTCGCCATTCCAGACGGTAAGTCGATCGACTGGAACAAAGCACTCGACGTCACACTGAAGGTCGCAGGAGCTGCGCTCGACGCGAAGCAGAAAGGACTGATCTGAACTATGGCTCGCATCTATGGTGCGCGTCAGCGCCTCTCCGGACGCTACGACTATGCGGTGTGGAGTGACGAGGAGTCATGGCCTCCGCAGCCAGAAGGCTATTGTGCAGGTCCTTGGGACGAGATCCTTCGCCGTCACGAGGAAGGCCTGACTATGATGGGGATCATCGATCCCGCGATGCGCGAAGCATGGCGCAAGCCGCAAGGCGATCAGTTTCGGTTCCACTCTGACGGCCATGCAACGCCGGAAGAAGCGGAGGCGTGCTATCGCCGCTACTCCTTCGACTGCCGGCGTGAGTTCGACACTCCGGAGCAACAGGAACCATGTGCCATCTGCGCGGAGTGGACGACGAACATGATCGACTTCCCGCAGGGCCTATGGTTCGCGATGCGAGCCTGTGTCGATTGCGTGAAAAAAACCGACGAGTTGTTCGCTGCATACGAGCAGCTCAGAAAGTGAGGAGTGTCATGGAACGGTTGCGCGCCAATTGGCGTCCGCTCCTCAGTCTCGCGGTCCTGGTATTGATCGCGGTCGGCGAGGCCGGAAAGCTACTCAAGATTGAACACTGGGCGGAGATCTTCACGCCACCGGCGGTCTTCACCTTCTGCGTTGCAGTCGGGCTGCAGGTTAAAGCCTGGCTCACACCCTCGAACGCTCCGAAGTCGGAGCCGCCGGAGAAGTCATGACGCGTCCGCCGAATCGCGGCACCGGTCGCTTTGCAACGCCGCTCCGCGTCGAGTATCTCGATCGTGGTGAGAGCGCTCGTGTCCTGGAGGATTTTGCATTCGTCGACTGCAACGGCCGGCGGTGGATCACGCCGAAGGACTTCATCTTCGACGGTGCGAGTGTGCCTCGTCCGCTGTGGCCGACGTGCGGACCTCCGCTCTACGGTCCCAACGTCTTCATCGGCGCCGTGCACGATCCTCGATACCGCTTCGCTGATTGCACAAAGGCCGAGGCGGATATGCTCCTCTGGGATGTCGCACTTCTGGCTGGCCACTCCGAAGAGATCGCCGCGGCGATTTATGAGGGCGTTCATCTCTTCGGCTTCGAAGCCTGGAACAGCAACGCGGAGAAACGCGAGATCTGCGGCTCCGATCGTGCGAGACTTCTCGCATGGGCATAATCCATCCGACAGCAGGATCGCTGTGCACGTGCCCGATCTGTTGCCCGTGGAAGAGCAGCTACTCTGCAGCCGCGGCGCCGATCGTCCAAGTCGAACGTCATGACAACGATTTCTATTACACTCCCTACTGCACAACAGGCGCCTGCTATGAACAGCGTGACGTCGTTCCGATGCCGTCTTCGTCGAGGGTCATCATCCTTGACAGCGCGCTGTCAAAGTCGCGA
>CAZKID010000667.1:0-1973 GCA_964552405.1 uncultured Thermoanaerobaculia bacterium
TGTGCCTCACACGAAAATCGCCCCTCATCCGCCCTTCGGGCACCTTCTCCCCCGTGCGCGGGGGAGAAGGGACTATCTCAGAACGTCCGATGACACGACTCGCCACCACCTTCCCCCTCGCCCTCCCCCACCGCCCGCGCGGCGTGCCGGCCTATCGCTGGCTCTACGACTCTCTTCGGGGTGAGATCCTCGCCGGGCGCCTGCGTCCCGGCTCCCGCCTGCCCGGCACGCGCGACCTCGCGGAGCAGTACGGGCTCGCACGCGGCACGATCGTGAATGCCTTCGAGCAGCTGCGCTCCGAGGGGTATGTGGAAGGGAGCGTGGGGTCGGGAACGTATGTGAGTGCGGTCCTTCCCGACGAATTGCTGCACGCGCCCCGCGCAATATCGTCTACAGAAGCACGTCCCAGGCGAAGACTCTCCACGTATGCGAAGAGACTCCCGGCCGCGTCGCAATTCGACGGTGGCCGCGCGCGCGCGTTCCGCACCGACCTCCCCGCACTCGATCTCTTCCCGGCCGAGCTCTGGGCGCGTGTCGCGGCGAAGCGGATGCGCAAGCTCTCGACGAAACTTCTGCACGGCACGGACAGCATCGGCTATCCCCCTCTCCGTGCCGCGATCTCCGACTACCTCGGCGTCTCCCGCGGCGTGCGCTGTTCGGCGGAACAGATCGTGATCGTCTCCGGCGTGCAGGATGCGCTCGATCTCGTGGCGCGGCTCACGCTGAATCAGGGCGATCGCGTCTGCATCGAGAACCCGGGATATCAAGGCGCGGCGGAAATCTTCGAAGCGGCTGGCGCGCGCATCTCGCCGATCGCGCTCGATGAGCAGGGCATGCGTGTTCCGCGCGAGCGCGACGCACGGCTTGCGTACATCACGCCCGCGCATCAGTTCCCGCTCGGCATGACGATGAGCATCGCGCGCCGGCTCGAGCTGTTGCAGTGGGCGCTTGCGAACGATGCGCTGCTTTTCGAGGACGACTACGACAGCGAGTACCGTTACGCCGGCCGGCCCGTGCCCGCGCTGCAGGGACTCGACGCGAGCGGCCACGTGCTCTTCTTCGGCAGTTTCAGCAAGGTGCTCTTTCCGTCGCTGCGAATCGGATACCTCGTCGTGCCCGAAGATCTCGTTCCGCGATTCGCCTCCGCAATCTCGCTGACACGCCGCCGCGCGCCACTGCTCGATCAAGCGGTGCTGTGCGACTTCATCGTCGAAGGACACTTCGGCCGTCACCTCCGGCGCATGCGGCAGATCTACGCCGAGCGTCTCGGCGTGTTGATCGAGAGCGCGCGTGAACAGCTCGCGGGAATGCTCGACATCGTGCACGTCGAAGCGGGACTGCAGACCGCGGGCTGGCTCGCGAAGGGACTCGATGCGACGCGCGTCGCAGAGCGTGCCGCACAACGCGGCGTCGAAGTCGCCCCTCTCAGCCGCCATTCGCGCCGCGCACTGCGCCGCGAAGGACTCCAGTTCGGCTTCGCTGCGATCGATGCGGCGGAGATCCGGCGCGGCATGCGCGAGCTTGCGGCGGCGATGCGCGATCGCTGAACGCCTGTTCGATTTCCGGACGGGCTCTTGCTGAGACCCAACGCGCAACTCATTGAAAACAAAGTGCAGTGATCACGGCACCTTCTTCGCGATAACGAAGCGGCAGAGGTGCTCTGATGATGAGCTTTGATCCGCAGTCCGTACTCCTGGTTGACGACGATGTGTTGATCACCGAAGGCCTGGCCGCCGGTCTCGAGCGGGACGGCAGAACGGTGATCACGTGCAACGACCTGGAGGCGGCGCAGCTGATCGTCGAGCGGCTGCAGCCGTCACACGTCGTCACCGACGTGCGGCTCTCGGGACCGTTCGCGTACGAGGGACTCGCGCTGCTGCCGCACATCCGCAAGCCTGCGCCTGATACGCACGTCCTCCTGATGACCGGCCACGCCTCGGTGCAGACGGCCGTCACGGCGCTCAAGCTCGGTG
>CAZKID010000668.1:0-1964 GCA_964552405.1 uncultured Thermoanaerobaculia bacterium
ACGACGTCGCCGGCGTCGTCCCGAGCCTGCCGTCGATCTACGACGAACCGTTCGCAGGCTCATCGCAGATCGCAAGAGTTCTCGTATCCAGGTTCGCGCGGAATCACATCGCGGTCAGCCTCACCGGCGAAGGTGGAGACGAGTTGTTTGGCGGCTACGATCGGTACTCACTCTTCGAGCGAATCCCATCGTTGTTGCGACCGCTTGTCGGACGCATTCTTGTCAGCATCCCTCAGCATGTTTGGGATCGCGTCCTTGCGATCGGACGTCCGATGCTGCCGGAGGTGCTTCGGCAACTCCTATCGGGAGCGCGGATTCACAAGATCGCTCGGGTACTCTCAGCGGATGATCTCGAGACCCTCTCATTCGCGCTTGCGTCGCAATTGTCGGATCTCGCCCTAGGACGCGCGCACGAGCCAGGCGCGCGCGAGGAAATGCCGGAGCTCGTCGGTCTCATCGAGCGAATGATGTTCGTCGACCAGACCTCCTCTCTACACGACGTTGTGCTGATGATGCTCGATCGCGCCACGATGGCCGTGTCGTTGGAAGCGCGAGAGCCGCTGCTCGATTACCGTCTAGTCGAATATTCGTGGACGCTGCCGCTTTCGATGAAGGTTCGTGGCGGTAGTGGCAAGCGTGTCTTACGGCGGGTTCTCGAGCGCTATCTGACGCAATCACTGATCGACCGGCCAAAGAAGGGATTTCAGGCTCCAATAGGACGGTTGCTCCGCGGCCGACTACGCGACTGGGCGGAATCACTGCTTGATCCGGCCACGCTGCGCGCCCAGGGATTTCTCGAGGCCGACACGATCCGTGAGAAGTGGAACGATCACCTCCGTGGCAACGGAAACTGGAAGTATCGTCTCTGGGGCGTTCTAATGCTGCAAGCTTGGCTGCAACACAATTCTCACTGACGAGCGAATGAGGAAGGGTTGTTGTTGGTCGGGCAGGCGGGATTTGAACCCGCGACCACCTGAACCCCATTCAGGTACGCTACCAGGCTGCGCTACTGCCCGACTCGGGCGATGCTAACACGAACGAGTTTTCGGAATTCCGGGTCATGGCAAACCAGCCGACCACAGAATGAGGTACTTCGTGATCTCGATGTTCTTCGCGGCCGGTGCGACTTCGATTTCTTCGATCGCCCGCGCACTCTGCATCAGGTCGTCGCGGAACGTCTCGAGCTCCTTGTCCCACGAGCGCTGAATCTGCGCGATGTTCTCGAGGTAGTCGACTTCTCGGGTGGTCGACGCCGCATCGCTGACCGCGGCGGGACGTCCGCTTGTGATGTTGTACAGCGCCTGGCCCCAGGCGACATTGACGTTCTGCGGTAGCTCTTCCGGAGACAGATCGTCGTTCATCGCATCGCGCTCCTCGCGCTCGGCTCGCTCGCGCAGTTGATCGATGCGGCGGCGGTACGTGCTCTCGAGGCGCTCGGACTCTTCGTTCAAACGGCGCTTTGCTTCTTCGATACAGCGCTCGAGGAATGCCTCGCGGTTCTCGTTCGCATTCGAGTACATCGCGAACGCGGGGTTGCTGTAGATGCGCAGATGCTCGGTCTCTTCGACGTATTGGCGGAACGCGTCCTCAGCCTGCGCGGCGCTCTGCACGAGTGCTTCCGGTGTGATCGCGAGCTCGAGTTTGTGCGCCGGATCGGGAACCGCACGAATGTCGAGCTTCTCCTGATCGATTGGCGTTGCACGATCCCAGGAAATTTTTCCATCGGAACGTTCGACCGGCGCGACATACGAGCGCACGAGCGAAAGGTGAACTCCACTGCGCGATTCGTTGTAGGAGATCACGCTTTCTGCGCACAGGAACGCGCGCTAGTCGCCCTGGCCACCGCCGTATCCGTAGAGTTGTTCCCCAGACTCGCCCGCGATGCGCCCGGGAAGGCATCCGCCGGAGCCCAGGGCGGCCAGCTCTGCACGCACCACTTCTCGATTGAAACTCATCGCAAGCCA
>CAZKID010000669.1:0-1948 GCA_964552405.1 uncultured Thermoanaerobaculia bacterium
GAGTGTATCGCTGTGTGCGTCACGATTTTTACCGCTCTCATTGAGAACCCAGATCGTGGTGGCGGTCTCAATCACCTTCGTCAGCGACGCAGCATCGTGGATCGTCTCCTCGGTCGCCGCTTCTTCATGCGGCACGATCGCGCGCAGCCCATACGCGCTCGTGTAGACCTGGCCGTCCTTCTCGACCCACAACACGCCGCCCGGAGTCTTGCGCGCGGCGATCGCGGCTTCGATGGTGCGGTCGGCGCGAGGCATCGTGGTCGCGCACGAAGTGAGCAGACAGGTGAGAGGCAGCAGACAGCGGGCAGCAGACAGCAGGAGAACGGCCGGCCTGCTGCCTGCTGTCTGCTGGCTGCTGCCTCTTCTCATGGAATCCTCACCGGCAACTTCCCAGTCACCGGCGTCTCGCCGAACAGCGCGCGCGCGACCGCCACCTGCATCACAGGCTGAATGCCATACGCGCAGAGATAGGTTTCCACGCCGCGAAGCTCGCGGATCACATACGGGCTGCCGAACGAGATCGCGATCGTGTTCGGGGGCAACGCAAGATCGCGGATTCGCTGCGGCACCGCGATCGAGCCCGCGCCGCTGCGCGCGCGCAACGCGAGAGCAAGGATGAAGTGATCCGAATGCGCGTCGAGGCTCGTCTCGACCCGCGTCCGCTGCCGCAGCTCGCGCTCGAAGTCCGCGAGCGTGACCTCGGCGGTGTCGGAGACGACCATGAGCGTGACGGTGCCGCGAATCGGGAGTGCGCCCCTCACGAGCGTCACCGCCTTCTGCGCGATCTCTTCCGCGAGCGCGCGATGCTCGCGCGAGTCGATCGTTCGAAAAATCTCTTCGGAGTCAGGAGGCGACGTCTTCGCGAACGATTTCGCCGCGAGAATCCGCGCCACGGATTCGTCGATGCGCGACTCGGAGAGCCTTCCGCTCGCCACCGCCTCCTTCACCGCCGCGATGGCCGCGTCGATGTCCATCGGCATCAGGATCTGATCCTCGCCCGCTTCGATCGCGCGCACGCATGCTTCTCCGACGTCGAAGTGCTCGGCGAGACCGCCCATATCGAAGGAATCGGTGATGACCAGGCCGTCGAATCGCAGCTCCTCGCGCAGCAGTCGAATCATCTTGCGCGAGACCGTGGCAGGCATCGTGCCGTTCTTCGTGACCTCCTCCGCGCGCGTGCCATACGGATTCACGACGACGCCGCGCACAGGAGCCGGCTCATCATCGAGCGAAGGCACGGCGAGATGCCCCATCATCACCGACTTCACACCGGCATCGACTGCCGCGCGAAACGGGACGAGCTCGATGTCATCGAGCCGCTCGCGAGAGACGTGCAGCACCGGCAGTGCGCGATGAGAATCGACATGCGTGTCTCCATGTCCCGGAAAATGTTTCGCGCACGCGAGCACACCCTCCGACTGAATTCCGTGCACCATCGCCGCGACGTACCGTGCGACTTGATGCGGATCCTCGCCGAAGCTCCGCGTGTTGATCACCGGATTGTCGGGATCGACATTGACGTCGGCCACCGGAGCGAGCACGTGATTGATGCCGATCGCCTTCGCCTCCTTCGCAACGACGCGTCCTGCCTGCTCCGCGAGCGAGACATCGCCAGTCGCCGCGATCGCCATCGCCGAAGGCCAGAACGTCGTATCGAGAAAGCGCATCCCGACGCCCGCCTCGAGATCCGCGCTGAAGAGCAGCGGCACGCGCGAGAGCTCATTCAGCTTCCGCGTCAGCAGCGCCGTCTCGTACACATTCGAGGCAAACCAGATGAATCCGCCGATGTAGTTGTCGCGCACGTGATGCAACATCAACTGGTACGCCGGCGAGGATTCGGACATGAACAGCCCGCGCGCCCCGGCGACGAAGAGCTGCCCGATTTTTTCGTCCAGTCCCTTCTCCCCTCCGCGAGGGGAGAAGGTGCGCGGAGCGCGGATGAGGGGTT
>CAZKID010000670.1:0-1924 GCA_964552405.1 uncultured Thermoanaerobaculia bacterium
TTGCCGAGGGCGAGGAGGTCGCCCTGCTTGACGGGGAGTGGCGGCGTCATGATCACGCCCTGGCCCTGCATTAGTTTTCCCTGCTGGCTCCAGTCGATGCGAAGCTTTGGCAGCGGGAGATCGATCTCGTTCAAGCCCTGAAACTGCGGCTTCGCGAGGATCTGATCGGACGATGCTTCCATCACGCGATCGACGGTGATTGCTTCTTTGACGTCGAAGTTGCCGATGACCGTACGGCGGAGCTCTTTGAGGTGCGCGGGCACGCCGGCAGACGCGCCCAGTTCGTGGGCAAGTGAGCGGACATAGGTGCCGGCCGACGACCGCACACGAAACTGTGCAGTCGATCCTTCGACTTTCGTGAGCTCGAACTCGTAGACGGTCACCTTCTTCGGCGTGAGGTTCGCGACTTCACCCTTGCGCGCGAGCTCGTAGGCACGGACGCCTTGCACCTTCTTCGCGGAAAACTGCGGCGGCATCTGTTCGAGCTCACCCGTCAACTTCGCGAGGAGTGGCGCGAAGTCGATGTGCGTGATGTCGGCCGGATTCGTCTCGCCAGCCGGCGTTCCTTCCGCATCGTACGAATCAGTCGCCCAGCCGAACTGGATCGTTCCTTCGTAGGTCTTCTCCATCCCCATCAGATAGTTCTGCAGGCGCGTCGCTTTGCCGACGCAGAGAACGAGGAGTCCAGTCGCGAGAGGATCCAGCGTGCCGGTGTGACCGATTTTCTTGATGTTGGAGCGACGGCGCACCGTCTCCACGACGTCGTGCGACGTCATCCCGGATTTCTTGTCGACGAGGAGCACGCCATCGGCGCGCGGTTCTTTGAGGTGAGGGGCACGGTCGCGCATTCGAGCGCGGAGGATACCAGACAGACAGCGGGCAGCAGACAGCGGACGACAGGCAGCTCAGGAAATGTCGCGAATGAGGGCGACGACTCGCTTCCGGAGCGGGCCGATGAGCGGCAACGACGACAGTTGAATCAGGCGCACGATGATCTCGAGCGAGCCGTCCATCAGCCGCTGCGTGCGCCGCAATCCCGGCGATTCGTCGTAAACCCAGAAGAGAAACAGTCCCAGCTGATAGAGCCAGAGGAGCCGCGGAAGAATATCGGCGATGTCCTTCGGTACCTTCGTCCCTTCCAGCGCGCTCTGAAAATACGCGATGCCTTCCTCGCGCATCGGCTCGGTCTCTTTCGCGAACGGTGAGAGCGGGTGCTCCGGATCCATGCCGATCCGGGCGAGCGCACGGAACAACCGCCGGTGTCCGGTGAACTGTTCGAAGTTCGCGTCGATGATCGTGCGGAGACGCTTCTTCAAATCGCTGGACTTCGCAATCGCATCCGGCAGAAAGGTGCGCTTTACATCCGAGCTGCGGACATAGAGCGCCATCACGAGCTCTTCCTTCGAGCGGAAGTAGTAGTACGCGGCACCGGTCGCCATGCCGGCGGCCGCGGCGATATCGCGCATCGTCGTCTCGTCGAACCCCTTTTCCGCAAAGAGGTGCAACGCTGCGTTGAGAATCCGCTCGCGTGTTTCTTCGGCCTTGGCTGTCTGGGGTTTGGTCAAATGCGCGGCTCCTCTGCCGCCCGCTTCACTTCCCCGAGTACGAAGCGCTGAATGCGCGACGCACCGAAGTCACACCACATCCGCCAGTAGGCAGCCGGATACATGTCGTATTCGTACCACGTTCTGCGCGTGAGCAGCGTTCGGCCACCTCCGATCGCCTGCAGTGCGAACTCACCCTGCACATTGCGATACATCCCGTGAAGATGCGGCGCGTCGACCGCGTGGAATGGGTTCGTCTCTTCGATAGGCGGCGGTGTCGAGATCGCGGTCCACCCCAACCGATGGCCCGGCTGCCAGACGTCGATCCGCTCCTTCAGCCCGCCAGTCGACATCGTGCAGAAGCGCGTTCCCCCCACCCC
>CAZKID010000671.1:0-1903 GCA_964552405.1 uncultured Thermoanaerobaculia bacterium
CTGCAGCACTCGTTCAACGAGCCAACCCTGGCGGTCGGCGCGCAGTTGAAGAACACGATCTGCATCGGCGCTGGACGCACGGCATTTCTCGGCCAGCACATCGGCGATCTCGAGACCGTCGACACGCTGAAAGCATTCGAGCAGTCGATCGAGAAGATGAAGGTGTTCGTCGGAATCGAACCCCGCATCGTCGCGCACGATCTGCATCCCGATTACTTCTCGACGCGCTACGCACAGACGATTCCCAACATCACGCTGGTCGGCGTGCAGCATCATCACGCGCACATTGCCGCGGTGATGGCGGAGCACTCACTCGACTCGCCGGTCATCGGGGTTGCGTACGACGGCACCGGCTTCGGACTCGACGGCACCTCGTGGGGCGGCGAGATCATGATCGCCGGCTACACGAAGTTCCGCCGCATCGCGTCGTTCCGTCCGATTCCGCTCGCCGGTGGCGACCTGGCGATCCGGCAGGTGTGGCGCATCGCGCTCGCGCTCCTCGACGACGCGTTCGACGGAGAGCCGCCGCTCGAATTGATTCCGTTGTTCCATGGAGCGCCGCATCACGTCGAGTCCGTGCGCCGGATGATCGCGCATGGTGTCAACGCCCCGCTTGCGCGCGGCGTCGGGCGCTATTTCGACGCGCTCGGCTCGCTCGTGCTCGATGTGCCCGAGGCGAGGTACGAGGGCGACGTGGCGATGCGGTGGAATCTCATCGCCGATCCCAATGAGGAGGGCCGCTACCCGGCCGTGATTCGCGAAGGGCGTGAGCCGTGGGAGATCGACATGCGCCCGATGGTGAAGGCTGCGGTGGAAGATCTCATCGCCGGCCGCAGCGCCGCGACGATCTCCGCGCGATTCCACAACACGCTCGCCGCGACGACCATCGAACTGGTGCAAGCGGCCGACGCCGACATGCCCGTCGTGCTCAGCGGTGGTTGCTTCCAGAACGCGCGTCTCGCCGAGTCGATCATTCATGCGCTTCGCGATCAGCAGCGCGTCTTCATGGGACGCGATGTGCCTCCGGGCGACGGAGGTGTCGCGCTTGGCCAGGCTGTCATCGCCAACGCGGTTGCCCAGACGACGGAGGAGCTCACATGTGTCTCGGTGTCCCAGGCAAAGTAGTCGAGATCGCAGGCAGTATGGCCACGGTCGACTTCTGGGGCGTGCGCCGCCAGGTTTGCCTCGACATCGTTGATGAGCCCGTTTCCGTAGGCGACTACATTCTCAATCACGTCGGCTTCGCGATCCGCCGCATTCCCACGGAATCGATCGACGAGACGCTCGCGCTTTACGAGACGCTGCTCGCCGAGCGCGATGAGAACGATCCGATGGCCGCGGATGTCCTCGGCGAGATCGAGGCGGCGCGTTCATGACGACCAGGCGCGTCTCCGGTGGAGCGACAGGCGCCTCGCCTGTCGGCTCGGTGGACAGGCGAGGGCGCCTGTCCCCACACAATGAGTTGCAATTCCGCGATCCGGAGCTCGCGAAGCAACTCGCGCATCAGCTCGAAGTGCTGATGGACGAGATCGGCCGTGACGTTTCGGTCATGCACGTTTGCGGCAGCCACGAGCAGGCGATCGCGAAGTTCGGACTCCGCTCGCTCTTTCCGAAGCGGCTGACCGTGATGATGGGGCCGGGGTGTCCGGTCTGCGTGACCGATGTGCCGGAAGTGGATGAGGGCGTGCTGCTCGCAGGGCAGCCGAACGTAAACATCGCGACGTACGGCGACATGTTGAAAGTTCCGGGGACGGTGCGGTCGCTCGCCGATGCGCAGGCGCAGGGCGCACGGATCCACATCATCTACGGACCGTCGCAGGCGGTGGAGCTCGCGAAGACGATCGACGGTGAAGTCGTCTTCTTCGCAACGGGATTCGAGACGACAGCGGTCGCGACTGCCGCG
>CAZKID010000672.1:0-1887 GCA_964552405.1 uncultured Thermoanaerobaculia bacterium
GATATCGAACGTGCCGCCGCCGAGGTCGTAGACCGCGATCAACTGATTGGCTTTGTTGTCGAGACCGTACGCGAGTGCCGCGGCCGTCGGCTCGTTGATGATGCGCGAGACCTCCAGCCCGGCAATTCGTCCCGCATCGCGCGTCGCCTGGCGCTGCGAATCGTTGAAGTAGGCCGGAACCGTGATGATCGCCTCGGTCACCGGCTCGCCGAGAAAGTCTTCGGCAAATGCCTTGATCTCCATCAGCACGAATGCGGAAACCTCTTCCGGCGAGTAATCACGGTCGCGGATCTTCACCTTCACGTCGCCGTTGTTCGCGGAGACGATCTGATAAGGAAGAACCTGCTTCGCCTTCGCGACTTCCTCGGCATCGTACTTGCGCCCGATGAGGCGCTTGATCGCAAAGATCGTATTGAACGGATTCGTAATCGCCTGCCGCTTTGCGATCTGGCCGACGAGCCGCTCCCCATCCTCGGTGAATCCGACGACGGAGGGAGTGGTCCGGCTGCCTTCCCGATTCGGGATGACCTGCGGCGTCGTCACGTCGACGACTGCAACGCAGGAATTCGTAGTCCCGAGATCGATTCCGATGATTTTTGCCATTTCGTTAGAGACCGTCTAACAACACGAGTCTACTTTTATTTTCCAGATTCCGCCTGAGGCGGAGCGTCTCGCTCAGGACCGCCGACCGCGACTTTGACCAAGGCCGGGCGCAACAGCCGATCGTGCAGGAAGTAGCCCTTCTGCAACACCGCGACGACCGTATGGTTGGGAACGGCGTCGTTTTCTTCGCGCACGACGGCCTCATGGATATTGGGGTCGAAGTGCACGCCGTTCTCATCGACTGTCTTCACGCCGTTTTTCTGGAGGACGTCGAAGAGCTGCTTGTAGATGAGGAGGACGCCCTTGTGAAAATCGTCGCCCTCTTCCGCATGCTCGAGCGCGCGGTCGAAGTTGTCGAGAACCGGAAGCAGGTCTTTGATCGAGCCCGCGAGCGCGTATTTGAAAAAGTCCTGCTTCTCGCGTTCGGTGCGTTTACGGAAGTTGTCGAAGTCGGCCATCGTGCGCATCACGCGATCCTGCAGGACCTTGTTCTGCGCCCGCAGCTCGTCGGATGCGGGTGCGGACGCCTCAGCCTGGGCGTCGGGCTGAGCTTCGGCCGCAGCTTCCTTCGCGGCCTCCTGCATCTCGCGCTCGATCTCTTCGATCGAACCGCCGGTGTCCTCGATGACGTAGCTGTCGTCCTCTTCGCCGCCGGCTTTCGGGGTGTTGTCTTCCATCAGCGCTCCTGCTCCTGTTCTTCGATCTTGCGCGTCAGTGCGAGGCCCAGGTAGTCGACCAGCGGGGCCATGCGCGCATATTCCATGCGCATCGGTCCGATGATGCCGACCATACCGAGCGGTGCGCTGCTCGACCCGTACCGCCGCGCCACGATGCTGAAATTGTGAACCTGCGTAAAGCTGCTCTCCGAGCCGACGAGGATTTGCAAGCCATCCTCGCTCAGGAACGTATTCAGGATTTCGATGAGTTTCTCTTTCTCCTGAAGCGCGAGAAACGTGCGGCGCAGCGCATTCGCATCCGCAAACTCCGGCTTGGTCAGGATCGACGCCGCCCCTTCGACGAACAGCTCGTGCTCGACGGGAGCGACATCATTCACCGCTTCGATTCCGAGGGTGATGGTCTTCTGCAGCATCTGATCGTGCAGGGCGCGCTCGTCCTCCGTCATGCGGATGAGGCGGCGGCGGATCGCATCGAGAGTCATCCCGGCGAACTCGAGCGTGATGTAGCGGCCGATCTTCTCGAGCTCTTCGCGGGAGACCGTCTGACGCGTATCGATGAGGCTGTTCACGACGACGCCCTTCGTGCCGACGATCCCGCACATGATCC
>CAZKID010000673.1:0-1883 GCA_964552405.1 uncultured Thermoanaerobaculia bacterium
GACCGTCGCTGGCAACGGTTCGCCTTCTGGTTTCAGCGGTGATGGTGGCCCTGCCACGGCTGCGGGCATCGTCGAACCCTATGGTGTGGCCGTCGATGCTCAACAAAACCTCTTTGTTACCGACACGTCGCGCGTCAGAAGAATCGATCTAGGCAGCGGGATCGTCACAACGATCGCCGGCAATGGCACTGGGACGTTTAGTGGTGACGGCGGGCCGGCCACCGCCGCGGGCTTGTCAGCATACGGATTAGCTGTGGATGCAGACAGCAACCTTTACATAGCGGACCCCTACAATTACCGCGTCCGGAAAGTGGCCTTAGCCACGGGAATCATCACCACGATCGCAGGGAACGGTGTCCGTGGTGCTGGTGGCGATGGGGGACCTGCAACAGCCGCGGAGTTGTACACCAATTTCGACGGTGCTGGACTCGCCGTGGATGCTCATGGAGATCTCTACATTGCCGATACCTACAACAATCGTGTTCGAAAAGTTTCTCAGGCGAGCGGGATCATCACGACCGTCGCGGGGAACGGATCACAGGGAGTGAGCGGTGATGACGGGCCGGCGACCGCGGCCAAGTTGTATTCACCGTCCGCCCTCGCTTTCGACGCCGCCGGCAACCTCTACATCGCGGACAGTTACAACGACAGGGTTCGCAAGGTGGCCGTCGGAACTGGATTGATCACTACGGTGACAGGGAACGGGAATGGGTCGGTCGTAAACAATGGTCCAACGGGATTCTCTGGAGACGACGGCCCGGCAACGGCAGCAATTCTCGCAAAACCCAGTGGATTGGCGGTGAGCGGGCGTGGAGACCTTTACATCGCGGATACGGACAGCAATCGCGTTCGAGTCATCTCTGCCTGCCAGCCCGTTCTTCCGCCGGAGATCCGTGTGCCGTCGCGTGGCGAACAGGGCGTCAGTTCAGCGTCGAGGCTCGAGTGGTCGCCAGTGCAGGGTGCGTTCAGCTATGACGTCTACCTCGATCTCGTCAATCCACCACAGAGGCTTGTTGCTCCCGGCGTTTTGGTGCCGTTTTACAACCCATCCAATCTCGCTCCGTTGACGACCAATTACTGGCAGGTCGTCGCCAAAGGCGACCCATTCTGCGTGCCCTTCTCCTCGTCGCCATCCGAGGTGGCCTCCTTCACGACGGCAGGAAGCTGCAATCCGCCGGGAAGTTTTTCGGATCACTGAGGGCTGGCGATCGGGATGCCGCGCATCGTTAGCCGGGTGGCAGCTTCCCCTGGATGAACTGCCGTCGCACACAGAATGCTCGGGTGTCTTTTAGTTGGGATCTTGACATCGTCTATGCTCCCTCCTAAACTTCGCGCCAAGAAAAACATACCGACCGGTCGGCCGGTAACTTTCCAGGAGGGATCGATGTCCTCTCGTCCCCACATCGTGCTCACAATTGCCCTGGTTTGTCTCCTCTCGCTCCCGCTCTTTGCGCAGGTAGACACCGGCGCCATCGAGGCGGTCGCACTCGATCAATCCAAAGCGCCTCTCCCCGGCGTGACCGTCACAGTGACTCGCCCGGAGACCGGCTTCACGACCAATGTCGTGACGGATTCGAGCGGCACGGCGCGCGTCGGTGTGCTGCAGCCAGGACATTACGACGTCACCTTCGCACTCGAAGGCTTTGCGAGTGTCACGCAGAAGACCGTCGTGATCCTCGTCGGCCAGACCGCGAAGCTCTCTGCGCTGATGAAGGCTGCGGCGAGTGAGCAGATCACGGTCAGCGCCGATGTGCCGGTCGTCGACGTGCATCGCACCGATTCTTCGACGAACGTGACGCCGGAGCAGATCCAGCAGTTGCCGACCGTCAATCGCAACTCCGAGCATCTGGCGTTCATTCCGCCGGGCGTTGAGCGTGAGCCCG
>CAZKID010000674.1:0-1877 GCA_964552405.1 uncultured Thermoanaerobaculia bacterium
GTATGTGATCAGCAGGATGATCGACGTGCCGATCGAGACCGGATGTATGAGCTCTTCGTGATGCGCGCGGATCGCGGTGCGGAAGAAGAGCGCGGGCACGAGTCCCGCGGCAACCGCCAGGATCATCTGTCCTGCCTGCGACTCCGCGGACAAGGCGTTGAACTTCAGCGTCTCGTGGCGTAGTCCGCCGACGACCATCGACAGGCCGGCGACGAAGAGAATGTTGCCCACGATCGATCCGGCGAACGAAGCACGAACGACGTCCGGCAATCCCGCGCGAATCGCGAAAAACGCGATGATCATCTCCGCGAAGTTGCCGAACGTCGCGTTGAACAATGCGCCGTACGTCGGCCCCATGCGGTGCGCCAGATGCTCCGTCGCGCCGCCGATCCATGCCGCGAGCGGCAGCACGGCCGCGCACGAGATGACGAACTGCCAGACGAGACTGGCGTGCGTGAACTGAAGGAAGAGCGCCGCCGGAATCGTGGCGTAGACCATCCACCGAAGTACGGTTCGCATACGGGGTCGAGTCTACAGGAGACGGGCAGCGGGTATATTCACGCCATGGCGTTCATCGAAAGCTCTACCAGCAACCGCGTCACGACGATTACCCTCAACCGTCCCGACAAGCTGAACGCGTTCAGCGGCACGATGCGCGAGGATCTGCTCGACGCGCTGCGCGCAACCGGCGACTCGCGCGCCGTCATCATCACCGGAGCCGGCCGCGCGTTCTGTGCGGGGGGCGACGTCGACTACATGTCCGGGCTGCAGAAGAGCGGCGACGTCGAATCGTTTCGCAAGTTGCTCGATGCCGGCCGGGAAATCGTCACGACGATCGCCGAGCTTCCCATTCCCGTGATCGCGGCCGTCAATGGCGTCGCGGCGGGCGCCGGGTGCAACCTCGCGTTAGCCTGTGACTATCGCATGGCCGCCGGCAGCGCGAAGTTCAGCGAGTCGTTCGTCAAGATCGGATTGCATCCCGACTGGGGCGGCACCTGGCTGCTCCCGCGCCTCGTCGGCCGCAGCCGCGCGCTCGAGATTCTGATGACGGGCCGCATGGTCGAAGCAATCGAAGCGCACGCGATCGGAATGGTGGACCGCATCGTCGATGGATCTGAGCTCATCGCGGAAGCGAACAAGCTGGCAGCGGCCTTCGCCAGCGGACCTCCCATCCCGCTCTCCGACATCAAGCGCGCACTCGCCTCCTCTTCCGCAAACGATCTGAAAACACAGATCGATCTGGAGAGCGAGAACCAGCTCCGCGCATTTCAGTCGAGCGACTCCGGCGAGGGAATGGCCGCGTTTTTCGAGAAACGTTCACCGACGTTTCGCGGACTGTAACCCGCCAACCATTTCCCGAAGCTCCGAACCGAAAAACTGAAGCCGCGACTCACGTGCTGCGCACGTTTCTCTCTGCGAGCAGTGTGGCATCGCGAATGAAGCGGCTGCCTCGGCAGAGGAGGCGCCAATGCGACGCTCGCAGCTCATCGCAGCTCTGGTCCTGTGCTCCCTGCCGCTGTTCGCGGCAACGAATGTTCCTTCCCTCACGGTGGACGGCGACGATGGGCGCGTCGCGCTCGCGGTTGCGAAGGTGGATGTACACGTATTGATGCGCGGCCATCTGGCGCGCACGACCTTCGAGCTGACCTTCCGCAGCTCGCTCGATCACGACGCGAGCGGCACGTTCATGTTTCCGCTGCCGCCCGATGCCGAGGTGAGCGATCTCGGGTTGTATTTCGACGGTCATCTGAGACATGCCGTGGCCCTCGAGCGTGTGCAGGCGCGCACCGCGTACGAAGAGACCGTGCATCGCCGCGTCGATCCCGCGCTTGCCGAATGGAGCAGCGGCCGCCCTTTCCGTTTTGCGGTTTATCCCG
>CAZKID010000675.1:0-1847 GCA_964552405.1 uncultured Thermoanaerobaculia bacterium
CGCGCTTCGATGAGGATGCCGGCGATCTTCCGCCCGCCGGCGAGGACGTCGTTCGGCCACTTGATGCGTGCATCGATGGAGAAGACATCGCGCAGATAGCCGGCGACGATCGTCGCCATGGCCAGCGGCACGAGCGGCAGTTGCGCCGTCGGACGCGTGAGCATCGTCGTCGCATAGATGCCTTTGCCGGCCGGGGAGGACCAGCGCCGATCGTTGCGGCCTCGGCCTGCGAACTGCTCGCCGGCGATGATCATCGCCTGCGGCAGGGAGAGATCGTTGTTGATGCACTCACCGACGATGCGGCGCGCGATCAGATTCGTGGATGCGACACGCGGGACGAACGCCACCGACTCGATGGTGTGGAGTCTGGGGACGATTGCCCGCGTATCGAGGTTCATCATGACTACTGATTCTTTTCGAGTTTCGCGATTTTCTCGCGAAGCTCCGCCTGGCGTGCACGCGCACCATCGATGATCTGCGCCGGTGCGTTCTGCAGGAACTGTTCGTTCATCAGCTTCGCGTCGAGACCGGCGAGCTCTTTCTGCGCCTTTTCGATGTCGCGTTGCACCTTCTCGAGCTGCTCCTTGCTGACTTCCTTCTCGGGGAACTCGATGCCGATTGCAAAGCCTGCCACGACGTCGTGGTGCGCCGCCTCGGGGATCGCCTGTCCGAGGATAACCTCGTTGAGACGTGCGAGCTCAGTGAGCAGATAGGCGTAGTCGCGGAAGAACGCCGCTTCGCGGTCCGCTGCGGTGATGTAGAGCTTGAAGCGATCCTTCGGCGTGAAGCCGCGCTCGACGCGCACGTTGCGCACGGTGGTGATCATCGCGGTGACCGCGTCGATCATCCGCTCCGCCTCGCGGTCTTCGAGCACTTCCTCGGCCACTGGGTAGGGCGCGACCATGATCGAAGGCTCCACGCCGCCGAGCTTCAGCCAGATTTCTTCCGTGATGAACGGCATGAACGGATGGAGGAGACGCAGCGAGCGATCGAGCACTTCGAGGATGACGCGTTTCGCTTTTTTGCGATCGTCGTCGGAGCCGTGCTTGCTCATCAGGACGGGTTTCACCATCTCGATGTACCAGTCACAGAACTCGTGCCAGAAGAACTTGTACATCGCGTTCGATGCTTCATCGAAGCGGAACGAGGAGAGGTACTTGTTCACTTCGCGCGTCGTGTCGTTGAGGCGCGAAAGGATCCAGCGTTCCACGGTGCCGAGGTCGTCGCGATCGATGCTGCCGGCGGACTCGAGGTCGGTGTCGAGATACATCATCGCGAAGCGCGACGCGTTCCAGATCTTGTTTGCAAACGCGGCGTAGCCTTCCACCCGCTTCTTCGCGAGAGGGATGTCGCGGCCCGTGGCGAAGATCGCGAGCGTGAAGCGGAGCGCGTCGGCGCCATACTCTTCGATGACGTCGAGCGGATCGATGACGTTGCCCTTCGTCTTCGACATCTTCTGTCCATGCTCGTCGCGCACGAGACCGTTGAGGAAGACCTGGCTGAAGGGAACGCTGTTGGTGAAGC
This sequence comes from uncultured Thermoanaerobaculia bacterium, assembly GCA_964552405.1. Lineage (GTDB taxonomy): Bacteria > Acidobacteriota > Thermoanaerobaculia > Gp7-AA8 > Gp7-AA8 > JAJPHC01. The sequence continues at coordinate 1,525 of CAZKID010000675.1, forward strand.
GCAGACCGAACATGATCATGCGCGCCACCCAGAAGAAGAGGATGTCGAAGCCGGTGATCAGCACGTCAGTCGGATAGAACGCCTCGAGGTCCGCGGTCTTCTCCGGCCAGCCCATGGTGGAGAAGGGCCAGAGTCCCGATGAGAACCACGTATCGAGGACGTCGGTCTCCTGCGTGATCTCCGTCGAGTTGCAGGTCGGGCAGGTTGATGGTTGCTCGACCGCGACGGTCATGTGGCCGTTGCTGCAATAGAAGGCGGGAATGCGATGGCCCCACCAGAGCTGCCGCGAGATCGTCCAGTCGTGGATGTTCTCCATCCAGTTG
>CAZKID010000676.1:0-1829 GCA_964552405.1 uncultured Thermoanaerobaculia bacterium
TCATCAACCAGACCGAGGCGCTGGTCGCGATCGACGTGAACACCGGCAAGTACGTCGGCAAGCGCAATCTCGAAGAGACCGTGTTCCGTACCAACATCGAGGCTGCAAAAGAAATCGTGCGGCAGATTCGCCTGCGCGATCTCGGCGGCATCATCGTGCTCGACTTCATCGACATGGAAGAGCCGGCGAATCGTTCGCGCCTGTTCGAGACCTTGGAAAACGAGATCAAAAAAGACCGTTCGAAGACGAAGATCCTTCAGATTTCCGAGTTTGGTCTGATCGAGATGACGCGCAAGCGCGTTCGTCAGTCGCTGGAACGTTCGCTCACGCAAGCGTGTCCGTACTGCGCCGGGAGCGGCCGCATCAAGTCGAACACCACGATTGCGCTCGAGATCTGGCGCGAGCTCATGAAGCTTCGTGATCTCCACGAAGGACAGGATGTCATCGTGCGCGTAAACCCGGTGGTCTACTCATCGATGCAGCCGGCCGATCCGATCTTCGAAGAGACCGAACGGAATCTAGGAATCCATCTCGTCTTCAAACCTGACGATACGCTGCACCACGAACAGTTCGACGTGGTGAGAATCTAGCGGGATGCGGCGCAAGCTCCTTTGGAGCGTCGCCCTCTCGTATTCGCTGCTGCACTTTCTCGTCACGGGTGTGCTTCAGCCGCTCCGCAATTTCTACGGCGACTTCCTGGCGAGTTTTCCTGCCTGGACCGTCGCGCGGCTGATGGGCCGTCTCGATCTCTACCGGGGCAGTCCGTCCGAATTCTGGGGACCTCCTCCGATCTGGCACTACGGCCCGATCGAACACCTCATGACCCTTCCGCTCTTCGCCTTCCCGACGTTGCGCTCTGCGTATGTCGCGTGGCTCTTCGTCTGTTACGCGTTCGTCGCAGCGGCCGTTGTCCTGTCGGCCTGGATAATCGACGATGGACGTCCGTCGGCACGGACGCTGTTGATCGTTGGGATCGCGTTCGCGAATTTCAATCCTCTCTATGAAGCACTCACGCAGCGAGTGATCGAGCTCATCGAGTTGCCACTCCTGCTGCTCTCGTTTCTGCTCTATCGCAGGATGCGCGATCGCACATCGGGAACGCTCATCGCCGTGGCGGCGATGTCGAAATTTCTGCCGGTCGTGTTTTTGCCATGGCTCGCACTACGAGAGCGCTGGCGTGCATTCACCGCCGCAGTTCTGGTTGCGGCGAGCATCGCTGTGATCACTCAGTGCGTGCTCGGCTGGCAGAACAGCGGGATCGTTCTGCAATTGATCTTTTCAGTTCTCGTGAAATCCGATCTGAATCAAAGCATCTCCGGCGTTCTCATCCGCTGCACGCCCTGGTCGGATGACCTGGTCGCTCGCATAGCCCTCGGCATCGAAGAGCTCTCCTGGCTGGCGCTCTGGCTACTACTGATCCAACGGCGCCGCGCGAACTGTTATGACCTCGAGTTCTCGATCCTCATCACCGGCATGGTTCTGTTGATACCGCACAATCAGCAGTACTACTTCGTGCTTCTCCTCATCCCATATTCGCTTCTATACGCCCGCTGTCGTGATCGTTGGACCGCACGATTTCTGCCGCTGGCCGTTTCGTTCGTCGCGCTCGCGGCTCCCGTTCCCCTCTCATTGCTGAGCCGCATGACGGGTGGAAACGCGTTGGAGGCGTACCTGCGCTGGAGTGTTCCTTTCGCGGGAACGCTGCTGTTTGGCATCCTTCTGATTCCCGAATATGGCACCTCCTGTGCAGTTTTCGAGGCCAGTGAGAAGTAACGTGTCACACAGAGACCACATCATTAAATGGTGCACCTTTCTCTAAAGTACCTATA
>CAZKID010000677.1:0-1810 GCA_964552405.1 uncultured Thermoanaerobaculia bacterium
TTGATCGGACTCAAGTTGAGCTTGATCGACATCGAACGCGAGATTGACGCTGGTTTCCCGAGAAAAGCGGGCGTTCGAGGCCTTGTCAACAGGGCGGCGATTGCAATCGAAGAGCTTCGCGCTGAACTCGCGGAGCCGAAATGCTCCAAGGAGATTTGACCGTGTCGACCCCGATAATCGAAGTGACCACGGCCGTGCACGAGGTGGTCGACAAAGCAATTGTGGCTCTTGCCTACGATCCAGACATATACCAGCGGGACGGCGAGCTCGTTCGCATCGTGCGTATCGCCGAGTCCGAAGCCGACGCGGCTACTTTGGCCGGGACGCCTCTCATTCGGAAAATGACATCGCCGACACTGCTCGAGCATCTCACTCGGTGTGCGAATTGGGTCCGCTTCGACAAGCGATCGGATGGCCTTGCACCGTGCGTTCCACCGTCGTCCGTCGTGAACGCGGTAGCTGCTCGTGGAGAGTATCGAGGCATTCGGCCAATCGTCGGGATTGCAGAGGCGCCAATGCTCCGGCCAGACGGGACGGTGATGCAGGACGCGGGCTACGACTCTTCGACTGGATACGTCTTTGCCCCCAACACAGATTTTCCACGCATACCTGAAAGCCCCTCGAAGGAGAACGCAGCCAGCGCGCTCGCTAATTTGCACGAGGTGTTCGCCGATTTCCCGTACCGGGCTGAGGCGGATCGGATCGTGCCAATCGCTTCTATTTTGACGCTCCTGGCCCGGCCAGCGATACGCGGAAGTGTGGCTGCCGTCGTGCTCGATGCGACGACGCGAGGTAGCGGCAAGACATTGCAAGCTGATGCAATCTCCATCATTGCGACCGGGCGAAGCGCTGGCAAAATGTCTTGGCCGGCCTCTGATGAGGAGCTCGAAAAGGTGCTGGCCAGCTATGCCTTACGCGGCGCGTCGATCATCTTGTTCGACAACGTCACAACTCGATTCGGCGGTGGTCCTCTCGACAAGGTGTTGACGTCTCGCGATCGGGTAGAGCTGCGCGTTTTGGGTAAATCGGAACTTCCGTCGCTCACGTGGCGGGCGCTCATTTTGGCTAGCGGGAACAACGTCGAGATTTCTGGTGATACGTGCCGCCGGGTGCTGGTCAGCCGGCTCGAGCCACTGCAGGACTCGCCCGAGTCCCGAGATGGGTTCGCGCATGACCCGTTGCTTCCTTGGGTCGAGGCGAATCGACCGCGTTTGGTGTGCGCGGCACTCACGATTCTTCGTGCGTGGGTCGTCGCTGGGCGGCCCTCTCTCACGGGGAAGCGCTGGGGGTCCTTCGAGGAGTGGGCGGCCGTCGTGCCGAACGCCCTGCTTTTCGCCGGCGCAACCGATCCCATGGCGGCCAAGCTTCAAGAGCTTGCGGACGATCCGGAGCGGCGAGCCCGCGCAGTCATCATCGAAGGCTTAGCTCGACTTGCCCCGCAAGGCATATCTGCCAAGGGACTCGTCGATTCGCTCTACCCGGACGGCCGGCTCCCCAAGGATGCAGCGCCCGACGGCTACCAAGCGCTGCGGGATGTGCTGGAGATGATTACGTCGGCCAAGCCAGGAGTCGTTCCGAGCGCCCATGCGGTCGGCAACGCCCTCCGCAAACTGAATGTTCGGCAAGAAGCGCGCGTTCTGCTGCTGGTCAGTGACAGTTCCGAATTTCTCTACTGCTTCTTTGGGGTCATCAAGATTGGAGCGGTCGCAGTACCGGTAAACACCTGGGCCAGGCCCTACGACTACCAGCAGATACTGAACGACTGCCACGCGCGCGCATTCTCCGCGGGTCCGCACTTGAAGGCGGGCCG
>CAZKID010000678.1:0-1768 GCA_964552405.1 uncultured Thermoanaerobaculia bacterium
GGAAACACGAAAACGGGAACTGCATTCGGGGCCAGAAAGCGATTAGGGTCCGGGATAGTGCGATCATCGGCGGGATCCTTCGGCCAAAGGAAGGCCTCAGGATGACCGGTCCGGGTTTGGTTTCTTTCTCTCATCTCTGTGCCTCTGTGTCTCTGTGGTGGATGTTTTTCTTATGAGTCTTCCTGACTTCAGGCTGCTGCGTCCGCGCACCGTCGCGGAAGCTCGGTTCTCTCAGCACTCGTTCAACGGCCGCGCGGATCGCGGCCGGCTTCGCCTTCGGGCTGATGCGCACGCCCGCGCCGCGGCAGACGACGCGCACTGCGGTGTCGTTCTGATCGCGCCTGCTTGTGTGCATCCCCCGAAGTCACAAACCCGAACGAGCATTTGAGCTGTGTGGCCCTGTATGTGAATACGATGGCATCACGTCTTGATGAGCTGCTTCACCGCATGTCGGCGCTCGAGCGCGAGATCGATCACGAGCTGCATGAAGTCCGCGGTACGTGGCGCTACCGCATCGAGAAGTGGCGCGTCCGGTTCGAGCGCGCTATGCAACAGGCGCACCGGCGCCTCCGCCGGCGCATCACGCGATACGTGAGCGGGAGCGATCTCCTGAGCCTGCTGACGGCTCCGGTGATCTACTCGTTAATCGTGCCGATCGCGCTCCTCGATGCGTGGGTGTCCATCTATCAAGCCATCTGCTTCCGTGTGTACGGCATCAGGCTCGTCAAGCGATCGGCGTACATCGTCTTCGACCGGCACCACCTGGCGTATCTGAACGGCATCGAGAAGGCGAACTGCATGTACTGCAGCTACGCGAACGGTGTCTTCGCCTTCGTGCGCGAGGTGGCCAGCCGCACGGAGCAGTACTGGTGTCCGATTCGACACGCGAAACGCGTCCATGCGCCGCACACGCACTACAGGGAGTTCGTCGATTACGGTGATGCCGAGGGCTATCACCGCCGGTTGATTCCTCTGCGCAAGGAGCTGGCTGATGATCCTGCGACGCGCGACCACTGATCCCATCGGCGATCTATAGTCCGTCTTGTGTCCGACGATCTTCGTCGCGCCTTCACCTTGGCGAATGCGTTCAAGGAGGGTGACCTCGCGGTCGGCGGGACGACTGACGATCAGGTCCGCGCCGATGCTCGACGCGCGCTGGTGGCGACGACGATCGGCGCGATCCGAAGGACGACATTCGTCGACGACGGCGTGAGCGCGGCGCTCGCGCGATCGCGCGTGAGCCGGTTCGACGACGACCTCGACAACCTGACGATCCGGCGGATTAGAGGCATTCTTCTCGGCGAGCAAGGCGCCGCGTGGGCGCGGGCCTACGGCGATGCGTTGACCAGCGAAGCGATCGCAGCGCTCGCGAAAGTGATGACGAACGACGAGCTGTCGCTTGTCGCGCGCTCGTTGTTCAACCCACTCGGCGAAGACTCCTCGACTCCGCTCGGAGCAGGCCACGTCGCCATCGGCAGCCCACAACACTTCGGATCCCGCATTCAGCCGAACAGTCCTGGCGACACGGAACGCGAGATCCTCTTCTCGATCCTCGAGGGGTTGTCGTACGGCTGCGGCGACGTCATCATCGGGCTCAATCCGGCGAGCGACGACGTCGACACGATCGTGCGGCTGGAACAGCTCCTCGAGAAGGTGGTGCGCCGCCTCGACCTGCCGACGCGCTTCTGCGTGCTCTCCGACATCGTGAAGCAGCATCGTGCGTCGATGCGCACGCCACTGCTTTTGCGGGGAAGCGTGAAGGGGCGTG
>CAZKID010000679.1:0-1764 GCA_964552405.1 uncultured Thermoanaerobaculia bacterium
CAGCAGCGATTTCTTGTTTGTCATTGGTTCCTCCCTTTGCGTTGTCAGATAGTCTGCCAGACGAGATCGAGAAATGCTTTCAGCATTCGCCCGGTCAGGCCCCAGATCTCATAGGTGCCGTGATGGTAGAAGTACGCGGGATACTTCCGGTTGCGAAACGTCACGTATCGGACTTCGGGATTGTGCTCCGCGAGGAGTGCATCGATCGGCACCTCGAACGTCTCGACGACTTCCGACTCCTGAATCACATACTCGATGCGCTCGTGCACGATCGCCGCGAATGGGGCGACGAGATAGCCGCTGTTGGTGATGATGTCGTCATGACGTCCGAAGATCTCGACGTGCTGTTCGGGGATGCCGACTTCTTCCTTCGCCTCGCGCCGCGCCGCATCCTCGAACAACTCCCCCGCTTCCACGGAGCCGCCGGGAAACGCGATCTGTCCGCTGTGCGCAGCGAGGTTCTCCGCGCGACGCGTGAAGAGGAGCGCCCATCCTTCCGGCGTCGCGATGAGCGGAATCAGGACTGCAGCGCGCCGGAGTGACGGCGCATCGATCTCGAGTGCCGGCCGCGTCGCGAACATTGCGCGCAACCGCCGCAACGCATGATCATCGAAGCGGGGCAAGCTGCACCTCCGCAAACGGCTCGGCGTCGAGCATCGGGATTCCCTGAATCGCGTGGGCAAGCCGCACGACGCCAGTCATCCGCGGCAACTCGACTCGGATGCTGGCCCCCGGCTCGAGATCGCCGGGGAGATCGAGCCACGCGTCATTCGCAATGAGGCGGTAGCCCGGCTGTCCGTAGACACGCGCCCGCAGCGGGACATCTCCCGCATTCCTCAACGTCACGGACGTCGCGTCCGTGCCGATGACTTCGAGCCTGGGAAACAACGGAACGACGCGGCGCGCTTTCGCCGGCGAATACGGAACGGCGGTTCCCTGAATGACGCTGAGATAGCCCTTCACGGAATGCTCGATCGAACAGTTCGAGGCGAGCCACTCGCGCTGGCGCTCCGCCAGCGCCTCGACGTCAAAATCGCGCAGCATGAAATCGGTCAACATATTGACCTCATCCTCGCCGAACGGAATCCTGGTGACACAGTCGTCGGGGAACTCCGCGAACTGCGCGTAATCACTGACTGCGACCGGCTTCCCTGCATCGAGCGCGCGGATCAAGGTGCCCGATGTCTCGCCTGCAGAGGGATAGCGAAGATTCACGAGACGGTCAGCCGCGAAGTAGTACGACGCGAAGTCCTCATCTGCAACATATCCGGTGAACGCGATGCCGTCGCCCCGCATTTTTTCGACATCGACATTCGGCGCCGGCTCGCCGACGACGAGCATCGTCAGGCTTTCGTTCTTCACGCGCGCCCGGCGGAAGGCTTCGAGCACGACATCGGCGCGCTTCGCCGCCGTCAGAAAGCCGAAGAGGCCGATGACGCGGCCGGCAGGGCGATCGATCGTCTTCCGCGGCTCTTCATGGACGTAAGGATGCGGAACGACGAACACGGGCGTCTCAACGCCGAACGACAGCAGCCGCTCAGCTGCCCATTGGTTGTGCACGATGACCGCGCGGGAGCGCCGCGCGAGCTCGATCGATGCGGGGAGGAGAAAGTTGCCGAGCTCGTCGTGCATGCCCGCCGCGCGGCCGCGGGCCCAGGCCTCGCCAACATCGCCATGACTCGCGCGAAGCGCGGCGATGTAGCCTTCGAGATCCCCGCGAGCCAACGTCATCTCGACGATGAGGTGATGCAGCACGACATCGTG
>CAZKID010000680.1:0-1740 GCA_964552405.1 uncultured Thermoanaerobaculia bacterium
CGTAGGGAATAACAACCTCTCTGCCATCTCTACCTTCGCGCCGGTTGCGCCACACAGGCTCATGCCGGGATCCAGATCGCAGCGGTCTCGTCACCGCACGGCTCAGCCCTTCCTTCCACGAACCGCGCTCCTACCCAGGCGCTCACGAGGGCGTCGAGAGCATTCTCGTAGCGTTCGAGCCAGGAGATAGAGCGGACGGAATCGGCAGTGGGCAGCTCGAGCGAGATGCCTTCGAACGCCGAAGAGAGAGCCGCAAGAACGTCCTTCCGACACGCGAGCAGGCGCTGAGCCGTAGCTTCGGATCGTCCTGCGGCCAGTATGGAGTTGACCCGCTTCCGTGGACACCAAATCCCTTTCCGGGGAAGAGGAGTTCACGATGGCCAAATCACGTCCCCCGTATCCTGATGAGTTCCGCCGCCGGCTAGTAGATCTGGTTCGATCGGGTCGAACGCCGGAGGAGCTGGCGGAGAAGTTCGAGCCGACGGCGCAGTCAATCCGGAATTGGGTCGCGCAAGCGGATCGCGACGACGGCGTTCGAGCGGATGGTCTTACGAGCGAGGAGCGCGACGAACTTCGTCGTCTTCGTCGCGAAGTGAAGACGTTGCGCGAAGAGCGCGAGATCCTGAAAAAAGCCGCGGCCTGGTTCGCTCGGGAGACCGGCTCGATCCCGCCGAAGGATTCGAGTTCATGAGGGCTCACCAGGCCAAGCATCAGGTCGCCACGATGAGCCGAGTGCTGGGCGTCTCCGCCAGCGGCTTCTATGCGTGGTGCGTACGACCAGCATCGGCGCGCGCGCAGATGGACGCGACGCTTCTCGATGAGATCCGCGCAATTCACGATCGCTCGCGAGGGACTTATGGCGTGCCGAGGATCCACGCCGAGCTCGGCGCTCACGGTGTGCGCGTCGGACGCAAACGGATCGCTCGCCTGATGCGCGCGTCGCGCTTGGCCGGCGTGAGCCGGCGCAAAGGGACGATCACCACGCGACGCGATCGCGATGCTGCGTCTGCTCCTGATCTCGTCGAACGAAACTTCGTCGCCGATGGACCCAATCGTCTTTGGGTCGCCGACATCACGTACATCCCGACGTGGGCCGGCTTCCTCTACCTCTCGGTCGTACTCGATGCCTGGAGCCGCAGGGTCGTCGGCTGGGCGATGGGCACGACGCTCAAGAGCGATCTTGTTCTCGACGCGCTCAACATGGCGCTTGAGCAGCGCCGACCGAACGGCGTGATCCATCATTCGGATCAGGGCTGCCAATATACGTCGATTGCCTTCGGACTTCGCTGCGGCGAAATGGGTGTGCGGCCATCGATGGGATCGGTCGGCGACGCCTACGACAACGCGATGTGCGAGAGCTTCTTCGCCACGCTCGAGTGCGAGCTTCTCGATCGGACTCGATTCAAGAACCAGGTCGAGGCGCGTCTCGCGGTCTTCGATTTCATCGAAGGCTGGTACAATCCGCACCGGCGCCACTCTTCGATCGAATACTTCTCGCCGATCAACTACGAGAGGAGACAGATCGCGAGCTGATTCCAAACGTTCAACCGTCTACGGAACCGGGTCAACTCCACCTTCGCCCTGGGTGTTGCGATCATGCGTATCCAGACCGAGCCTCGCGCCGATGAGGAGACGCGGCAGGGAATCCTGTTCGAGCTTCCCTCAGGCCCCGGCGCGACGATACCGCGCACAAAACAGGAAATCCTCGAGAACGACGTGTTCAGCACGGCTCAACCAGTC
>CAZKID010000681.1:0-1704 GCA_964552405.1 uncultured Thermoanaerobaculia bacterium
GTTCGAGAAGTACCGGGACGCGCGGGCGCTCGCGAAGGCAAAGCCGCGGGATGTCGAGGAGATCATCCGATCAACCGGCTTCTTCAATCAGAAGACGAAGTCGATCATCAGCGCATCGCAGCAGCTCGTCGATGAGCATGGCGGCGAGTTACCCGCCGACATGGATCTGCTGACGAAACTGCCCGGCGTCGGACGGAAGACGGCCAACGTCGTTCTCGGACACGCGCTTGGCGTGCCGGGGCTGCCAGTCGATCGACACGTGCTGCGTGTGTCGAACCGCATCGGCATCGCGGAAGGCGACGATCCGGTAAAGGTCGAACAGCAGCTGTGCGAGCGGCTGCCAAGGGAGATGTGGACGCTCGGATCCGACGTACAGATTCTCCACGGCCGCCGCATCTGCAAACCCAAGCCGCTCTGTGACCAATGCTCGGTGCGCGACGACTGCGATTACTACCGGCTCGTTATCGCTAAAGAAGACAGCGGTAGGGGCCGACCTTCAGGTCGGCCCAAGACGAATGACGCGCGAACAGTTCGAAAAGCTCGTCGCTGAAGCGATCGAGCTGATCCCGAGGCGCTTCCGCCACGAGATGCAGAACATCGCGATCGTCCTCGAGGACGAGCCTGACGAGGATCTGCTCGACGAGCTCGAGATTGAGCCGCCTGATTCCCTCTACGGGCTCTACCAGGGGATTCCGCTGCCGGAACGCTCGTGGGGACACGGCAACGTGCTGCCCGATCGCATCACGCTGTTCCAGAAGGTCATCGAAGCAGACGCCGAAAACGAAGACGACGTGCGCGGCGTGATCGGCGAGACGCTGATCCACGAAGTCGGCCACTATTTCGGCCTGAGCGAGGAAGAGATCGAGGAAATCGAGGAGCGCTACTGGCGTGGAGAAAAGCAGGAGTAGGCTGGGCCCGCGGCCGCGCAAGCGTTTCGGCCAGCACTTTCTCGAGGCGGCGTGGGTCACTAAGCTGATAGACGCGCTTCACGCCACGAAGACCGCTGGCGAACAAGACGCGAATTTATGCAGACCCGAAGAATTCCTCAAGTGACGTGGCATCGTGATGGCGCGTCAAACGCCGCGCACACAATTTCCACTCTCGCGGGTGACGGCGAGCACAGTTTAGTTAACGGTGTAGCCGCGCCCCTCGAGGCAGGCCTTCATCGCTCGATCGTAGTTGCCCGCTTGCTGCTGGTAGGGATTAGCCTGCTGCGGCTGGGGCCCCTGAGCACCCGGAGGGGGAGAGGGAAGCGTTATTTGCTCATCCAGCTGTAGTAGATCCAGATGGCGAAGAGGCCGAGAAAGCCGGTGCTAAAATTGCCGGTTGGTCCGTCGAAATAATAGATGCCGGCTTCAATGATGCAGAAGCCCAAGATGTATGGGTACTTCTTGCGGATGAAGGTAGCGACGTTGTTCAACATGAGTCACTCGGCCGGGACGGGCGATAGATCGGCTTTGCGGTCCAAAAGGCGCTCGATCGAAGGGAATGCCCGCGCGGCAAACAAGATCTTCAGATAATTGGGCTCGTCGGAGTAGCCGCCGGGGTGCCCGAGGCGCGGGGGCGGAATCACATTCCCCTTCTCGTCCTTGGGTAGATACAGCGTGCCGAAAAGGGCATCCCAGAAGGTGACGCCCACACCGAAATTGCATCCGTATCTGAGCTTCTCGTCGTCGGGAAACTCGGCCGAGTGATGCCAGCGAT
>CAZKID010000682.1:0-1687 GCA_964552405.1 uncultured Thermoanaerobaculia bacterium
CGATCTACTCGTCCCTCGGACACAAGACGATCCGCCGCCTCGGGCCGAAGGTTGCGATGTCTGGCGCGATGCTCGCCGGCACCGTCATGCTCTTGCCTTTCTTCATCGCTCAGCACGCGTGCCGCGAGTTGCCGCAGGTCACGAGGTGGGGCTGGCTGGCGATCGTCTTTCTCGGCATCGCCTGCTCCGGCCTCGGCTATCTTCTCTGGTCAAACGCGCTGGAAACGATCGAGTTGTCCCGCGTGGCGATGCTGCTCTATCTCGAGCCGCTCGTCACCTTCGCCACCGCGATCGCCCTTCTGCACGAGCCCGTCAGCATGACGGCGATGGCAGGCGGCGTGCTCGTGCTCATCAGCGTCATCGCCACGCAATACGCGCCCGCGATTCAGCGAAACCCGGACGCGGGCGTATTGAATGAACGGAGCTCTGCATGAAGAAACTAGTGGGAATCGCAACCGCCCTCGTCCTCGTCTTCGCCTGTGCTGACTCGAGCAACGGAAAGCCGGCCTCGGCGCCGAAGGAAACGTTCGGTCATTACAACCCGGAGAGCGGCAACTATCCGGTCGGCGCGATTCCTAACGCTTCGTTGCACGACGCACAGCGCAACAAGAATCTCGACCTCGTCATCGAATATCCGTCGCGCGGCGAGGGACCGTACCCCGTCATCGTCTTCTCGCACGGATTCGGTGCGAGCAATACCGCCTATGTCGGACTGACCGAATATTGGGCGAGCCTGGGCTACGTCTGCATCAAGCCGAATCATGCCGACGCCGGCAAACTTCGCGATCTGCTGCGCGAGCAGATGCAGGAGCGCCGCGAGGCGCGAAAGGAAGGCCGCGAGCCGGAGCGGACTCTCGGCGAAGCGATCTGGGAAGGACAATCGCCTGCCGACTGGCGCGAGCGCGTCCATGACATCACCACGATCCTCGACTCGTTCAACACGCTCGAGGAGAAGTACCCGGAGCTGAAGGGAAAGCTCGACCGGAATCGCATCGCCGTCGCCGGTCATTCGTATGGCGCGATGGTCGCGATGCTCATCGCTGGTGTCGAGCCCGTGCAGGACGGCAAGGCGATGCATCTCGGCGATTCGCGCGTCAAAGCGGTGATCGCGATGTCGCCGCAGGGGGTGAGCGCAACGCGCGGTCTCTCCGCCGAATCGTTTCACGGCGTGAAGATTCCGATCATGTACATGACGGGAACGAACGATCGCGGTGCGCTGGATGGAGAGACTCCCGAGTGGCGAAGGAGCGGTTTCGAAAACACACCGGCGGGCGACAAGTACTTCGTCCTCATTGCCGGCGCGAATCACTTCTCGTTTGCGGGCGGCTTCACGCTGCCGAGCATGCAGGACGATCAACTCGATCGGATGGATGCGACGAACCCGCAGCAGAGCCAGCGGATGCAACCGGCGCGTTCGCGCGGCGAGAATCGCTTTCTCCGCGAGAAGGGCGTGTTCGATTCGATCAAGGTTGCGTCGGCGGTGTTCCTCGACTCCTATCTGAAGGATGCACCCGCGGCGCGCGACTACCTTGCGACGCGGCTGCCGCAGCGAGGCGGCGTGACGGTGACGAAGAAGTAGGACCCAACCCGTCATCCCGAGCGAAGTCGAGGGACCCGGGTGGGAGGGCGGTACGAAGATCATGTCGCGCGCCTCCCACACACCCAGGTCCCTCGACTTCGCTCGGGA
>CAZKID010000683.1:0-1686 GCA_964552405.1 uncultured Thermoanaerobaculia bacterium
CCCTCGGGCATCGCGTGGTGCGTATCGGCATTCAGGGCAAAAACACCGATGAGTGGCAGATGAGCGCGAACAATCTCGTCTTCCTCATCGACGTCTCCGGCTCGATGGGACCGCCGCAACGCCTGCCGCTCATCAAAGCGGGACTGCGCATTCTCGTCGAGCACCTGCGCGCGCAGGCCAGCATCGCAATCGTGACGTACGCCGGCGCCGCGGGACTCGCGCTGCCGAAGACTTCCGGCGCCGACAAAGCAGCGAACGTCGGAGCGCTCGACCGGCTGCAGTCCGGAGGGTCGACCGCAGGCGGCGAGGGCATCGAGCTCGCCTACAAAGTCGCGCAGGAGAACTTCATCGCCAACGGCAACAACCGCGTGATCCTCTGCACCGACGGCGACTTCAATGTCGGTGTTTCATCGGAAGCGGACCTCGAGACGCTGATCACCGAGAAGCGCGAGCATGGCGTGTTTCTCACGGCGATCGGCGTCGGCGACGACAACTACAAAGACGCGAAGATGGAAGTGCTCGCGGACAAAGGCAACGGGCAGTATCTCTATCTCGACAAACTCGACGAGGCGCGCAAGGTGTTCGTCCAGGAGCTGACCGGCACGCTCGTGACGATCGCGAAGGATGTGAAGGTGCAGCTCGTGTTCGAGCCCTCACAGGTCGCCGAGTACCGGCAGATCGGCTACGAAGACCGCGCGCTCGCCAACAAGGATTTCGAGGATGACAAGAAAGATGCCGGCGATCTCGGCGCAGGTCACTCGGTCACCGCGCTGTACGAGATCGTGCCTGCTCCTACGGCATCGGCGAGAGGGAACGTCGGCGTGCTGAAGCTCCGCTACAAACAGCCGCAGGGAACCACGAGCGAGTTGATGGAGAGCATGATCTCGGACGAAGGGACGAGCGCGTATGCAGCATCGGCGGACATGCAGTTTGCGCTAGCGGTCGCGGAGTTCGGGATGCTGCTGCGCAACTCGCAGTATCGCGGCACGGCAACGTACGCCGACGTTCTCGCTCTCGCGCGCGCATCGCGCGGCGCGGATCTCGAGGGATGGCGCGAGGAGTTGATCCGCATGACGGAGACGGCACGAGGACTCAGCGGTGAGGCGCCGCCCGCGATCGCGGGGAAGTGAATTTCCTGGGGTGCTGGGGCGCTGAGGGACTGGGGCGCTGGGGGGAGACCCGGCGCCCCGCGCGTGCCTTGTCATCGCGGGTCGGCAGTGACCGCGGAATCATTCTTGCATCCTCCCCGATCAGTCGGTCGCTGCTTTCCGTCACCCCGTACGAACGATCGCGACCTCCGGCTGCCGATTTCGACGGCATCTTCGACCGGAGGTGAGCATGGCTGGGATCAAGCCACACTGTCGAGACGTTCGAACAACTGACGGCACGAGCGGAAATCGCGCGCGAAACGACGCGCGAGCTCCTCGCAGAAATGCGAGAGCACGCAGCACGGGTCCAGCGAAACGCGAAGGAAACCTGGGAGCTCGCCAGGACGCCTCCCAAGCTGACGCGGCGCGGGTAGCGAGCTTCTTGACACGCTGCCCCCCACTGCGTACCATGCGCGCTCCTTCGGGAATGAGGGCGCCCTCCCTCGGGTTCTCGAAGTTCCCAAGCGGGGTGGTAGTTCAGTCGGTTAGAACGCCGGCCTGTCACGCCGGAGGTCGCGGGTTCGAGCCCCGTCGGCCC
>CAZKID010000684.1:0-682 GCA_964552405.1 uncultured Thermoanaerobaculia bacterium
ATCTTGATGCTGGAGGCAACATCCGGCAGCGGGAAGCGTTCAAACTGTTTGTACTCCGGTGCATCGGACCCAAGACGCATCGCATCGAGTGCGCCAGTCGCAGCATCCCCTCCGATCCAGAAGACCGCCCGTTGCTTCTTCTCCTGAAGAACGAGAGAGACGATCTCGAGCGACGACTCCTTCGCGACATTCGCGCGCGCAATCGAGAACGGCACGGTCAAGGGCGTGAACCCATTCTCGAGAATCATGATGTCGGGGTCGGGCGGTGGTTCGTCTTCGCGCGGCGCAGTCAGGGTCTTCACGACAATCGGCTGCGCGGGTGCGTCTGTGGTGAGATCGACGACGAAAATGCGCAGCATCTGCCGAACATCCAGACTCGTGCTCACGAAGAGCAGCCAGCGATTGGCCAGCACACCTGCGCTTTGAAGCGTTCCCACACCGGCGACAACAGGCGAAGACAACTTGTGATCTGCGCGAGCAGCGACGGCAAGTGCAGCAAGCGACGGCAGCACTCCTTGTGGCATACGCTCGCGATGCGCGAAGAGATCGACGGATCGCACCTCGCTTCGATTGACCCAATCCGCGTCGAGCCCTTTGTGAACCTGACAGTCATAATCCCCCTTCCGCACCCCCCAGGAAACTTTGAACTGAACCCAGGAGCGGGATGCCAAAGCCCCACAGC
>CAZKID010000684.1:692-1680 GCA_964552405.1 uncultured Thermoanaerobaculia bacterium
CGCCCATCCAACCGTCGGAGCAGACCATCTTCGCGATGACACGAGGCGAGCTGAAACCGAAGTCGATATACGAGACCGACTCGTCGTGAGAACCGGAATGCGCTCCTCTGTAGATGCTCACAAATGAGAGCCGCAGAATCGGAAGCTCACGATCAGGTGTGCCGAGGCCGATGGCAAGTTGCGGCTTGTCGTACTCTGCACTGAGATTCTCATCTGCCTTGTTCGCGAACCGGTAATAGTGGGTCACTCCGCGGCGCTTGACAACGAAGATAACGGGAACGTCGTACGACGTATCGGTGTCATCGTCATCCTTGGATTTGCTCTCGACCACGCGTGTATAGGCATCGAGTTGCTCGATCCCATACCGATTCGCGAACGGCCCGAACTGCGTGCGATCGAATGACGCGTAGCGCGCAGCGAACTCCTTCGCGGTCATTGGAAGGAGCCGGCTCGAAACTTCCTCAATAGAACTTTGCGTTGGACGGTCGCCGCACGTGAAGCGCGCCGGCGCCGCCGCAATCGCGGCAGCCAGAACGAGGGCCAGCATGCCTCAGCCCTTCTTCTCGCGGCGCCCCTTCATGATCTTCACGAACGAGCGGCTGCGCAGCTCTTCCAGCGTCAAGCCCGTCGCCAGCGCCTCCTCCTCGGTGATCGCGCCGCAGTTGAGCGCGCGGAGGAAGTAGTTCAGCAGGCCCTGACCGGTCGCTGCATCATCGAAGACGTCGCCGACCAGCGTCGCCTGTCCGGCCTTCTCGATGAAGTTGCGCAGGCGCTCCGTCGCTGCCGCTGCGCCCTCGAGGAAGAACGAGTAGACCGCGGCGTAACGCGTCGGCAATTGCGCGGGGTTGAGATCCCATCCCTGGTAATACGCATTGATGAGCGAATGGCGGATGTGATCGACATGCAGCCGCCAGGCGCGATGCACGGTGTTGCGGTTGTCGGCGAGCTGCTCCTGCGTGAGATTCGCGCCGCGATGCGGTGCGATCGG
>CAZKID010000685.1:0-1314 GCA_964552405.1 uncultured Thermoanaerobaculia bacterium
AGCCGCGCAGGCCGATGCCTTCTTTGAGGTGGTCGATGTTGAGCAGGTGGTCCTTCCACTGCTGGTCGATGACCTGCAGCAGCAGATAGCGCTCGTGCAGGCGCATGACCTCTTCGCCGACGCCACGCTCCTTCTCCTCGTAGCGGCGATGCACGGCATCGATCAGCCGCTCCTTCACTTCCGCCTGCCGCATCGCGACGAGATCGGCACCGGCATCCTTCAAGTCGACACCGAAGAAGTCGAACAGCTCGGCGTTGAGCTCAGCCTCGTTCGGATGCTCGCGCATGTCCGCCGGGACATGCGTCTCGACGAGGAAGTCGACGATGTCATCCGCCGCGTTGAGGATGTAGTCCTTCCCTTCGCGGCCTTCGAGGATCGAGCGGCGCAGCGTGTAGATCGACTCACGCTGCTTGTTCATCACGTCGTCGTACTCGAGCAGATGTTTACGAGCATCGAAGTTGCGCGCTTCGACCTGCTTCTGCGCGCGTTCGATTGCTCGCGTGACCATGCCGTGCTCGATGGGGACACCCTCTTCCATGCCGAGGCGCTGCATGAGTCCGGAGATGCGATCCGAGCCGAAGATGCGCATCAGATCGTCTTCGAGTGCGAGGTAGAAAACACAGGAACCGGGATCGCCCTGACGTCCCGACCGGCCGCGCAGCTGATTGTCGATGCGGCGCGACTCATGGCGTTCCGTGCCGAGGATGTGGAGGCCGCCGAGGTCGACGACTTCTTCGTGATCGGACTTCCACTGCTCGCGGATCTCTTCTTCGATCGCCTTGCGCTCCGCCGGATCCTCGATGTCTCTCGTCTTCTGTCCCGCGAGAAATTCGGGATTGCCGCCGAGGAGAATGTCGGTTCCACGGCCGGCCATGTTGGTCGCGATCGTGACCGCGCCTTTGCGTCCGGCCTGCGCGACGATCTCCGCCTCGCGCTCGTGATGCTTCGCGTTGAGGACGACGTGCGGCACTCCGTTGCGCTTCAGCGCATGGGAGAGCGCCTCCGATTTTTCAATGGAGATCGTGCCGACGAGCGTCGGCTGTCCGGCTTTGTGCTTCTCCTTTACGTCGGCCACGATCGCGTCGAACTTCTCGCGCTCGGTGCGATAGACGAGATCCGCCGCATCCTTGCGGACCATCACGCGGTTCGGCGGGATCACGACGACTTCGAGGTTGTAGATCTTCTCGAACTCCGCCGCTTCCGTATCGGCCGTGCCGGTCTTTCCGCCCAGCTTCCTGTCACTGCGGAAAGATTTTGGAAACGTGATCTTGGACGGCGTTAGGTGTTTCGCGTAGATATTTCCCTTTCACATCC
>CAZKID010000685.1:1324-1649 GCA_964552405.1 uncultured Thermoanaerobaculia bacterium
CTCGCTGCCGCTGTGCTGCCGACCTTCTCGCTGCTGTGGCGATGACCGGGTCCCCCCGTATCCTGGCGGACCTTAACGCGGTTGGGGGGGTTCAAGACGATTTGGGGGTTGTAGGTCTTGTCGAACTCCGCGGCTTCGGTATCGGCCGTGCCGGTCATGCCGCCCAGCTTCTCGTACATGCGGAAGAGGTTCTGGAACGTGATCGTGGCGAGCGTCTGATTCTCGGCCTCGATCTTCACCTTCTCCTTCGCTTCGACCGCCTGGTGCAGACCATCGCTCCAGCGGCGGCCCGGCATCAGGCGTCCGGTGAACTCGTCGACGATGA
>CAZKID010000686.1:0-1620 GCA_964552405.1 uncultured Thermoanaerobaculia bacterium
GTCCACATCAGAGGCCGCAGCGGGTACCAGATCGCCATGGCGATCGCGCTGAAATTTGCGGGTCTTCCGCACCATTTCTACGAGTTCAACGCCGCCATGGCTCGCGCGCTCGAAGTGAAGGACGCGGATCGATTGTGGCTCGCCGGGAACGACATCTTCTCAGGTATTCAGCGCGACCCAACCGATGTGGTCGCCCACCCGCAAGCTCAGATGATGTACCGGCAGGCGTTCGGCAGCGTGTAGCGAGGAGGACCAATGGCGAGCGATCTCGTTCCGGTAACGCCTTCTGCTTATGCGTATCCGCTGCTCATCAAGCGTCTGCTCGAGGCTGGTCTCGCCTACGCGCCCGAAAACGAAATCGTCTATCGCGACTTGAAGCGACTGACCTATCGCACTTTCGGCCGCCGGATCGGTCAGCTCGCGAATGGTCTTGCCGGACTCGGCATCGAGCATGGCGACGTCGTTGCGGTGATGGATTGGGACAGCCATCGCTATCTCGAATCCTTCTTCGCGATTCCGATGATGGGCGCGGTTCTCTTGACCGTGAATGTCCGCTTGTCGCCGGAACAGATCGCCTACACTCTCAACCACGCGCGCGCGAAGATCGTCCTCATCAACGGCGATTTCCTCCCCATTCTCGATGCGATCAAGAACAAGCTCGAAACGGTGGAGCGCTATGTCTTCATCACGGATACGGAGGCGCCGGGCGGAAAAGCAATGCCGTTTGCGGCGGAATACGAGCAAATGCTCGCGTCAGGCTCGGCAGATTACGCCTTTCCCGACTTCGACGAGAACACGCGGGCGACGACTTTCTACACCACGGGAACGACCGGGCTTCCCAAGGGCGTCTATTTCAGTCATCGGCAGCTCGTGCTCCACACGCTGGCGCTTCTCACCCATTTCGGTCTCCAACCGCAGCAGGGACGGTTTCATCGCGAAGACGTCTACATGCCGATCACGCCGATGTTTCACGTCCATGCCTGGGGCTTTCCATTCGCCGCCACCATGGCCGGGGTCAAGCAAGTCTATCCCGGCCGATACGCGCCCGATCTCCTCATCGCGCTGAAAGCCAAGGAAGGCGTCACGCTTTCGCATTGCGTTCCCACAATCCTGCAGATGCTCTTGGGCTGTCCGTCGGCGAAGGACGCCGACCTCTCGGGGTGGAAGCTCGTCGTCGGCGGCGCCGCGCTTCCAACGAGTCTCGCGCGGGCCGCTCTCGCGCGCGGGATGGACGTATTTGCGGGCTACGGGATGTCGGAGACATGCCCCGTGCTCACGGTCGCGCACTTAAAGCCCCACCTGCTCGTCGATGATGAGGCTCAACTCCGCTCAAAGTCGGGGCAACCGGTACCGTTCGTCGAGCTGCACATCGTCGATGAAAAAATGCGCGATGTCGCTCATGACGGCAAGGCGACAGGAGAGGTCGTCGCGCGCGCTCCATGGCTGACGCAGGGGTATCTTGGAAATCCGGATGCCTCAGAGCAGCTCTGGGCGGGTGGTTATCTTCACACTGGCGATATCGGAAAGATCGACCCGGAGGGTTATCTTCAGATCAGCGACCGGATCAAGGACGTCATCAAGAGCGGCGGCGAGTGGATCTCTTCGGTGGCGCTCGAAGAC
>CAZKID010000687.1:0-1609 GCA_964552405.1 uncultured Thermoanaerobaculia bacterium
AAGGTTGACGACGATTGCGTCCGCATGGGGCGACAGCAACCGCGCACATTCTCCGTACGCATCGGCCGCCGCTTCGAGCGGTACATCTCGATTCTTGCCAACGTTCACCAATGTTGGAACGCGGCGATCCCAGGCCTTCAGGCGTTCGGCAACCGCGAGCGCTCCGTCATTGTTGAACCCCATCCGATTGATGATCGCGCCATACGAGGGATAGCGGAAGAGGCGCGGCTTCGGATTTCCGCTCTGAGGATGCAGCGTCACGGTCCCCACCTCGACGAAGCCGAATCCGAGCGCTGCGAGGAATGGCATCATCGCAGCGTTCTTGTCGAATCCTGCAGCGATCCCGATGCGATTGCGAAACGTCATGCCGAGGAGGGAAACCTGCTTTGCCTCCGGTTCGCACATCCATTCGATCGCGCGCATCGCGAGAGGGATCTGCTGCAGGCGCGTGATCTGCTCGAGCGTCAGCTCATGCGCGCTCTCGGCGTCGAGCCGGAACAGCAGATCGCGAATCAGCCGATACATCGTTCCGCACGCTGCAGCGGTGAAAGAACCGTCGGATCCGACTCGCTCGCGTGCTGGAGCAGAGGAATCATCCGCACGAGCTCCGGCCCATGCTCGCTTCCTGTGAGGGCGAGACGCAGCGGCATGAAGAGCGCCTTCCCCTTTGCGCCAGTCGCAGTCTTCAGCCGCTCGACGAATGTCTTGTAGGAGGCCTCATCGACCGGAGCCCCGTTCGTCCGAAGGTCCGCGGCAATCGCTTCGCAGAACCCGCGATCAACGGCCGCCGGCGTGAACTCGCGCACGAATCGCAATGCATCATGAAATTGCGTCAGCCGCGTCACGCTCGCCTTCACCAGCTCGATGCCCTCTTCGAGCCACGGAGCATCGAAGAACGGCCGCACGCGATGGAGAAGTTCCGCAGCCGCCATCGCATGAATGTACTGTCCATTCAACCAATCGAGCTTCTGATGATCGAACACCGCGGGCGCTGGATTCACGCGCTCGAAGGAGAATGCCTCGATCGAATACTCCGTCGTGAAAACCTCCCGTCCGTCGGGCGTGGACCAGCCCAGCAACGTCAAGTAGTTGACCATCGCCTCGGGCAGAAACCCTTCATCCGCATATTGCGACACCGACGTCGCACCGTGCCGCTTCGACAGCTTGCTGCGATCGGGGCCGAGAATCAGCGAGACGTGCGCGAACTGCGGCACAGCCCAGCCCATCGCCCGATAGATCAACACCTGGCGATGCGTGTTCGTCAGATGCTCTTCCGCTCGGATGACGTGCGTGATCTCCATCTCGTGATCGTCCGCAACGACGGAGAAGTTGTACGTGGGCAAACCATCCGACCGCACGAGGATGAAGTCGCCGAGCGACTCTTTCTTCCAAGTGACCACCCCGCGAATGAGATCGTCGATCGTCACATCCCCATCGTCCGGAACGTGAAAACGCCATGCGAATGGGGTCCAACTGCTCAGGCGCGCCGATATCTCCTGGGGAGAGAGCCGGAAGCACGTCAAGTCGTAGTGCGGCGGGCGACCCTCGACTTCAGCCTGTTTCCGCTTCATCTCGAGCAGTTCTTCAGTGCAGAAGCAACGATACGCGT
>CAZKID010000688.1:0-1608 GCA_964552405.1 uncultured Thermoanaerobaculia bacterium
GCTGCAGGCGATGGTTAGGACGCTGTACGCCTCCGCCGCGGTTCTGCTTTTCGCACGGGCAGTGACCTCCGCGCCACGGCGCTGGATCGCACCGCTGATCACCATTGGCGGCATCTTCTGTGCGCTCCTCGATCCGGGAACGACGACAGCTGAGTTTCCGCTGGCTCTGCTCCGCGCCGCCATCCTCGCCGCCGCCTCGTGGCTCGTCGCGCGCTACATCCTCGGTGAAAACCCGATCGCCTGGCCGCTTGCGATCTTCAGCGCCGCAATGCTGCTCGGCGTGAGCGACATGATGAGCAACCACCGGCCGGATCTGCAGGCGAATGGGGTGGTGGTGCTGATCGCGCTGGGAGTGCTGTTTGTATTTCTGGCCAGGAGGAGTGCGGGCGCGGGCCAGTTCCTTCTCCCCCGGCACGGGGGAGAAGGTGCCGAAGGCGGATGAGGGGCCGTCGATCATCCTGGGGTCGCGCCTTCGGCGCACACCTGGCTATTTTCCTTGAGCACACCTCCGGCGTGCGTTTATCTTCACATCGGCCATGAACCTCGGCATTGACAACTTCACTTACTCCGACCTCTACGACCACGACCGTCTGGTGGCGCTTGCGGCATCGTTCGATCGCTTCGTCGACGAACGCGATGACCCGCTTTTCTCGCGCTTTGCCGCGTATCGTGCGAACCCCGCATCGCTGACTCCGCCACAGGAGTCGGAACTGCTCATCGCCATGAGCCGCGAGCTGTCGAGCTTTCTTTGCCAGCTCTTCCCGGTCGATGGTGGTCCGGCGCAGTTGCACCAGCGCGCGCAGCGCGACGCGCAGGTCGCGCGCTTCAAGAAAGAGTTCGTGCAGAAGCGTGTGGCGAAGATCGCCACACCGAATGCGATCTCCGATGCACCGATCGGCGCGCTGATCCGGACGATCGCAGGCGGCGAAGCCGATCGTGATCCCGAGCTCGCACTCGCCTGCACCGCGAACCGTCTCCTCGAGCTCGAGCGCGAGTATCCGCGCGGTGCGAAGGCCGCGACACCCTCCGCCGAAACGCGCGCGAAGCTCGTGCAGCTTCGCGACTCACTCGGCGCGACGCATCAATTCGAAGAATCCCTCGTACGGCACGAACCGGTGGAATCGCCGGAAGCCATCGCACGCGAGACGATCGCGCTGCACACGCTCGGCGACATGCTCGCCGACTGGACCGCGGCGCAATGGAAGGCGGGCCGCTTCGAAGGCTGGACCTCGTTTCATCTTCCGAAGACGCTCGTCTTCGACGCGCTGGTCGACACGAAGCAGGTCGATGACCTGCGCGTCGTCGGCAACGAGAAGCACTACCGCCGGCGCGACGGCTTCAAGCTCACCGATCCGCGCGCCACGCCGCGCATGATCGCGGATCAGGCGCACTACTGCATCTACTGCCACGAACGAACGAAGGACTCCTGCTCGCACGGCTTTCCCGAAAAGAACGGCACGTTCAAACCGAATCCGCTCGGTCTCGCCCTGGAGGGTTGTCCGCTCGACGAGAAGATCGGCGAGATGAACGCGCTGCGCACCGAGGGGGAATCGATCGCCGCGCTGGCGATCGTGATGATCGACAATCCGATGTGCCCCGGCACCGGCC
>CAZKID010000689.1:0-1607 GCA_964552405.1 uncultured Thermoanaerobaculia bacterium
TCAGGCTATGCCACCCCTGAACAGGCCCGTAGACCATTGCCGCCTCGGGGTTTTCCTGCAGGATCGTCATTTGCCGGGATAACTTACTAGCCAGCCAGACATCATCGGCGTCCAAAAACGCGATGTAGTCGCCTCGCGAATGGCGGATACCAGCATTGCGCGACGCGCTCATGCCTCGATTCGCGTGCGCGTCGTGCTCGACGTAGCGGATGTGCTCCGGGTAACGTTCGCTGTAATCCTTCGCCATCTCAGTGCTTCCGTCGGTCGAACCATCGTCGACCAAGACCAGCTCCCAATTGGTGTAGGTCTGGGCGAACACGCTCTCGACCGCTTCCTGAATGAACCGGTCGGCGTTCAGGAAGATCATGATCACTGAGACCAACGGATCCCCCACGTCATCCTTCGTGGCTCGCGCTCGTTCAAGTTGTCGTTCATTGATCGGAGGGTGGTCGTATCGACGCGTGCGAGTGAGCAAGCTCGCGCGACCGGCAGTTCGCCCTGTTGGCGCAGAGTGCCCCTCATCGAGCTTTTGCCCGACCTGGGGTACCCGTTGAAGGCTGCGCGTCAGCTGAGGAAGCACTGTCGCAGGCGCTGCCCGAACGCGTCACCGTCCCAGTTCTTCACCGTGAGACGGGGCAGCTCGAAATGACTCGTACTCCGCACGACCGGATTCGGGAGCGTCGAACAGGCGCACCGAAACCCGGATTCACGCACGATATCTGCAGTCTCGCGGGTGTAGTAGCTATCACCGAACGGATAGGCGAAGAGGGGAACCTGCCGGCCGACAATCTGTTCGAGGCACGCCTTGCTCGTCTGAACCTCCGCACGCTGTGTCCGAGCGTCCAAGGTTGCCAGCCGTGGATGCGTCACCGTATGCGCTCCCACACTTACGAGCCCGTCCTCGGACAGCTGGACGATTTCTCGCGCAGAAAGGGGCCGGTGGGTTTCACGCACCGTGGGCGCTGTAGAGCTTTTTCCCCAATCGTCGAGAAGACTTCTCCGCGAGGTGTCCCCCAGCGGCGCAAGCTGATGGTAGAGCTCGTAGTAGACGGGCTCCGGTGTGCCGTTGGTGTCGCCGATTGGCGATCCAGGCACGAGAGCGTCTTGAGCAGCCTCACGCGACCATCCAGGCGTTATGCCAACCGTCGCTCGGAACGTTGTGGCAGTCGGAATTTCTCGGGACCAGACGAGTTGCTGCAATTCGTCCCACCAGAACTCGCGATGACCGCCTATGTAGCTCGTCGTCACAAAGACGGTAGCCGGCGCGTTATGGCGCTCGAGAATCGGTTTTGCGACATGGAGGTTGTCCGCGTACCCGTCATCAAATGTGATCGCGACAGCGCGACGCGGGAGCCTGCCTGTTAACAGTCCATCGATGACCTGTTCAAGAGACACGATGGACCCAAATCTTCTGGCAATCTCGAGATGCGCGGCGAAATTGTCCGCGTTCACGCCGAGCAAGAACGGGTCGGGATATCCTTGAGGACCAATCCGGTGATACAGCAGAACGACTATTCGAGATGCAAAGTGGGTTCGTGCTCGTCCAGCCACCCGCCGCAGGCGCTGGAAGAGCTTCGTCCGAGCGACGATCGTCCGGTCAGTCGAGA
>CAZKID010000690.1:0-1588 GCA_964552405.1 uncultured Thermoanaerobaculia bacterium
CCGCACGCTCCACGCGCTGCGCCCGCCGCTCGATCGCCTGCACCACATTCTCGAAATCTTCGGCGTTCACCGTCGTCTGGTAGAAAACCTTCAGCTTGTCGTACTCCGACCAATCCACGGCATCCGCACCCGCGATCGTCGACACGATGTGGTACGACGAAGGATCGAGATCGTTGGTGTAGCCGAGCACTTCACGATGCTGCGGATCGCCGATGAAGATCAGATGGAATCCCTCATCGAGCGCTTCCTTCGATTCGCGGTGAATGTCGTAGACGAACTTGCAGGTCGTATCGAGGACTTTCAATCCGATCGATTTGGCCTCGTCGTGAAAAGAAGGCGGGACGCCGTGCGCGGAGAAGATGATCGTCGGCTCGCTGACGGCATCGATCTGCTCGACGGTGCGAACACCGAGGCCTTCCATCTCCTCGACGACACGTTCGTTGTGGACGACCTGGCCGAGGATCGCTCCCCGTCCACCACCGGCAGCGAATCGCTTTACCTTGAGGTCGGCGATGCGAACACCGGAGCAGAATCCGTATTTGGCGGCACGCTTCACTTTCATCGACGGCCTCAACGCTCAATGACCTCCAAACATTGCCACTAAACTGTCGGCCGTGAAAGAGCCCTTACTCACGCCCAGGTTTGCCGGCCTCTGGCTTTTCGCGTTCATCACGTTCTTTTCGGCCTTCCAACTCCTGCCCGGCATTCCGCTCCGCATTCTCAACCTCGGTGGGACGACGGCCGAGGCCGGGTGGTTTCTGTCGGTCTACACATTCGCCAGCGCATTCGCCGCGCCGATCATGGGCTCGATCGCCGATCACGTCGGCCGCAAGCGCATGCTCGTCATCGCGTCGCTGCTCTTCATCATCTTCTCGATCGCGTACGGCGTTGTGAAGCATCTGCCAACTCTGCTGCTCATCGGTGCGGTGCATGGCGCGATCTGGTCGGGCATTCTCGCGTCGAGCTCCGCGATCATGAGCGAGTTCATTCCCGCGTCGCGGCGAACCGAGGGTATGGCGTATTGGGGACTGGCGAGCGTGAGCGCAACGGCGATCGCGCCAGCCGCCGGCCTCTGGATCATGACGCACTACAGCTGGCTGGCGCTGTGCGGCGAGCTTGCGGTGATCTCGGCACTCATGGCGCTCTGGTCTTCGCAGCTCCACGCAATCGAGTCGAAGCTGCCCGAGGCGTGGCCGAGTCTCGCGACGCTGTTCGATTGGCGCGTGTTCCGAACCGCGCTCAGTCTGGCGACGATCTCGTTCGGCTATGGCGGCATCACGAGTTATGCGGCGATCATCGCGATCCAGCGCGGAATCCGTCCCGCGTGGCTCTACTTCGCGGTCATGGCCGGAACGATCATCGTCGTGAGACTGGCGACCTCCCGCCTCGGCGATCGATTCGGATACGCGGTGATTCTCTATCCCGCGCTCGTGTCGATTCCGCTCGCATTCGCGCTGCTCGCCTATGCGCACACGCGAGGAGAGCTCGTCCTCTCCGCGATCATCTTCGGCGCCGGCTTCGGCAGCGCCTACCCTGCGTTCGCGGCGTTCATCCTCGGCGCAACGGATCCGCAGCGCCGCGCGCGCAC
>CAZKID010000691.1:0-1585 GCA_964552405.1 uncultured Thermoanaerobaculia bacterium
CCCTCGCCTGCGTTGTAGGCGGCGATCGTCTTGTTCAAGTTTCCATCGAAGCGCTGCGAGAGGTACTTGAGGTATTTCGTACCGGCTTCGACATTCTGTTCGGGATCGTAAAGATTGTTCGCGCCCATCCAGCGGCCGGTGCGCGGCATCAGCTGCATGAGTCCTCTCGCACCGACTTGCGAGCGCGCATTCGTCCGGAAGCGCGACTCGGTCTCCATGACCGCTGCCACGAGCGCGGGATCGACATCGTACTTCTGCGCTTTCTCATGGATGATGTCGCCGAAAGGCACCGCATTCTGGAAAAAGTCGCGACGAATCGCGGTGTTGATGCGCGCCATTTCTTCGTGGAACACATCGCGACGCACCTGCTGTGGCGCGGCCGGATCCGCGACCCAGCCATCGTTGAACAGCGAGTTCTCACGGGTCACGAGCGAGCCGGGCAACGCACGGGAAAGCTTGAAGAGCGAGTTGCCCGCGAAGCCGTCGTCGATCTTCGCCATCACTTGTGCCGTTCTCCCCTGCTCCTTGACGACACGGACAGCATCGAGGTCCTTTCGCACGACGATGTGGACGCCGTCCATCATCTGCGTCAGACCGCCGACGGAGAGCGTCGCGGCGAGTGCGAGCGATGTGGCTCCGCGCCCGCCGAGGAGGCGGACGATGGGATGCTTTTGCGTGGCGAGACGGAATCGGGCCCAGGTCGTTGCGTACGTGTTATTTGGCAAAGTGCCGGGTAAAACGGGACGGGGGGATTGGAATATGCCCGGATGAGTCCGTATCCAGCGCTAAGTGTCTGCTTCTCCAAATACTTCCGCTGAGAATTTTTCGATCGTGGTTCCGCTCTCACGCCACGCATGAGGCGGTAGTCCCGCCTTTTTGCAGGTGTGCTGAAGGAACTCTTCGCGAGCCCAGCCATACTCGGTGGCGACCTGAGGCAGCAGCAGTCCCGCATTGTGGCCACGACTGACGATGAGTCCATCCCGTCCGACGACGATGTCGTCGACCGATTGGACTCTCTCGATCGGACCCATGACCGAAATCTCGATTCGGCCCGCCTGGAACTCGCGCTACTTCAGCGGAAGAAATCGGGGATCACGGAACGCAGCATTGATCGCGCTCATGGACACCGCGCGATACAACGGCGCAACCGGATGAATCGAGCCGATACATCCGCGAAGTTCACCATTCATGGTCAGCGTGACGAACGCACCCGCATGCTGGCGAAGATCATCATCGACCGATCGCTCGTCGAGTCTGGTTTCTCGATGCTCGAGCGCAGAGGCGATCGATTCACGTGCGATGAAGAGGAGGAGCTTCCGCTGAATCTCTTTGAGCATGGCGATGGATCAGCATCAGGTTCCGGACGTAGACGATCAGACCCGATGCCTGTCCCACGATGAACACGGGATCGCGCCGGTGGATTGCGTACCCCGTCGTGATGGCGCCACCAACGACGGAGAGATACCAGCACTGGATCGGAACAGGGCCGCGGCGCTCGCCCCCGCAAACGATCCACCGCCCGCCAAACCGCGCGGCGAACACTGCCGCACCAGCCAAGCCGAAGACCAGCGCAACAACCACCTGC
>CAZKID010000692.1:0-1572 GCA_964552405.1 uncultured Thermoanaerobaculia bacterium
CCGTACTCGATCTACACCCCTCGTCTCGACTCGATCGAGTCGCGCGACCTCGGCATCGGGAGCAACGCATTGTTAGGCGTCAGCCACAGCGGCGCGCTCGCTCTCCTGGTCAGGCAGACCGAGGTGGCGGGGACGCTGGCGGTGGCATCGTTGTCGGGGGGTGCGCCGCGTGAAGTCGCGAGCGATGTCATCGCCGCGGACTGGTCGCCGGACGGCAACACGCTCGCGCTCGCGCGGCGAACGACGAGCGGCGAGTTTCAGATCGAGTATCCGCCGGGCAAGATCCGCTACAAGGGTCCCACGCGCATCCGCGACCTCCGCGTCTCGCCCGACGGCAGGATGATCGCCTTCCGTCTGCGCGAGGCCCGCCTCGGCAAAGCCTTCGCGGTGGCGATCCTCGACTCTAACAATCAGTTGCACAAGCTCGGTGACTGGACCAACGCGAAAGGGCTCGCCTGGTCGCCCGATGGTGCGAAGGTGATCTTCGCCTCGAACGAGAGCGGCTCCACGGAGTTGCGCAGCGTGACCCCTGCGGGACAGGTGGAGGTCGTGGGACGCTTCGACGGCTTCGTGAAATTGCACGACATCGCACCGAACGGCGACCTCCTCATGACGCGCGACGACTATCGCGAAGGGATCATGGCGCGCGCGCCGGGCTCCGATCACGAACGCGATCTCTCCTGGTTCGACGGCTCGGGTGCATCGGACATCTCGCCGGATGGCAAGCTGCTGCTCATGAGTGAGTTCGGCGAAGCAGGCGGACCGAAGTACTCCGCCTACGCGCGTCCGATGAACGGCGATGCGGCCGTGCGGCTCGGCGACGGCTACGGCGTGGCACTCTCGCCCGATCTGCAGTCAGCACTCGTCATCGTGCCGGGATCGCCGGCACATCTGGCGATCGTGCCGCTCGGCGCGGGTGAAACGCGCAGCATCGAACGCGGCAACATCGAAGACTACGAATTCGGATCGTGGCTCCCCGATGGACACACGATCGTCTTCACCGGACGAACCGCCAATGCGCCGATGCGCGTCTATCGGCAGGACACGCGCGGCGGCGCGCCGGTTGCGATCGGACCGCCCGACGTGCGGCTCGCGCAAGCGTCGCGTCCAGTCTCGCCCGACGGCAAGCGAATCGTCGTCGCGCGCGACGACGGCGCGATCGTGATCCTCGCCATGGATGGAAGCAGTGCGCCGCATGTCGTGCCGATCGAAAAGAACTACAGGCCGGTCACCTGGTCGAGCGACGGCCGCGAAGTCTTCGTCTATCGCGAAGCGGAGCTGCCCGCGAAGATCTATCGCGCGAACGTCGAGACCGGAGAATTGAAGTTCGTGCGCGATCTGATGCCCAGCGATGCCGCGGGCGTGTATCGGTTGCTCGACGTCGTGATCACACCCGACGGGAGCTCGTATGCGTACGGCGTGTTGCGGAATCTCTCCACGTTGTTTCTGAGGCAATAGGGCGGAGCCGCGCGACTCCGCTTCCAAGGAACTTCCAGTGTTCGTGCGGGGTTGAGGCGACCAGTCCCTTCTCCCCCGCACGGGGGAGAAGGTGCCGAAGGCGGATGAGGGGCC
>CAZKID010000693.1:0-1571 GCA_964552405.1 uncultured Thermoanaerobaculia bacterium
TTTTAGTTCTGACGTTCTTTGCCCCACTCAGAATTCAGAACTCAGAACTCAGTACTCGGTTCTAAGTACCCGGAAGCTCATCTGGGGCGTCGATTTCGCCTCGAAGAACTCACGGATCTCGGCGGCCGGTTTGCGCGACACGAGCTCGCGTGGCGATTCCTGATACCAGTCCGCCGGGAAGTACTGCGTATAGGTCTGCTGTGTGAAGCGTTTGCAAAGCAGTGCGATCACGCCGATGTCGCGCTCACTGCGGATCACCCGTCCCGCCGACTGCACGACGCGCGTCATCCCCGGAATCAGATACGCGAACTCGAAGCCCGAACCGTACTGATCGTCGTAATACTGCTTGAGCAGCTCCTGCTCGAAGCTCACCGCCGGGAGCGCCGGACCGACGACCATCACGCCTGACAGCATGTCACCGGCGTAGTCGACACCTTCCGCATACATGCCGCCCGACACGGCGAGAATCAGATTGCCGCGCTTCGGGCGATTGCGCAGGATCTCGAGGATCGCGTTGCGCTCGAAGTCGGTCATATCCGTTCGCTGCACCATCACGCGCTTCTGCAGCGGCGGCATGCGCTCCGAGACCTCACGTAGAAATGCGTAGCTCGGGAACAGCGCGAGGAAGTTGCCCTCTGCCGCCTCTGCGATCTGCGCGACGCTCTCCGCGATCTTCTCGTAATGGTTCCCGCGATTTTTGTACGTCGTATCGACGTCGGAAATGATCACGATCTTGCGGTTCTCGCGAGGGAATGGTGTGGGAAGCGAGATCTCGGCGGTGCGATCGGGCGGCACACCGAGGGTCTTGCGATAGAAGTCGAATGGTTCGAGCGTGGCGGAGAGCGCGATCGTCGCATGCGCCGAATCGAAGATGCGGCCAAGGAAGCGCGAAGGATCCTTGCAGAAGATCTTGAGCTTGATGCCGTCGTTCGTTTTCTCGACGAGATGCGCGAACTCATCACCCTCTTCAATGAGTAGATTCGTGAACTTCACGAGCTTGAAGTAGAAGTCGACGACCGGATCGTCTTCCTCGGCGATGCGGTTCTCGATTTTCCAGCCGATGTATTCGAGGATCAGCCGCTCCCACTCCGTGCGCTGCTCGACGAAGAGCTCCCGGCTCGGCTCGCAGAGATGTGTGCGACAGGCGCCCCCGCCTGTCGTCTCCTCATCCGGACAGGCGTGGGCGCCTGTCGTACACAAATCGCGCATGTGATCGCGGAGCAGCTCGAGCAGCTCTTCCCAGCCGTCGAGCCAGCAGTTGCGCGACATGAGATGTGTGCGCACGTCGTCGAGTGTCTTCTCGTGCAGCTCCGGTGAGTAGTAGCCGCGGCCGCGATCGACGAGGTTGTGCGCCTCGTCGACGATCAGTACGCAATCGCCGTAATCGTTCTCCTGCGAGTAGGTCTTGAGGCCGACGTAAGGGTCGAAGATGTAGTTGTAATCGCAGACGATGACGTCTGCCTCGTCGATCAGTTCGAGCGAGACTTCGAAGGGGCAGACCTCCGTCGACTTCGCGAGCTCGAACGTGATGTCGGGATCGAAGTAGCTCATCTCCGTCGTGATGCGCTCTT
>CAZKID010000694.1:0-1555 GCA_964552405.1 uncultured Thermoanaerobaculia bacterium
CCCGGCAAGGTGGGTTTACATTAAAGGCCTGTGGACAAGACGTGGAGAGGCTGCTGGTGCACTTTAATGTCCGGAAGGTCAAGGCAATCGGGATGAGCATGGGGGCGAAGACGCTTCTGCATCTTGCGACGGCCCAAGCCCAGTCGGTCGAGGCGATGGTGCTCGTCAGCGCCACGCCGCGCTTCCCTGATCCGTTACGCGACGCGGCCGCGCGATTCACGCGAGACGCGCTCGCCCAACTGCCAGACGCCGCCCGAGATTCGCTTCGTGCCCGACATATTCACGGGGACGAGCAGATCGCGCGGCTGTACGACATGACTCGATCCTTTGCGACGAGCTACGACGATATGGCGTTCACCTTGTATAGTCTTGCGGCCATCACCGCTCGGACGCTGATCGTCCACGGTGATCGCGATCCGCTGTATCCGGTTGAACTCGCGGTTGAGCTGCTACGAGGGATTCCGGCGTCGTCGCTCTGGGTCATTGCCAATGGCGGACACGGCCCGATCTTCGGTGAGCGCGCGGCGCTGTTTCGATCGGAAGCGCTGGCGTTTTTGGAAGGCGCCAACGACCCCGGTCGGGCACGCCGTTCAGGGCGTGCCGATGTTGGGACGGCCTAAAGGCCGTCGGCTACCGAGGAAAACCGCACTTTCACGGCGATGTGACCGTCGTCTGCGTGCTGGTCACGACACCGGTGACGTTGTTGGGCGCCGTGAAGCTCGCGTTCAACGAGCCATTGGATACAGCGCCGCTGAATCGGTACGGAACCTCGTTACCCGTGAATGTCATGGCTCCGGTCAGCGACTCGAAGAAACCGCTCACCGTAATCACTGCGCCCTGAACCTGCAGCGAGCCAGACACCTCGGAGCTGATCGTGTTCGGCGTGAGATCCGTGGCGCTGTGTACCACAACGGTGAACGTGCCATTACGTCCGTCGCTGCTCTGCAACGGACCTGTGAACGTCGTCGTCACCGGCGCCACATTGATGTCGAATCCCTGGTTTTCGGTTTGATACGCGGCGCTCAGGTGCGTCGCGCCTGGGGCCACAGTCGTGACGACGCCATTGGAGGTGACGACCGCGACCGAGGGATCGGAAGACTGCCAGATGGTATTTTTCGTCACGTCCTGCGTGGTGCCATCAGCGTTCGTGATGATGGCGGACATCTGACTTCGTTCTTGAAGTCCGGTCAGGGTCGCCGATCCCGAAACGGCAAGCGCGGTAACCGTCGTCGTTGTGGTCGTCGTGGTAGTCGTAGTCGTTGGACTGGTCGATGAATGACACGCAGGCGCACAAAGACCTGCCAGCAGCACACTCAGTCGCGCAACGCGCATCCCGAACTCCGTAAATGTTGACGAATCGTCCACGCCAATCGGATTGGCAGCTCATGCAAAGCCGTCGCCGCCGGCGGGAATGCGCGATCGGTCTATTTTGGGACGATGGAATCGATTCGTCGGGAGATCAGGACATCCGAACGGCACGATCGGAGGACACTCTAGCGCTCGTTCGCAGATGGTTTTCTTAAATTCAGGCGAAGGAAGAGCGAGGATTCTACAA
>CAZKID010000695.1:0-1548 GCA_964552405.1 uncultured Thermoanaerobaculia bacterium
TTCCTCAAAAAAATTCGTTAGGATTGCACGGTCTTGGAGGCTGCATGCTATCGGACGCACTTCAAAAAGCTGAACGGCTTGCCCAATCGGGGCGTTTTTCTGAGTCCCTCGATGCTCTCGGCCAACCACACCCGCACGAGCGACCGGACATTGCGGTCATGCGCGCAGAACTTCTCGAACATCTCGGAAATCACACCCTAAGCAGATCGATTTGCGAGCGGCTCCTCCGCAGCCACAAATTGTTGCCCAAACATCGGAGTATCTGCCACTCAGTGTTAGGCCTTATTACAACGCATCAAGGTGATACGAGCCTAGCAGGATGCTGAAATTCGAGCGTTGATGACGATTTCCGCAGTTGCTTCAAGGTCTGACTCGTGTGATCACTCGTCCGGCGCGGTGATAGTCGGCGTGCTGGGTCATACTGTCGTCTCCAACGTGCGCATGCGGACCAGGTTGTAGGCCGCCGCCGCGAAGAGAAACTGCCAGTTCACGCGTGGACCTCCACGATGACGGAGCTTCCGGAGTCCACCGACGGTCTTCATCCAACCGAAGACTTCTTCGATGCGTTTGCGAACGCGTTGGCTGAGGTCGTAACCCGCGTGCCGCGTCGTGCGCCGGTCCAGGGTGCGACTATTCTTCTTCCGCGCGATGTGCGGGGTAGCCTCGAGGTGCCGCAGCGTCTCGACAAAGCCGCGCGTGTCATAGCCCTTGTCGCCGCCGATGGTCACACGGCGAGACGGCAGACCGGCGACCAGGCCGAGTGCCGCGTCGCGCTCGCCCGTGCCAGTCGCCAGGACGACACAGGCGTCGACCACCAAACCGTGGCGGTTCTCCATCAGCACTTCACCGAGATACCCCAGCTTGGCTTCGTGTCCCTTGGCCTTTTTGAACAACCGGCTGTCAGGATCGGTGGTCGACTGATGCGTCTGATTCGATCGTCGCTCCCCGTGGAAATTGACCGTCGGATTGCCCGGATCGTCCGGCGGGGGACCGGACTGATCCTTCCGTTTGAAACTCTTCTGCCCGGCCCACGCCTCCAACAACGTCCCGTCGATGGTGAAGTGCTCGGCGGACAGCAGGCCGCGTCCCCGGGCCTGCGCGACCACATCCTCAAAGAAGGCCCGCGCGACGTCGCCGTCGAGCAGTCGATCCCGATTCTTCGTGAAGGTCGTGGGCGCCCACACAGCGTCGTCCATACCCAGGCCGACGAACCACCGAAACAACAAGTTGTATTCGAGCTGCTCCATCAGCATCCGCTCGCTACGCACCGAGTACAGTACCTGGAGCAGCAGCGCGCGCAACAGATGCTCGGGCGGGATCGACGGGCGGCCGGTCTTCGCGTCGAGGGCCTCAAATCGCGGGGACAACCGCCGCAACGCCTCATCCGTCATGCTCCGCACCGCCCGCAACGGATGGTCGGCTGGCACACGCTGCTCCGGCGACAGATAGCTAAACAGGTGCCCGCTCTGCTCGTCATCTCCGCGCATGCGCTTGCTCCTTTGAAGAAGGGTGCGCGGATCGTAGTACGGCCGAATCGACTTGTCGATC
>CAZKID010000696.1:0-1546 GCA_964552405.1 uncultured Thermoanaerobaculia bacterium
GCGGTGTCGGAGGGCGCGTCGCGAAACGATTAACCGGCTCTTCGAGCATCGCTTCATCCGCGCCGGCTTCGATAAGCCAGCGTAACGCGCGCAGTGGGTCATCGTTTGGGTCAGTCATGTTCCCGATGTTACGCCGTAAGCACCAAAAGTCACCTTGCCGGTATCGCATATTTGCGATACATCCCCGCCTATGGAGACTTGGCACGTCGAGGTCGTCAACGAGATCGCAAAAGCCGAGATCGACGCTCTTCCAGCTGATATCCGAGCCAAGCTTCTGCATCTGACAGAGATGATGGTCGCCATAGGCCCTCAGCGGATGCGAGAGCCGCACGTGAAACCGTTGAGAGACAAGCTCTGGGAAATACGGATGAACGGCAAGGACGGTATCGGACGAGCGATCTACATTTTGGTTACAGGGCGTCGCATCGTGATTCTGCATGCTTTCATCAAGAAGACCCAGAAGACTCCGCCTGATGCAATCAAGCTTGCTTTCGCGAGAACCAAGGAGATCAGGACATGACCATCCCCTTCAAGAAGGTCAGGGACGAATGGATGAAGGACCCGGCTTTTCGCGCCGAGTATGAAAGGCTTGCGCCAGAATTCGCGTTGGCGCGCGCGCTCATCAAAGCGCGCACCAATGCGAAACTGACACAAGCTCAAGTTGCCAAGCGCATGGGGACTACGCAGTCGGTCGTGGCTCGGATTGAAAGCGGCCAAAACGCTCCCAACTTGAGGACGCTCGAGAAATATGCCGAGGCGGTGGGGCGACGGATCGAAGTGAAACTTGTCGGCGCGGTCTGATACATGCGCTTGCGATGAGCGAACAGCGCGAGAGCATGGAGTTCGACGTCGTCATCGTCGGCGCGGGGCCGGCGGGGCTTTCGGCGGCGATCCGGTTGAAGCAGCTCGGGGCTGCCGCTTCGCGCGAGATTTCCGTTTGCGTCATCGAGAAAGGCGCCGAGGTGGGGGCGCACATCCTCTCGGGCGCGGTAATCGACCCGATTGCGCTGAACGAGCTCATTCCCGATTGGAAAGCGCGCGGCGCGCCGGTC
The DNA here is from genome assembly GCA_964552405.1 of uncultured Thermoanaerobaculia bacterium. Classification (GTDB taxonomy): domain Bacteria; phylum Acidobacteriota; class Thermoanaerobaculia; order Gp7-AA8; family Gp7-AA8; genus JAJPHC01. The sequence goes on from CAZKID010000696.1 coordinate 1,053, forward strand.
GAGACGTCCGTCGCCGACGACCGGTTCTACTATCTGACCGCGAGCTCCGGCATCCGCATCCCCAATCTTCTGATGCCGCCTTTGATGAGCAACCACGGCAATTACATCATCAGCCTCGGCCAGCTCTGCCGTTGGCTCGCGTGCGAAGCGGAAGCATTAGGTGTCGAGATCTATCCGGGCTTTGCCGCGGTCGACGTCGAGCTTTCAGAGAAAGGCGAAGTCACCGGCATCGTCACCGGCGACATGGGGCTGGCGCGTGATGGGCACCATAAAGCGAATTACACGCCCGGCATGGTCTTGAAGGGGAAGTATACGCTGATCGCCGAAGGTGCGCGCGGCTCGCTCGCGAAAAAACTGATCGCGCATTTCACGCTCAATGCGACGAGCGCGCCGCAGACCTTCGGTCTCGGCATGAAAGAACTGTGGGAGCTCCCCGAGAACGCGCCCAAGCCGGGCCTCGTGATGCACCAGATGGGCTGGCCGGTTGATCCTCC
>CAZKID010000697.1:0-1533 GCA_964552405.1 uncultured Thermoanaerobaculia bacterium
TTTTCCTCTTCTGGGGATCATGTCACACCAGTTCGAGGCAGAGAGCCCCGGTGGAGGAATGACGTAGGCGGACTTGAAGGAATGCGATACGGGGTTTCTGGGGCTGCTGAACGGCTTCGACGAGACGTTCTCGCAGAACGTACACACGCGGTCGTCCTATCGCAGCGATGAGGTCGTCTGGGGCGCGAAGTTCAAGAGCATGTTCAACCCGATGAGGGATGACGGCGTGCTGAGCGTGGATGTCCGGAAGCTGCACGAATACGACCGGCTCTAGCGTCGTAAGCGATTGATGGCATTGTGGATACGAGTCGTGTTGTAATTCGTTCACGCTATGGACGATAATCGTACACGCCATGAGCGAATACCGCCCGCGCCTTGCCGCTGGTTCGCTCGCCAAAGCGGCGGGAGCGATGCCTGTCGTTGTGCTGACTGGTTCCAGGCAGACCGGTAAGAGCACGCTCGTACGAACTGAGACTCCGTTCCGCGATCATCTATATCTGACGCTCGACGACCTCGGTGTTCGCGAACGAGCACGTCATGCTGCTGATGATCTCGTTCGAAGCGCTCCTCGCATCGTGCTCGACGAGGTTCAACGAGCGCCTGACCTGCTGCTCGCTGTCAAGCGAGCGGTCGACGACGACCCTGTGCGCATGCCCGGACGATTTGTACTCACGGGCTCCGCGAATCTTCTGCTGATGAGCCGCGTGTCTGAGACGCTGGCGGGACGAGCTGCATACCAGACGCTCTGGCCCATGACCCGACGCGAGAAATTGGGACTTGGAAGGGCTGGGTGTTGGAGCGATTTCTTCGCAACACCAGCAGCGGGTTGGTTCGACCTGATGCGCAATCAGTCCGCGCCGGCCGCGCAATGGCGCGATCAGGCGCGGGTTGGAGGCTATCCAACACCATCGATCAACATGAGTCGCGATCATGATCGCGCGATCTGGTTCGACGGATATGTCAAAACCTATCTGGAGCGCGATCTTCAGGATCTCTCGGCGATCGAGAATGTCATCGATTTCAGGCGCCTGATGAAAGCTACCACGCTGCGGCTCGGCAACCTGCTCAATCAGGCAGAGCTCGGCCGCGACATTCAACTCGCGCGGCCGACGGTTCATCGCTATCTCAATCTGCTCGAGGCGTCGTTTCAGCTCATCCGGCTCGCGCCCTATTCGATCAATCGTACGAAGCGATTGGTTCGGACGCCGAAGGCATATTGGTGTGACAGCGGTCTTGCGCGCCACCTCAGCGGAGTGGAGGAGTTGCCCGGCGCATACCTCGAGAACATGGTTCTCTCAGACCTGCTCGCATGGCAATCGGCGACGATCCCTCAACCCGAGGTGTTTTTCTGGCGAACGTCTGAAGATCTTGAAGTGGATTTCGTCATCGAGTATCAGGGCCGTTTGCTGCCGGTCGAAGTGAAAGCGACGCGCTCTCCAGGGACCTCCGACGTCCGCGGCCTGGTAGCGTTTCGCGCGGACTATGGCTCCGCATGCCCTGGAGGGGTGTTCCGGTACGGTGGCACAGAGACCC
>CAZKID010000698.1:0-1530 GCA_964552405.1 uncultured Thermoanaerobaculia bacterium
AGCGAGTGCGCCAGAAACTTCTGGTCGTCACGGTAAACGCGCATTTCAGTTCGCAGTTCTCAGTGCGCAGTGCGCAGGAGATCGGTTCTCCTGCGCACTGCGCACTGCGAACTGTGCTCCCGCTACCATCCAGTAGGTCTTTGGGTCGCTTCGATCGGTTCTTCTCTGAGAAACAGCAGCAACAACTGATACACGAGCATGCCGAAGAGCAGCGTGAAGATCGTCTTCACGATCAGTCCCTGTTCGAACATCTCGATCTTCTGTTTGAGCAGCACGTTGACGAGGATGTAGATCACGAGCTCGTTGACGACGACGGCGCCGCCGAGGCATGCGCCGAAGAAGAGCGTGCCGCGGAGCACGAGGCGCGAGTTCACGTACGCGACCGCGTACGCGCAGACCGTGAGTGAAAACGCGTGGAGTCCGAAGATCGCGCCGGAGAAGGCGTCCTGCACGAGGCCGGCGATCACGCCGGCGATGATCGCGCCGAGGATGTTGCCGCCCATCGAGTAGTAGACGACGAGGATCACGTACGGATTGAAGAACGCGAGCGCGTTGGGGAAGAAGCTGTCGAGCAGCGAATGCAGCGTGAGCGCGATCAGCAGGCCGATGACGAAGCGGAGCCACCTCACGGCGTGTACCCCACGATCTCTTTCGGGATCTTGCGCGTGTGAATGATGATCACTTCCTCGACCGTGCCGAAGTCGACGGCCGGCTTGAGGCGGATCAGCTTGAAGAGCTCCTGCCCTTTTTCCGCTTTCACGATGGTGCCGAGAGGGATGCCTTTCGGATAGATGCCGTCGATGCCGGCGGTGAGCACGGTGTCGCCGATCTGCACGTCGGCGAGCGACGGGATGTCGTACATCTGCGCGCCGGTGCCGCCGTCGCCGCGCACGACGCCCTGCCTCCGCGTGCGCTCGATGAGCGCGCCGACGGACGAGTTACTGTCGATGACGAGCTGCACCTTCGACATGTCTTTGGTCGTGAGGACGACGCGCCCGATCAAGCCGTTCGCGTTGACGACTGCGTCGTTGACGTCGACGCCGTCGTTCGATCCTCGATCGAGGATGATCGATTTGAACCGGGACGACGTGTCCAGCATGATCGCCTCGGCCATCGACGTCTCCATCGTGAAGCGCTCGGAGTAGCCGAGAAGGCTGCGCAACCGGCGCAAGTCGGTCTCGGACTGGCGCAGCTTCAGGTTCTCCGTCGCGAGATCGGCGACCTTGCGATGGAGCTGATTGTTCTCCGCGACGGAGCGGCGCATGTCGAGATAGCCGTGGTACATGTCGGAGGCCGCACCGCCGATCCAGTTCACGGTCTTCGGAACGGGCGAGAAGATCATCATCACCGTGCGCTCGAACATCGTTCGCGTCTCCCCGCCGATCCGCGTGCGCGTGCTGAGGCTCATCAAGACGAAGAGCAGCCCCAGCACGAGGATGAAGAGCAGCGTCGGTCGGCGTGGGATTACATCAGCGGGGGCGGCCATTTTCGCGTTACGGCTCAGCAGAAATTACGCCACAAAGTGCTGAG
>CAZKID010000699.1:0-1505 GCA_964552405.1 uncultured Thermoanaerobaculia bacterium
CGACGAGTCGCTGCTGAGCGGCACTCCCTATCGCCGTGCGCTCGAGACCTCGATCCTGACCGGCGACCGCACGTTCATCATCGGCACGCGCGACTTCGCAAATTCGTCGTATTACGACCGCTGGGTGCGCGAGCAGAAGATCCACATCGTTCCCGTCGAGACCTTCGACCAGAAGCGCGCCGCGGACATCGGCCGCGAGATCCGCACGAAGCTCGAGGCAACAAGCGACGCGATCTTTCTTTCGATCGACATCGACGCCGTCGAGATGCCCGGGTCGTCCGCGGCTGCGCCGGGAGGCTTGCAATCGCGTGAAACGATCGCGCTCGTGCGCGAGCTCGCGCGATCGCCGAAGGTGATCGCCTGCGACCTCACCGAGCTCTCGCCGCCCTGGGACGTGAGCGGAATGACGGCGAAGCTCGCGGCGCGACTATTCCTGGAAGTATTTGCGGGATCAGACAGCAGGCAGTAGGTAGGACGACCTACTGTTGCTGCTGTCTGCTGTCTGCTGTCTGCTGTCTGCTGCCTGCTGCCTGCTGTCTGCTGTCTGCTGCCTGCTGCCTGGTGCCTGCTGCCTGCTGCCTGCTGTCTGCTGTCTGCTGTCTGCTAGCATCCCCGCCATGCAACTCGTCGAATGCGTTCCGAACATTTCTGATGGCCGGCGGCCGGAAGTCTACGAAGCCGTCGCCGCTGCAGCCGCTTCCGTCAACGGCGTCAGCGTGCTCAACATCGATCCCGGTGCAGACACGAATCGCACCGTCATCACGTTCGTCGGCGAGCCCGAGCCGGTGCTCGAAGCCGCGTTCCGTCTGGTGCAGCGCGGCGTTGAGCTGATCGACATGTCGAGGCATCGCGGCGCGCATTCGCGGATCGGCGCAGTCGACGTCGTACCGTTCATTCCGATCTCCGGAATCACCATGGATGAATGCGCCAGCCTCGCCCGCCGCCTCGGCGAGCGCGTTGGAAAAGAGCTCGAAGTTCCCGTCTATCTCTACGAGTTCGCGGCGAGCGCGCCGCATCGCCGCAATCTCGCCGACATTCGTGAAGGTGAATACGAAGGCCTCGCGCGCAAGATCACGCACGTGGACTGGCAGCCTGACTTCGGCCCTGCCGTCTTCAATCCGCACTGCGGCGCGACGGTCATCGGCGCGCGCAAGTTCCTCGTCGCCTATAACGTGAACATCAATACGCTCGACAAACGCCTAGCGACGCGCGTCGCCTTCGACATCCGTGAGCGCGGACGCATGAAGCGCGACGCGGAGAACAATCCGATCCTCGACGAAAAGGGCGAGCCGGTCTGGGAGCCGGGGCTGCTGAAATCGGTGAAGGCAGTCGGCTGGGTGATCCCCGAGTTCGGCTGCGCGCAGATCTCGATCAATCTCACGGACCTCGATATCGCGCCGCTGCACGTCGCATTCGATACCTGCGATGAGCGCGCACGCGACCGAGGGCTTCGCGTACCAGGAACGGAAATCGTCGGCCTGCTGCCGGGGCAAGTCCTGCCCGGG